>CAZLDN010000157.1:0-10795 GCA_964558355.1 uncultured Candidatus Solibacter sp.
CCGTCATGCCGCGCCCCCGACCAGCCGCCGCCGCCGTGCGATCACCGCCTCCGCCCACGCCGAGTACGCCGAGTACAGATCCGCGACGGGCACCCAGCACTTCTCTGTCTTCCATGAGCTGCAATCGCCGTCAGCCGCAATGAGGCAACGGTCCCCGAAGAATTCCTTGAGCCGGTCCGATTCCTGACGGTACTGTTCGGTGGCGGCCGTTACATCCGGCGGATCACCAAGACCTTCGCGATAGTAGAGAGTCGCGCCCTCCGCGATCCACCGCAAAATGCCCGGCAGCTCCGTTCGCAGCTTTGCGGGCAAGTCCGTGTCGATCTCGTCGTCCGGGATCTGGACCTTGAACGGTATGCACTTGACGCGGTTCCAGATGGCGTCGTTGGGGTCCGTGATGACCGGCTTGTGATTGCAGTCAAGGAACAGTTTGTACGTCGGACGGAAGGTGATCATGTTCTCGCGTAGCCGTCGCGCCTTGATCTGCCCGAGACCCGTCAGGTACTTCACGCGGCTAAGCGAGAGCCGCTGCCCCTGCTCTACCTCGCTGGATGATACAAATCGGCATCCTTGGAGGTCCGCGAGGTCCGTATTGACGGCATTGCTCGACAGCGCCTCCTTTGGGCGAATCATCAGGCTATCGACCTGAACCTGTCCAGCGTATTCCTTGTCGCCCAGCGTGTCCCGGATAACCTCGAGCAGTGTCGTCTTGCCGTTGTTGCCCTCGCCATACAGGACGAACAGAAGCTTCTCCGGCTTCCCGGTAGCCGCGCAGCCGAAAACCTTCTGCAGATAAGAAACCATTTGCTCGGCATTGATGTTCTCGCCGTCCGAGGCATCCGGGTGGCTGCCCATGATCCGATACAGGAACGCCATGAATTGCAGGCACTCGGCGTGCTGGTCATAGCGAAGCGGAATCATTTTGCTCAGAAGGTCTTCGGGCCTGTGCGGTCGCAACGTGCTCGTTCGCAAATCCACGGTGCCGTTCTCCGTGTTCAGCGTCCACGGGTCCTGGTCAAAATCGCTCGCACTGGCTTGCCGCACTTTCTTCTTCGTCAGATGAATCATGCTCGCCAGCGCGGCGCGGGACAGCGACCTGTTCACAAATCTCAGGAACGCCTTGCGCTTTTCCCCATCCGTAATATGTTTTGCTTCGGCAAAAGCTTCGAGCATCGTTTTTTCGGCCCGCTTTTCGGCTTCCACGAATTCATCAAACCGCCACTGCTGCCCAGTCCAAACGTAGTAACTGTTCCGCTCAGTGCAATAGATCAGCTCATGCCCGTACAAGTCCGCCAGGCGGTCCGCGTTGCCGGTGTCGTTCCAATGGTAATCGCGGCGTTGCGAATGATCGTCGTCTCCAGCTAACTGAGGGTCGGGCTCCGGCGTCCGCTGCTCTGCCCGCAGCCATTCGAGTACCCGGCTGACTACGCGTTTGTCGAAGCTCTCTTGCAGCGTTGGTATGCCCGTCACGGCGCGTCCGGCCGCTGCGTTTCGAAACGTGTCCCGAACTTCGCCTTCGGTCCGGGTGATCGCGTGGCGGTCGTGATCGGGAACCGCCTGGTACACGGCGCGACAGAACTGCACGGCATCTTCCTGTGCCCAACCGGCTCGCTGCAGAACTCCCGCCAAACAGAGCATCGTCGCGTGTCGTCCCTCGCCAGATCGGGGCCAGTGCCGCGCAAGTAGAGCCGCAGCCGCGATTTTCCTGACCGCTGTCTGCAGCACTGGGGCATCTATGTTGGCTGGGTCGCGGTCGAATCCGTCTTCGAATCGGACCGGCTCGCCAGTCTGGTGTACGCTTGGCGGGACCACGGTTTGCAACCCGACTGACCCATCCGCCGATAAACCGCGCAGCTCTACAAGGGTTTTACGGTCCAGCGGGTCAATATACCGCGAGGTTCGGAGCGGCGGATCTGAACGATAGAAGAAGTGCGAGAACGGTTTGGATTGCCTCCCGAATATCAACCCTGTCTCCGGGAGCAGTGCCCGGGCGGCTCTGATGGCTTCTGGGCAATCACAGTCCACGTCGGTACTTCCGTGCCTGTCCCCAAGATGCACGCCTATGTTCTGCTGCTTGCCGTTGAAATATTGCGGTGCCACGTCGGTCGTTATTTCAAGCTGTTCCCATTTCTTGAGAATGGGTCGCTTCGACCGGTGTGGAATGGGCACCGGAGAAAAGCCTTTCTGAATCCACGCAATCGCGGCATCGAGAGTGGTCATATCGATTCGTACCTTTGAGCGCAAAAAAAAGAGGCACCGCACGGGGCGTGCCTCTTCGTACATCTCTTGGATCGCTATTGGTTACTTGGGCGGTTCAGTTCACAATGCCCCTCGCGGGCGGCGCTACCCGCCCGCAGGGATCGGCCCCCAGGAGCGAAAGGAGTCCGGTTTCAGGCGAGTTCGAGACGTGTCCAATCTGGGGGCCCGGCGTGGACAGGTGTAGGCCGTCCACACCGATCATTCTGAAAACATTAGGCGTTGACAGGTTCGATCACAGTGCCAGTTGGCCCGCAAAAGTTCGAAACGTGTCCAGACTGGGGAGCCACACCGTCTGCGTCCCAAATTCACAGGCCCATTATCTTGACAGCAGCGCTGGCCGACGCTCTCGCCCGTATCCGCCACATTCCGCAGGTTCTTGCGCAGTGGGCGGTTTCTCCAGTTGGAAAAGAGACTGCGCGGGGGCGCACGCTCAACCCCAGGGTTGAGGCCGAACCCCACGTTTTTACTTGCCAATTCTCCGGTTTCTCCTGTTGACAGGTCGCGTTTGTTGACGGCCCCGTACAACAAGGCCCCACAAACCCGCAAATCTTCCAACTCCAGCCAGTATTAGTTGACAGGGGCGCGAATGCGCCACTGAACACCAGATAGCGGGCAGGCCGCCAAGCGGGACTCGTTGTGGGTGCTGGACATCGGATCGAGCAACCACACTGCCCGCCAACGGCGGCACCGCCATCCCATCGTCCGCACTCACTTCCTTTTCGCCAGGCCGGCCACCCGTGGGAGGCAGTGCTATGCAATCCGGCCAAGAGCTGAGAGTGGACGATGCCCTCAGCGAGATCACGATGCTGCTGGCTGCGGCTTACCGGCGGCGCGCGCGGATCCGGTTGATCCGCCCAGTCGCCGGGCCGCTGCCGTCAACGGAAGACCTTGATAAGACGGCGGAACCGAGCCCTCATGGAATGACGTTGACGCGTCGGAGAAAGGAGTTACCCCGATCATGAGGAAGCGTGAAGGGCTGCCGGACATCGGGCAGCTACCGCGGCTGGGCCCGGCGGAACTGCAGGCGATTCACCGGGAGATGTTTGGCGCCGAGCACCCAATTGCGAACTGCCAGCACCTGCGGCGGAAGATCGCCTGGCACATTCAGGCAGCCAAGGAAGGCGGACTGCCGGAGGTGGTCCGGGCATTCGCCATCTCGATCGCCCGCGGGACGGAGCTGAGGACACGGATTGCGGAGAATGCGGCGCGACGACGAGATGCTATCCCGCCCGAGATGTCGGCAACCACGATGGTGGTGAGCCACGCCCACGACGCTCGGCTGCCAATGCCGGGGAGCCTGATCGTGAAGAAGTACAAGGAGCGAACGTTGGTTGTGAAAGTGCTCGATGACGGCTTCGAGTACGAGGGCCGGCACTACACCTCGCTCAGCACCATCGCCGGCGAGATCACCGGCACGCGATGGAATGGCTTCACGTTCTTCGGGCTTGGCAAGGAGGCGCGAAGTGGGCGCTGACCGGCGGAACGATAAGAACGGAAGCGGTGTCGCCAGACCCACGGTCGTGCGGTGCGCCATCTACACCCGGAAGTCGACGGACGAAGGACTGGAGCAGTCTTTCAATACGCTCGACGCGCAGCGCGAGGCTGCCGAAGCGTTCATCAACAGCCAGCGGCATGAAGGGTGGGTGCCGCTGCAGCAGAAGTACGACGACGGCGGCTACACCGGCGCCAACATGGACCGGCCAGCAATGAAGCGACTGCTGGCCGACGTCGAATCGGGCGTAGTGAACTGCGTGGTGGTCTACAAGGTGGACCGGCTGACGCGTTCATTGCTCGACTTTTCCAGGATCATCGAGGTCCTCGACAAAAACGGCGTGACGTTTGTGTCGGTGACGCAACAGTTCAACACCACCAACTCGCTGGGCCGCCTGACGCTGCACATCTTGCTATCCTTCGCGCAGTTTGAGCGCGAGATGATCTCGGAGCGCACGCGCGATAAGATGAGCGCCGCGCGGCGCAAAGGAAAATGGGTTGGCGGGAATCTCGTGCTCGGCTATGACGTGGCTCCGCAGGGCGGTGCCATCGTCATCAATCCGGCAGAGGCGCAGCGGGTGAGCGAGATCTTTGGGCTCTACCTCGAGCTGGGCTCGTTGATCCCGGTGGTAGAAGAACTGGACCGCCGCGGATGGTGCATGAAGGCCTGGACGACGCGCGAAGGCCGGCAGGCGGGCGGGAAGCCGATTGCCAAGAACAGCCTCTACAACATGCTGACGAACATGATCTACGCCGGTAAGGTTGATTTCGGTGGCAAGGTCTATGAGGGAGAGCACGAGCGCATTATCGACGACGACACTTGGAACCGGGTCCAGAGTGCTCTGAGCCGGAATGGCCGACGCGGTGGCCGCAACGTCGGCAACAAGCATGGCGCGTTGCTGAAAGGCCTGGTGCGTTGCGCCAGCTGCGACGTCGGGATGATCCACAGCTACGTCAGCAAGAAGAACCGGGTCTATCGCTACTACGTGTGCGTGAAGGCGCACCAGCGAGGATGGGCGCAGTGTGAGACGCGATCGGTCTCGGCGCCCGCCCTCGAGGACGCTGTGCTGGATCAGCTTCGCGGTGTTGGCCGCAACCCGACTGTGCTGCGAGCGGTGCTGCGCGAGATCGAAGAGCAACGGCAACGAGATGCTCTGGAGATTCAGCGGGAGAAGGCAGATGCTGAACTGGAGCTGAAGAAGATCGCCCAGGAGATGGGCGTTGTTGCACTGACGGCTGGCACCACGACGTCGGCGACGGATCGCCTCGCTGAGTTGCAGGATCGCGCGAGGTACCTCAACAACCGTATGCCGGAGCTCCTCAGCCAGATGGCCCGCATGGAGGCCGAAGGCGCCGATCCCAAGGAAGTGGAGGCGGCGCTTCAGGAGTTCGATCCACTGTGGGAGCAATTGTCGACATGGGAACAGGAGCGGTTCATCCGAGCCCTGGTCGACCAGGTCCGCTACGACGGCAAGACCGGGACGGTGACGGTGGGGTTCCGGTCCAGCGGTGCGCGCAATCTGTGCGACTGGGCGGCCGATCGAATCCGAGGAACGCAAGAATGACAAACAGCGCAACTGAAATCCAATTCCGTCTGCACGCGAGCAAGAGGGCGGAGTGTGGCGACACGGCGGAGGCACCCTCCTCCTGCAGGGGCCGTCTCCCGAGAGTCACTCAGGTGCTGGCTCTGACGATGCATTTCCAAGACATGATCCGGCGTGGCGAAGCCCGCGACTACGCGGACCTCGCCCGTCTTGGGTGCATCACCCGGGAACGGATGAGCCAGATCATGGAGCTGATCTGGCTCGCGCCGGACATCCAGCAGGAGATTCTGGAGTTTCCGCCAAACAAGACGGGGCGATTCCCGATCAGCGAGGTGGCGGCAAGGCGCGTGGCCGAAAAGCTGGGCTGGGAGGAGCAGCGGGAGGAGTGGTATAAACTTAAGCAGAACAGTCACTTAGACTGAGGGAAACGCAGAGCGCGATTTCCACAGGCTTTCACAGATTGGACCCTGTCAAGTGTAATATTCCTCCCGGAATCAACGGCTTACGTTGTGACTTGTTTCGCCAATTGTTCGCTGTGCTATCCTGCGGGTGTTCGCTGCTAATTAAACCCCAGACGGGGCTCTGATCCACTCCCTAGCGTGCAATGTCGGGAGAATGCGCACCTGGCCGCCGACGCGCGACCAAGGTGGGAGCCCTTGTCATTTTCTTGGAGGCTACGAGTGCCCGCATTCTTTGATCTACCCTCATTCTTCCGCCGCGTCTCGAATCCCCTACTACAGCGGTTCTTCGCAGACACCCCGGCGTTCACGGACTTCGATTGGACGGCCATCAGCGCCAGGAAGATCGAGCCAATCCTGCATCGCTTCAACACAATGGCACCCGACGAGCGCCTGGAGGCCTTCCAGGTTTTCCGCCGCACGGAATCCCTGGCGAGTTCCATGGGGACGCAGGTTCTCATCGAAGCCAGCCGGGGTAAGGACACTGCCGTCGCCGGCAAACTGGCGGCGATGAGCAGCGCCTACGACCGGGCCTTTTGGATGTGCCTGGAACATCCGGACGTCATTGACAGTGCGAGGACGCTGGCCCGCATCGAATTGCTCTCGAAGAGGATGTGGGAGTCGCGTCAGGGGCTTCCGGTGCGGCAGTTTGAGGTGACGAACGACATCAAGTCTGAACTCAGTCACCAAATCATTGAGATGTTTCAACCCGAGCAGTGCCGTGGGCATCACTGCGTCGTGGAACATGTTCAGCGGGAGGGTGGCATCGAGTGCTTCTCGCCTACCCAGCCGACTATTCGGACGAGCGGGAAGGCTACGACCTGGAAGGGCATTTCGAACGGACGAGTTGGAATCCGGCCTTCAAGATCGTCTTCGCTTACCGCACGACCGACGGCTCGCTCGACATCTACGCCCAGGGCGGCGCCAAGATCCGCGACCGTCTGGCGCACATCTTTGCCCACGCCGTGCTCGGAGCAGACCAGGAGTTGAGGCTTCCCGAGTTGGACAGCTACGACCTGGAGATCCTGAAGGACCCAAATCTGACCTTCCCGACGAATCCGGCCGACCATATTGATTTCGTTCGGATTCAGTCGATGGAATTCAAGTTCCGCGGCGTCACGCCCTCGGCTATTAAGGTCTCGATCGACGGGCGCCGGCGGGACGGGTCCATCCACGAGGTGATCGCCGACAAGTTCCGCGACTCGCACGCCATGTTGGCGTCGGCCATGGTGTCCAGCGCGGTCCTACAGGCATTCATTCAGACCTCCACCGGAAAACATCGGAGCATCAGCTTCCGCCTTTCGGCTCCGTCGTTCTGCGACCTCGAGGACTCGCCAGAGGAGCAGGCGTTGCGGAGCTATTTGCGTACATGGGAGGTGGAAAAAGATGCGAACAGTTTGGCAACGACTGCTTGACCTGCTGGCGTCCGGCGATGGCATGTTCGGTGACGACGAATCGCGCCGGTGGAACCCGCGCCAGCGGGAGGAGGTCTTCGGGCTTGGCATCCTCCGCGAGATGGAGTTGGCCGAATCCGTCTACTGCGACCAGTGCGGTGACCCGCACTTTGCCGGTGTCCACTGGGTGACGCCGGGCGTCGAGGCTTGTTTCGGATGCCCGACCGAGGGCGTCATTGACATCGAGATCGACAGGCTGCGGCAATGGCGCATCGACGCCGATCGCGTGGCTGGCCTTGTGCCGGGCTCCCTCGATCTCTCCTCGCCGATCGCGACGCTTCTGCGCGAGCACCTCTGGCACATCGGCCGGAGGCGCCTGGGCGGACGGTACCGGGACATCTTCCTGGGCATTGGTGCAGGCACGCCAGTCTCGGAGATGTCGGCCGCAATCCGGTCAACCATCGGGCCAGGCGCGGCGCTGCTGCTCACGGTCGGCTGCAGTGGAAACCCGGACGGCCTTCCCTCCAGCCATCATCTGATCGATCTTGCTTCGGTCTCGCGCGTGGAAGGCGGGCGGATTGCGGTCGATTTGGAGTACGTGGAAGAGCGGCTGGCCGCGAGCGAACCGCCTTCACTGAAGTCCGCGCCGAGCATCTGCGTTCCCGCGGGAGCGACCTGGGGGGACGTTTCGGTCGTCGTATTCGACGCGATGTTCGAAATCACGGTCCGCGGCAAGGTGCATGAGATGGACTTCGCCGAACTCGGTGTGGACCAGCAGTCTCAGCCGATCGAGTTGTTGAAGCTGTTTGCCGCGGCGCGAGGGGTGCTGGATAACACGAAGATCCAAAGCGCGGTCACCGGAGATTCGCCGGTCAAAACACGTGTGCTCCGACTTCGCCAACTCCTTCAGGGATTGGTCGAAGTAGACGGCGACCCCATCGAACACAACAAGAAGGCGAAAAATTACTCTTGCCAGTTTGAGGTCCGGCTGGCCGCGGATGACGGCTTCCGTGCGCCGACTGGAGCAACCTGGCTCGACCTCGCATTTCATGAGCGGGCGGATGGGCGGATCCTCGTGTCCGTTCCGGAGAAACAGCAGTTCCGGGCCTTCGGTTCGCAGGCTGAGGGCGGCAGAAGAAGCGGCGAGGTTGCGGAGGAGATCGGGATGATCACCCGCACTCACTCACTGGAGGAGATGGGCCTGCGGTCCGACAGTGGTAGGCTCGCAGAGGAGGGTTCCGTCTTCATCGCGTTGCTCCGCGCCGGCGGGAATCTTCCGCGCCGCAGCGACGACATGATTGTTCTCAAGCTCGCCAAGCGGCTCCGTGAGTGGGCCGGGCTCGACGGTGAACCATTGAGGTTGGTGGAGGCTTCGAGGTCGTGGACCGCAGTGTTCGCTTGCTCCAGCAAGGTCAAGTAGGCGAAGGAATAGTGGATCGGCCCAGCACAGCGCAAGGAGGCGTGGCTTGGTGCGTTGTCTCCGAGTGCGCCGTTATTTGGGGGAACGGTGCTGTGGTTCACCGGCAGCACCATAAGGTTCACGTTCGCGCGCTTGTTCCTCCACGCCCATCCAGACAAATCGGGGACCCCGCGATCTCCGGGCGCCGCGACTGAAGTAGACGCAAGGGCGGACCATCGCAAGTGGCCTGGAGGATTGAGCGCAAAATGATTCAAGGGGCAAGGATTCTTTGAAGGGACAGTCAGAGAGGGTGCGATTCGGAGAGGCGTTCAGCGACGAGGAGGATACTCTGGCCGATGGCGAGCGCATGGCCCCGTTTGAGCCAGGCGCGTTCGTAGCGGAGGACGGAAAGGAGAAGTGAGTCGAGCCATGCGGGCATTGCCCCGACGCCGCTGGCGGGCTGCCTGTTGAAGAGCGGTTCCAAGAGCCGGAACTTGGCCCAGGCCAATGGCAGGGCGAGGCCGTTCAGGTAGGTACAACAGAGGGGCTGAAAACCGCTGGCGGCGGCCAGCTTGAGGATCTGAGGGCGGGTGAAGCGCTGGCGTTCGCCGACGAAGATGGAGTGGCGGCTGCGGAGCCACTGGAAGGCAGCAACGCGTAGGACAAGGAGGCCGCCGGGCCGAACGACGCGGGCGAATTCGGCGAAGGCGGTGATTTCATCACCTGGAGCGACATAGACGAGGACATCGCACGAGACTACGGCATCGCAGGAGGCTACGGGAAATGGGAGGCCCGCAACGTCACCCTGTAGCGCCGGCAGTCCGCAGCTGCGGAGCCACTGCGTGGCGATGGGGCTGGCATCGAGTCCAATCACTTGCCAGCCGTAGCGTCTGGTGAGGTCCAGGGCCGTGGCGCCGGTGCCGCATCCGGCGTCCAGCACGCGGCGGATGTGGCGGCCGGGGGTGAGGCGATCGAGTTGATCGAAGAGGATCTCTCGCATGCCGCGGTACCACCAGAAACTGCGCTCGGCGGCGGCGATGTTGGAGAACTCAACCGGGTTCATCGGGTTACCTGCGGAATGGAAGGAGCGCCGTGGAGCGGCGGGAAAGCGTCCTCGCGGGATCGATAGAAGTCGAGGGTGGTGCGTACCCCGTTTTCGAACTGGGTGAGGGGCAGCCAGTCGAGCAGGTTTCTGGCCCGGGACCAGTCGGCGACATAGCTTCCGATGTCGTAGTTCTTCTGCTCATGGGGAAATTCCGCGACCTTGACCCGGCCTTCCAGGCCGGCGGCGGCGGACACGATGGCGGCGATGGATTGCAGGCTGAGGGCTTCGGGGCCTCCGAGATTGAAGGAGCGGGCCGGGAGGACGGGGACGGCGCCGGCGGACAGGAAGGCCTCGACGGCGTCGGAGACGAAGATAGGGTCGCGAAGTTGGTCGCCGGGGCTGAAGACTGTCAGGGTCTGCCCCAACAAGGCGAGGCGGAGGAAGACACCCAGGAAGCCTTGACCTGCGACGTCCAGCGCCATTCGCGGGCCGTAGACGTTGCTGAGGCGGAGAACTACCGCATCCAATCTGCCGAGCCGGGAGAACAGCATGTGGTACATGGTGGCGGCGTACTTATGGATGCCGTTGAAGTCGACAGGGTCGATGGGGTGGTCTTCGTTGACGGGGAGTTTCCTGGGTACGCCGTAGACCTGGCGAGTGCCGGCGTAGACGACACGGACGCCGGGCCGGCAATCGGCCAGTTGAGTTAGGAAGCGAAGCTGGGCGACGGCGTTCAATTGGGCGTCGCGTTCGGGCTCGCGCATACTGCGGCCGTGACTGATCTCTCCGGCGAGATTGAAAATGACCTCGCAGTTTTCGAGGGCAGGCCGGAAGGAGGCCGCGTCGCCGATGCCGGCGCGAATAAGCCGGCAGGGGTGGGGAGTGGATTCGATGTTGGCGAGGTTGCCGCCGCAGCCTGGCTCGAGAGAGTCGATGACGGTGACATCGGCACCGGCGGCGGAGAGGGTATGCACGAGGTTGCTGCCGAGGAAGCCGAGGCCGCCGGTGACGATGGTTCGCTTGTTCCGATACCAGTCGTGGCAGGACATCAGCAGAAGTACCTCCGAATGAGGGAGGCGATGCGGTCCGCGTCAGCGAGGCGGACATGGGGGCCGATGGGGAGGGTGAGGATCTCGCGGCAGGCGCGTTCGGCGACGGGCAAGGAGACGCCGGATGGAGCGAAGGGGCGGAACGCGGGGTGGCGG
>CAZLDN010000158.1:0-10597 GCA_964558355.1 uncultured Candidatus Solibacter sp.
ATCCTGATCGCCATCAGATTGGAATCAGTGATCGGCTTCGCTGGAATACGCATGCAGTCGAGTTCCTCGCTTCTCAGCGTCTCGTCGGAGACGAATTGGTGTACTGCGACCCGCCATATCTCCCGAGCACGCGGCGGCCCGTAATCGAGCCCGCCGAGGCCGCCGCCGTCGGGTCGTGGGGACTCAAATGACTGCGTGATCGGGCTGGCTCTGGGCTGCTCCGGCGGCTTCGCCCCTGCCCGAGGCCCCGTGTTGCGCGCCCAGTCCCGGTCGGCTTCCTCTGTCTCGATCTTGCCGTCCGGCAGCGTCCGGATCCGCCCCGACTCGATGGCCTTCTGGATCGCCTTCAGGCTGACGCCGCGGTGCCGGGAGTACCCACGCAAGCTGACAATCGCCATCCGGATCTTTCTTCGCTCGTCATCGCCGATTCAACTTGCCATTCGGTCCGTCTGGAGGGATTCATGATCGCCCACGCTTCGATCAAGAAGATGTGCGGGCCCGTGGAGACCGTGGTGGGCGAGAAGCCCTGAGACGGCCACTTCCGGTACGGATCAGGGCAGCGTGAAGGCGGCCAGGGCGCGGACGTCGGACAGGGTCTTCATGGCGTCAATGCTGGGAATGTACTCCATGCCGACATACCCTTCGTACCCGCTCGCATGGATGGCGCGGAAGACGTTCGGGAAGTTGATCTCGCCCGTCCCCGGCTCGTGGCGACCGGGGACGTCGCCGATGTGGAAATGAGCGATGTCGGCGATGTTGCCGCGAATCGTCTCGATCAGGTTCCCCTCCATGATCTGCGTGTGATAGACGTCGTAGAGGATCTTCACGTGCCCGCCGCCAACCTGGCGGACGATGTCGAACGCCTCCGGGGTGCGGTCCAGGTAGTAGTTGGCATGGTTGTCGCCGTGGGGGTTGAGCGGCTCGATTTTCGCGAGCGTATTGATGACCTCAACGATCATGGCGATGCCGGCGGGGGCCACGATCTCTTGCGCGCGCTTGAGCCCTTCGACGATACTGGCCCGCTGCTGCTCGCGGCTGAGTCGGGGGACGCGGAAGCCGCTCAGGACCACCAGCTTGCGGGATTCGAAGCGCTTGGCTGCCTCTGTCGAGGCGCGGATCTCGGCGAGGAAGCCGTGGCGTTCGGCCGGATCGCAAAGGCCCATCCCCTTCGGGTTCACGCCGCGGTTGCCGACCAGGCAGACGCACTCGATGCCCAGGCGGCGGTGGATGGCGGTGATCCGGGCCGGGTCCTGCACTCGCCAGTCGCCGAACTCGTAGCCGTCGTAGCCGGCCTCGGCGACCCGTTCGAGCTGGCGGGGAAGATCGAGCCCGGGGAAGAGCGGCTCGACGCGGATGGAAAGTTTGACGCGTGGCCGGGAGGGGGGTGCCGCGGCGCCGGCGAGCGGCAGGGAGAGCAGGGTACGTCGTAGCATGGGGGTCAGGGCTTCATCATCTCGTCCCATGTGACCTCGCGGCGGGCATCCATGGCCATGCGGCCAAGGATCGCGGTGAGTGTGCTTTCGGCGCCCTGGATGGCGGTGTTTTCGGGCCTGTTTTCGGCGATTCGGCGGACGAACTCCTCCACGGCATCGATGGTCAGCGGACGAGGGGTCTTTTCGGTGGACTCGTCGCCGGCGGCGCGGAAGTAGCGCAGGTGGTTCTCAGAGGTTTCGACCGTCCCTTTGGAGCCGAAGAACTGCTCCACGACATCGCGGTAGCCAGGCGATGCGATGGTGGCGCCGGAGAGTTGGCCCTGGGTGCCGTCCGGGTAGGTATAGGCGACGAAGTTGTGATCGCGCGTATCGCCGCCCTGAAGGACGCGGCGGCCGCCGGCCCCGATGGCGCTGACGGGGCGTCCGCCGAGGAACCAGTTGAGGACGTCGATGGAATGGATGTTGTTTTCGACGATCAGGTCGCCCGAGAGGTCCTTCCAGACCCACCAGTTCTCGCGCCTCTGCGTCGCGGCATCGGGAAGACGGCTGGCGGCCGCGGCGGCGCCTTCGCTCTTAATGAAGCGGGCGACACCCAGGCGGATCTCCCCGAGGGCGCCGGAATCGGCCAAACGTTTCGCCTTGCGGTAGAGCTGGGCGTAGCGGCGCTGGAATCCGAACGTGATGTTGAATCGGCGGTCGGCGGAATCGGCGGCACGGATGATGCGTCGGCAGCCTTCGACGTCGATGGCGGCGGGTTTTTCGAGGTAGATGTGCTTGCCGGCTCGGACCGCATCCTCGAAATGACCGGGATGCAGGAAGACCGGCGTGGCGATGATTACCGCGTCCACGTTGGAGGCCAGCAGACGCCGGTGGTCTTCGTGCAGGCCAGCGGCAGGGACGCCGAGTTCCTTCGCGACGGCCGCCAGCTTGGCCGCGTCGATGTCGCAGAGCGCGGCGATGCGCGCCGGCGTATGCTTGGCCACCTGGGCCGCGACATAGGAGCCGCGGTTGCCGGTGCCGATCACGCCGACGGTGACAGCGGAGTTGGCCGCGCTGCCGCGGATGACGGCCGCCGGCAGGATCAGGGCGCTGCGGCGGGTGATCGCCTTCACTACTGGATCTCCCCGGAGGCGCGCAGCAGGGTTTCGTGCAGCAGCAACTCGTGGTCGTAGGACTGCGTCAGCGGCTGGCCGGACTTGATGGCGCGGGCCAGTTCCTGGAAGTCGCCGATGAAGCGGGGCTGGGGCGGCAGCGTCAGGTCCTGCCAGCCGGCCTTGTAGGGGCCCTGCGGCTTGCGCATGTGGACGCGCATCCGCGGCGGGTTGGCTTCGGCCGAGACGATGAATGTGCCGTCGGAGCCGATGATCTCAAATGATCGGTGGTCGCCGGAGCCGGACATGTTGGTCGTCTGGGAGATGACGGCCAGGGAGCGGTCGAACTCGAAGACGGTGAGGTTGTTGTCGGCCAGGGTGTCGGCGATCTTGGAGTGGTGGCGGAGCCAGCTCCGCACTTCCTTGGGGCGGCCGAGCAGTTCGACGGTGCGATCGATGACGTGGCCGGCGAGTTCGAACAGCCCGCCACCACGGTACTTGGCCTCGACGGCACGCTGGGCGGCGTCGCGATCTGCGTTCATCGCGCCCCGGACCAGCAGGATGTCTCCGAGCCAGCCCTTGCGGGCGGCGTCGAGGGCGGCGTTGACGCCTTCGTGGTGGCGCCAGAGGTATCCGGTCTGGACCAGCAGGTTCTTGCGGCGGGCCTCGGCGATCAGCTTCTGGAAGCCGGCCCAGTCGTTGCCCGGCGGCTTCTCGATGTGCAAGTGCTTGCCGGCGGCGATGACCTTGTGGCCCATCGGGAGGGCGTCCCAGACGCTGCATTGCACGACGATCAACTGGATGCGCGGATCGGCGAGCAGTTCGGCCTCGGTCATCCAGGGCAGGCCCTCGAAGACGGGGTTCTTGCGGGCGGCGGCCAGGGCGTCCGGTTTTTCCTCGCAAACGCCCATCACGAAGTAGTCGGGCGAATCGCGCATCGCCTTGAGCTTGCCGCTGGTGTGGCTGTGCCCGGTGCCCCAGACGGCAGTGCGGATGCGGGGGGTGGCCTGGCTGGCGAGGACGGGCAGGGCGGGGCCGGAGAGAAGGAAGTGTCGTCGATCCACGGGGTCTCCTTACGATTGGGAGGCCGGCGGACCCTGGAGTCCGCCGGCCCTGTTGTGGCGCCCGGATTCTACCAGGTCAGGCGCAGCGCCATCTGGAGGATGCGCGTGTCGGCGGCGTTGGTGATGCGCATGAAGTTGACGTTGTTCCTGGCCGTGGTCGGCAGGTTGAAGTTGGGGCGGTTGAAGGCGTTGAAGGACTCGAAGCGGTAGGTGAGTCCCATGCTTTCGCGAATCTGGAAGGTCTTGAAGAGACCCAGATCCCAATTGGCGAAGCCGGGTCCGGTGAACGTGTTCCGGCCCAGGTTGCCGAAGGTGCCGAGGGCGTTGGGCGTGAAGGCGGCGACGCTCATGTACTGGGCGATCTGCTCGCCGCGGGTGCGGTCGTCGCCGAGGCTGGGGTTGCCGATCATGTCGGCGCGTTGGCCGCCGGTGCCGGTGCGGGCGTTATCGACGCCGCTGGTGACGGTGAACGGGGGTCCGCTCGTGAGCGAGGCGATGGCGTTGACGCTCCAGCCGCCCAGCAGCCATTTGCCTGGTCCCTTGTCGAAGTTGAAAGGCAGCTCATAGAGGCCCGAGAGGTTGAAGACGTGGCGCTTGTCGTGGTTGGCGAGGCCTTTGTCGAACGCCTGGTTGGCTGGGTTCGTGCGAGCCTGGCCGGTGAGCTTGGTGGAGGAGGCATCGTCGATCGCCTTGGCCCACTGGTAGTTGGCCAGGATGGTGAGTCCCTGGGAGAAGCGCCGGTCGGCGGTGAGTTGCAGGGCGTGGAAGGTGGAGTTGCTGGTGGGATCGATGATGCTGAGGTTGCCCAGCGACGGCGCGTAGGGGCGGCGCTGGTTGGTGGTGGCGGTGGTGACGCCGGGGGCGTAGACGGCGGCGTTGCCTTCCCGCACGATGCCCAGGCGCGTGCCCTTGGAGGCGGCGTAGGAGGCGCGCCCGACGAAGCCGAGACCGACTTCGCGCTCCAGCGTCAGGTTCCAGCTCTGGACATACGGCCCCTGGAAATCGGGGGCGTAGGGCTGGTGGGTGCTGAACTGCGGGAACAGCGTGTTGGCGGGCGGATTGAGCGGGGCGGGGAAGGGGTCAGTGGTTCCGGCGTAGGGGTTGGCAAAGCTGTTGTTGATGTTGCCGAAGGTGGTGACCACGGTTCCGAACGGGGCCTGATTGGCCTGGTTGTTGAGGGCGATGGTGTTCAACTGGTCGTAGAAGAGGCCGTAGCCGCCGCGCAGGGAGGTCTTGCCGTCGCCGAACAGATCCCAGGCGAAGCCGACGCGCGGAGCGAAGTAGCCGTGGCGGGCGTTGATCGCGCCGCGGGGCAGGTCCGGTTCACCGGCGTAGAGGATGCCGAGCGGAGCGTTCGGATAGCGCTGCGAGCGCTTGCCGGGATGCCAGACGGCGAGGCGGTTTTCCAGATCCCAATAGGGCAGGAACGGCTCCCAGCGGACACCCAGGTTGAGGGTGAGCCGGCGAGAGGCCCTGAAGTCGTCGCTGACGAACAGGACGTAGCGGTTGAAGCGGGTGTCGCGGAACTCGCCGATGCCCTGCACCAGCGAATTGTGTTGGCCGACCATGAAATCGCCCAGCGAGTCGGTGGTGAACGGCGCGACGCCATTGAAGTTCCATTGTCCGTTGGCGCGGAAGTTGTTACGGACATCGCCGATGCCGCGGCCAAACTCGCCGCCGAAGGAGATGCTGTGGCGGCCGGTGGTGAACCGGACGGTGTCGGAGAGCGTGTACTCATCGCGCAGGAAGGTGTTGGTGTCGCCGGTGTTCAGCGTGCCGAAGTAGCCGACGACGGTGACGTGCCACTGGGGCTTGTCGTCATTGAACAGCTTCGCGCCGAGGGAGGCGATGCTCTTGCCGGGCAGGACGGGGACGTTGTTCCCGTCGGTGCGGTTGAAGGCGAACATGAACTGGTTGATGACCCTTGCGCCGAAGTTGTGCGTGTCGGTGAGGTTGACGCTGCGGTTCAGCCAGGTCCGTCCGGTGACCTGCTCCAAGTAGTTGGAGGGGTTCAGGACGCCTGGCGTTTCGGCGGCGCTGTCCCAGTAGCGGCCGGTCAGGCGGTTGTTGGCGGTGATCTGGTGGTCCACGCGGACCAGGTACTGGTTGTCGTCGTAGTTGGTGGGCGCCGAGGTGGTGATCGTGTTGCCAGCGGTGGGCAGCGGGATGAATTTGAGGATCTCCTGCGAGATCGGGCTGAGGCGGGAGGCGGGGATACGGTTGCCCGCGTAGTTGCCGGTGCCGTAGGGATCGCGCAGGGAGCGGGTGAGCGCGGAGAAGTCGCCCGTGCGCTGCGCGGCGTTGGGCACGACGCGTTCGGCGACAGGCGGGGTGCGGCGCTCGGTGGTCCCCTGGTAGGAGAAGAAGAAGAACGTGCGGTCCTTGAGGACCGGTCCGCCGACGGTCGCGCCGAACTGGTTGCGCTTGAGGCCGTCGTCGGCCTTCTTCCCGTCGGGGCGGATGGCGGCGAAGTAGGGCGCGGCGTTCATCGCCTTGTTGCGGACGAACCAGAAGGCGCTGCCGTGGATTTCATTTGTGCCGGACTTGGTAACGGCATTGACGATGCCGCCCGACTGGCGGCCGAACTCGGCGCTGAAGCCGTTGGTCTGGACGCTGAACTCCTGCAACGCGTCCGGGTTGGGCATCGGGTTGGGCGCGTTGGTGTAGTGGTCGTTGTTCTGCGAGCCGTCGAGCATGAAGTTGGTGGTGTTGGTGCGGCCGCCATTGACCGAGACCGGGGTGACGCCTGGGTAGGTGGTGCCGGAGGTCATGTCGGCGCGGAAATCGGTGGTCGTGCCGACGACGAGGCGCATCAACTGGGTGGCGTTGCGGCCGTTGAGCGGCAACTCAGCGATGCGCTTCTGATCGACGACCGTCTTCAGCGTGGACGACGAGGTATCGACGGTAATGGCATCGGCGGTGACGGTGACCGTCTCCGACGCCGCCCCGACCGCCAGCTTGGCATCCACTCGCGCCGTTTCGTTGACCTGAAGCCGGATGCCGCGGGCGACGAAGACCTGGAAGCCGGTCGCCTCCACCGTCAGCGAATAGACGCCGACCGGCAGGACCGGCAGCGTGTAGATGCCCTCCTGGTTGCTGCCCACGGGAAAGCGGGCGTTGGTGCCGGCGTTGACCGCCGTCACCTTGGCGCCGGGCACGGAGGAGCCCGACGGGTCCGTGATGCGTCCGGTGATGACGCCGTAGATATTCTGAGCTTGGCCGGCAGCGCTGCACAGCAGCAGGGCGGCGAGGATTCTCACGGGAGTGAGTTTGAATTGCATTTGACTTGACCCCTTCTTGGCCATGTTCGCAAACCGCGTCAGCGGGCGGGTTTCCTGTCATCCCCAGCCGGCCAGAGCCCGCCGGGAGAGCGCCCCAATGTGCGTTGCATCCTGATTACAGAATTATATAGAGTTCCGCGAAAAACGCAACGACGTTCCGCAAAACTGGTGTATTCTGGTCTCCCATGAGCACATATCTTGCGGTCCGATGCGTGATCCTTGCCTCCTGTGCCGCCGGGTTGCTGGCCGGCGGGGCGGCGGCCCAGCAGGTTCGGGTGGTCCGCTATGCCGACAGCGAGCCGTTCCGAATGGGGGCGATGACGTCCCGGCGGATCGTTCATCCGGACATGGGGGCGAAGAATACGACGCTGAACCTGTCGATTTCGACGGCGGGGGCGGAGTTCGCCCAGCACCAGCATGACCGGTCCGACGACACGATTCTGGTGCTGGAAGGCCAAGTGAACCTGCGCCAGGGCGAATCGCTGCGGCCGTTCAAGGCCGGCGAATTCGCCTTCATTCCCGCAGGACAGACCCACGGCACCATCACCACCGGCGCCGGCGAGACGGTGATGATCAGCTTCCAGAACCCGCCCGACATCGCGCTCTACACCGGTGCGCGGGACCCCGGCAAGGCCGGGCCACCCGCGGCCTTGGGCAAGATCACGCCGGGCGCGGTGAAGTACATGAACTTCCGGGGAAAGGACGGCCGGTTCAGCGGCCCCGGCAACGGGTCGATGCACGTCACCGCCTCCCACTGGAGACTGGTGCGGAACAAAGTGATGCGCGCCAGGGCGCAGGCGGGAGGAGAGCTACTGCTGTTCGTCTGGAAGGGCGGGATTCGCGTCAGCGATGGCCGCCAGACTTACGTGGCCGGCGAGCGCGACACCATCTTCGTGCAGGGCAAGGCCGATCTCGAGATGACCGGCAACGCCGACGGCGCCATCGAGATCATCCAGGTCGAGGCCCCCGGGGGCGCGGGCCGGTAGCGGCATGACGCGGCGTACGCTGACGCAACGCGGTTTGTCTGCCCTGGCAGGATGGCCTGCCTCCGGCGCGTCGAAAATCCGCTGTGCGATGATCGGGACCGGCCACGGCCACGCCGCAAGCAAACTGCGCGCGCTCCGCAGCATGCCGGAGTATGAGTTCGTGGGAGTCTGCCGCGCCGACCCCGATGATCCCGAGGCCGGCGATGTCTTTGCGGCCGTTCCGCAGTTGGCACTGCGCGAGATCCTGGAAGACGCGCGCATCGAGATGGTGGCCATCGAATTGGCCGATCCCGCGCGCAATCTCGCCTACGCCAGCCAGGCCGTCGCCGCCGGCAAGTACGTCCATCTGGACAAGCCCCCTGGCGCGGATTTGAACGGGTTGCGTCGGCTGCTGGACGAGGCCCGCAAGCGCGGCCGGATCGTTCAGATGGGCTACCAGTGGCGCTACCATCCGGCGATGGAGGCCGTGCTGGAGGCGGCGCGGAAGGGCTGGCTGGGCCGTGTCTACCGGTTTCGCGCCTCCATCGACAAGCCCGTCGGGGCAGAGGAGCGGCGCCACCTGGCGAAGTACCCCGGTGGGATGATGTTCTCCGAGGGCTGCCACCTGATCGACCGGGCCACCAGCCTGCTGGGGCGGCCGGAGAAGGTCACCGGGTTCATCCGGCATGACGGCGCCCCCGAAGATGGCCTGGCCGACAACTCCCTCGCCATCCTCGAATACCCCAAGGCGATCGCCGAGATATCGATGGCCGGGTTCGACCCCTATGGCGGCGAGCACCGCCTGGTCGAGGTCCTGGGGACCAACGGATCGATGCGCGCACAGCCCTTCGCTCCGGCGCGGCTGCGGGTGAAGTTGAAGGAGCCCGCCGGCGCGTATCCGGCCGGGGAGAAGTGGCTGGATCCGCCGGCGCCGCCGGGCCTGGGCTACACGCCCGACTTCGCCGAGATGGCGGCGGTGATCGGCCGGGGGGCCGCGCCGCGCTACTCGGCGGCCCACGATCTGATGACGCATGAGGTGCTGCTCACCGCATGTGGAATGCTCTGAAAGAGGAGGAGACCATGGAAGATGTGACCCGGAGAAACGTGATGCGGACAGCGGCGCTGGTGCCGCTCCAGGCCGTCCGCGGCAGCGCGCAGAACAGCGCGATCAAGGTGGGCGTGATCGGGACGGGCAGCCGCGGCTCCTACACCGCTTCGATCCTCGCCAAGGATCCGCGCGTCCGGATCACCGCGCTTTGCGACGTCGTGCCGGAGCAGATCGAGAAGGCGCGGGCGCGGACCGGCGCCACCGGGGCTCGAGGCTACGGCGACTTCAAGGAAGTGCTGGCCAGCGACGTGGACGCCGTCCTCATCGCCACGCCCGTCTACCTACACCCCGATCACTTCGAGGCGGCCGTCAAGTCGGGCAAGCACATCTACATGGAGAAGCCGGCGGCCGTGGACGTGGCCGGATGCAAGCGCGTGATGCGCGCCGCCGACGCGGCCGACCGGCGCATCAACATCACGTTCGGCTTCCAGCAGCGCTACGGCGGGGTGTACGTAAAGGCCAAGCAGATGCTCGATTCCGGCTCGCTCGGCAAGATCCGGGAGGTGCACGGGGAGTTCCTCAAGTACGCGCTGACCGGCGACGAGCCGATCCCGCCGCCGCCCACGAACGAGAAAGAGAAGCTCGAACAGTGGAAGCTGTGGCGCGCCTACTTCGGAGAAGTCATCGTCGAAACCTACGTCCACAACCTCGACGCGATCAACTGGTTCATGGGGGCGCGCCCGCTGAAGGCGATCGGGACCGGTGGGCGTACGGTGGAGCGCCGGGGCGACCTTCTCGATCACCTGAGCGTCACCTACGACTATCCGGGCAACGTGCAGATGACGTTCGCCGGATCGCAGATGACACCAAGGTACTTCCGGTCCAACCGCGAGCGCTACATCTGCGCGAACGGATTCGTCGAGACCGCGCGCGAATACTGGAGCTACAACACGGGCTCCGGACTGGTCACCGAAAAGGCGGAGCGCGACATCTCCGTCGACTCCCTCCAGGAGTTCGTGCGGCGGGTGAGTGAAGGCAAGCCGGAGAACGTGGGTGTCCGGGCCGCCGAGAGCACTCTCACCTCCCTGCTGGGACAGATGGCCATCGACCGGAAGCGCGAGGTGACCTGGGAAGAGATGATGGCCAGCGGCTGAGGCCGCCGCTCCAAGCTGTCTTTAATGCCCGCGCCGTGAGGAGCGTCAGCGTGGGGCCCATCAGGTGCGGTGGCCGACGCAGTCTGCGGCGAGGATTGTGTGGCAGAGATCGACGAAGTCGGCCTCGCCCTGTCTCTGATAGAGCACCTTCCCGTCGGGGGCGATCAGCGCGGTGAACTACTGCCGGATCCCGACTTTCCGCGGAGCTTGGGGCCAGACTGTACCATCGGAGAGTTTCTGGAAACGCGACAGAGGAACCGTCCGCCACATGCTCTTCGAGGCGACCTTCTCTGCGATGGGGTCAGCCGTTCTCTCTGCGCGACCGATTCTGGGCTCCAGTCACCGGTCGCCGACGGTCCATGCCGAAACGGCCAACGCCTACTGTGCCGCATCACGCTATGCGTAACGTTGGTGCAGTCCACCCAGGCGCTTGGAGACCTTTCTCAAGGGCGTCGCCAATTCACGAGACCGCATCTCCGAAACTCAACGCCCTGGTTAACATCAGGACAGTAGTGTCCGGCTATCGCATTGGCTGCGGCTCGGAAGTGTCATCGATACAGC
>CAZLDN010000159.1:0-10163 GCA_964558355.1 uncultured Candidatus Solibacter sp.
CGCTGGGCGCGTCCGAGGTCATGAATGGCACCTGCGCAACGGCCCGCGCCGCGCGCCGCCACACGGCTCAACAGGGCGCCAGTGGTGGCCAAACGTCGCGCCAGGCGCCGCGCGGGAGCGAATCCTGGGACCTGCCTGGGCCGGACGTCGGCGGGTGGATTACTTGCACAAAGTCTTTAGTTAGTTGCACTTATCCAGGTTACCACCGCAAGTTACCACCCCAGGTTTCCGCCGGTGTAGCTCAGATGGCAGAGCAGCGGTTTTGTACATCGTTCGTCGGGGGTTCGAAACCCTCCACCGGCTCCAGTTCCTGGCCCGCCATGTTTGACCAACGAGGGCAATAATCTGATGGCATTCAAATTGGCATACCTCAACCTGAAGGACTGGCGCCGGCCATACCACGGCGCGAAGGCGATTGACAGGTCGTGCCGCAATCACGGCTCGTGTCCGTACTGCCGGGGCAACCGGGAGCACGCCACTCGCCAGCGTGCGGACGAAGCATTGGCGTACAGTGAAAAATAATCCTTGCTACACGCGATGCAAGGGTTGCACAATTTGTGCTTTAGTGAAATACTCGAATCGGGGAACGCAAGCGAAAGAGGCAGGATGGACCTAAACAGAAACGCTTTCCGTATCGTCCAATCTCTTACTGGTGAGAAGAAACAAGCCGCTCGTCGTTCGACCGCCGCCTGAGTTGCTGGTAAGATCGGTGGTCCGGCGAGGGCTAGGATGCTTACTCCGGCCGAGCGCTTGGAAATCGCTATTCGGGCTAACCGTGCGCGTTGGCACAGGACAGGCTGAAGCAACGCCTTCACGGTGGCATCTAATCACTGAGTACCGAGGAGAACCACAACAGCTATGACGGATGCTCTTCCACGGCCGAAAGGTCTAGCGAGTCTTGAGGATGCGGACGGGCTATTGGCCCTGCCTGGACTTCCGTCTGAACGGCAAGCCAAGCGCCTGGCCGGATCGGTCGAAGACCTAGTTCGAGGCATATCGTCGGTCCTAGATGACTTGGTTGTGCGCGCTGTAGAAAAGCGCACAGTAGCCGAATTCGCAGCGATCCGGCACGAGGTATTTCCGAAGTACTTCCTAGCCGTGCGTGCGCTTTCTGACCTCGCAAGGATCACCGTTCCAAGGCACGTCATGGAAGTGCTCATGAATGAGCATTATTCCGAGATGGAGGCAGATTTCCGCGACCGCGGACTCACCGCGTTTGGCGCAGAGGTTCGAGATCAGGCCATCTTCACCGCATGGACTCTGCGGAAGATAAGTGATCTCTGCGAAGCAATCAATAGCGCCAAACTGGCATCCGAGCAGCAGAAGAAGACCGATCAGGAACTTGCGAAGCAATTTGCCTTCTTTCTCGTATGGACCCGCTTCCATTTGGACTGTCTGCTGAAATCCATGCAAATCCAAAAGCCGATCTATCCCGAAGTCTTGGATGTTGTAATTGACGGTTTGCGGGCTGCCGTGAATGCTTATGCGCTGGCTAGGCGTGGCTTCAATCTGCGGGCACCCGTGCCCCAGCCCGACGTGGCGGCAGTTGAATGGGACGAAGAAGACCGGCAGCTCCTAGATGAAGCAACCCACGATATGCTCGCCGAACCAATCTGATGGACGTTATCCACGGGGGGGTCTACCTTTACGAACCTCCAATAAGTTCCATCTCCGCGCAAGCTGTGTTGGTAGTTGCCTCTGGCCATGAACAAGCCGGGCTGCGACCTTGGGTCATCGTATCTCGGGAAATAGTAAATAGGAACAAGCGGACGGCCGTGGGTGTGCCTCTATCAACAAAGACGGATAAGGCTAATTCCTACCGCATCGCGCTTCCGGCTGCCGAGCTTATCGCAGAGCACTCCGGCTATCAATTCCGAAATAGTGTTGCTCTTTGCGATCACGTGCGCGTCCTGGACCTAGATCTCATCCGCAGAAAGATCGGCCGTGTCTCGGAAAATGCCCTGCTGGCGGTCGGCCTCGGGTTAGCCTTCGTTTTTGACATTCGCTGATTTCAAACTGAGCCACTACCAAGCATTGGAAGGTCTGGCGGCCTGGGCGACGGACGGCCAGACCGCACAGGGGGTGTCGGCATGACGGGCGTCTCGCAGCGGGCATACGCACGGATGCGCGGTGTGGCCATGAGCGCGGTGCAGAAGGCCATCAAGACGAAGCGGATTACGCCGAACGAGGACGGGACCATCGATCCGGAGCGGGCGAACCAGGAATGGGCGCGGAACACGTTCGCGGGCCATACGCTGCACCAGGCGGCCAAACCGCAGGTGGTGCCGATCAGGACGGCAGACCAACCGCGGGGCGGTTCGGGCATGCCGGGCCAGTCGGAAGTATCGAACGATCCTATGTCCGCTTACCTGCGGGCCCGCGCGGTGACGGAGACGTACAAGGCGAAGATGGCGCAGTTGGAGTATGAGGAGCGAGCCAGCAAGGTGATCCAGACGACCAAGGTCGGCGAGTATGCCGCGCAGTGGTCTGCCATCGTCGGCGATGCGCTGTCGGCATACCCGGATCGCGTGGCGCCGCTGGTGGCAGCGGCCAAGAGCGAAGCGGAGATTCACCGGATACTCGCAGGCGAAACGAACGCGCTGCGCCGCAAGATGGCGAAGGCTATCTTGGATGCGGGTTACTGATGAGCACAACATTCTCAGTGCATCAGGTTGGCTCGGAGGCGTTGCTACCGCCGCGGGATATCTCCGTGTCGCGGTGGGCGGACGAGAATGCGACGCTCACTGGCTCCGGCTCGGCGGAACGTGGGCAGTGGCATACGAGGCCGTACCAGCGGGAACCGATGGACGTCCTCGGCCCGAGCCATCCGTGCAAGGTGGTCGTATTGATGTCCGCCGCACAGATGCTCAAGACGAGCGTGATGGTGAACTTTCTGGGGTACATCGCGGACGTCGATCCGGGGCCGGTGCTGGTGGTTGAGCCGAGATCGGAAGACGCCAAGGCACTGTCGAAGGATCGCGTCGCACCGCTATTCAAGAATTCGCCGACGCTTTGCGGGAAGATCGCCGACGAGATCGCGGCGGCGGGCGCGCCGGTTGTCCTTCAGTTCGGTGAGACGCAGTGGTGGTACTTCCCAAACACCTCGCAGGACCCGAATGGTGGGATGGGCTTCTACGATCAGGAAACCATCGATGCCTTCCAAGCCGCGAAGGGTCACCAGATCTGGCCGTTCACGGCGAACACGGATGATCCTGCGGGCGATCCGACGCACACGTTCGAGACCGCCGACTTCCTGCGCGACCGCATCTGGCAGTACTGCGCCGATGTGATGGCGTACGTCCGCTCCTACCATCCGACCGTTGTGTTCGAGTGCCTCTGGCCGCTCGACGCGAACCAAGGGAAGCCCGCTCCGGACACTGGGTTCCGAAAGCTCCTGATGCACGTCAACCTGCCGAACGAGTGGAAGACCTCTTCGTACGGGATCAAGTATTTCCGGTGCGAGGGATTCGATTACGACGTGTGGCAGAAGAACGCCGTCCGCATGCGCCAGACCATCACCTACGCGAAGGAGGTCCTTGGTCGGCCCGCCGCGGAGTGCATTTACCTGGCGGGCATCTACGGTCCGCCGGATCCGCCCATCGCTCAGGCGTTCGGAATGTGGCGCGCCGCGAAGCTCTACTCGATGTGCTTCTGGGCGTTCGACCAGTTCTGCCTGAACAGCAGGCCCGTCCCGCTCGAAGCATGGACCCAAGCACGGGCCACGGCGGTCGTGTACCACAAGCCTCGCGCGGCGCGGGCGCTGGAGGCCACTGTCGCGGTGCCGGTGGTGTCAGCCTCATCGGGCGCAATGAACCGCTTCAAGTTGAACGAGGGCAAGCTCAATGGCTAACTACCCAACCGCCCTTGATGATGCATCGAGCCTGTACTCACCGGCGGATGCGTTCTCGACCAAGCCGCTCGACACCACGGCTACGCAGCAGATCCTCGCGGGCGACTCGACCGTTAGCGTCGCGTCCACCGATGGCTTCGCCGCCACGTACGGCATTCTCTCGATCAACGACGAGTTGATCATTTACACCGCAAAGAACGCGACGCAGTTCACCGGATGCCAGCGGGGAGCGTTCGGCACGTCGGCGGCGCAGCATTCCTCCGGCGTCGCGGTGAAGGCGAACATGGTCTCCGGCTTCCTGGCCGCGCTCCAGTCGGCGGTGCTCGCCATCGAGAATGAGGTTGGTGTGACGTCCGCGCGCAACTACGTCCGCAAGGACGGCGCGGTCACGATCACCGGCCTGAAGACCTTCGTGGACGGCGCGGAGTTCGGCTCGGGAGCCAAGGCTGCGACCGGCCTCGTGCGCCTGCCCAATGACGGCGCGTTGAGGTGGCGCAAGGCCGACAACTCCGGCGACCTCGGGATGAGCCTGAACGCCGCGAACCACGTCGCCATGGAAGCGATCCTCGACTTCGCGGTTGGCCAGACGTTCGGCGCGTTCTCGTATCCGGATGCTACGACGGCGAGCAAGGGCATCGTCCAGATCGATGCGGTCGGCGGGCTGGCGGTGGCGGCCGGAGTCCTGTCGCTGGCGAACACAGCGGTCACGCCCGGCACGTACCCCAAGGTCACCGTGGACGCGAAGGGCCGCGTTGCAGCCGGTGCGGTGCTCGCCGGGTCCGACCTGCCCACGCACAGTCACGTCGCTGGTGACATCGTGAGCGGCGCGTTCGGCGTGAATCGCGGTGGAACCGGCCTGACCACCGTCGCCGCCAACAAACTCCTCTACTCGCCGTCCCAGGACACGCTCGCCGAGTTGAGTGTCGGCTCCGGGCTATCGCTGGCCGCAGGGGTGATCTCCCTCGGAACCCACACGCACGCCGCAACAGACATCGTCTCCGGCTCCTTGGCCCTCGCGCGTGGTGGCTCTGGAGCGGATCTCTCCTCAACAGGCCCCGGCTTCTTGCGCCAGGCTTCAGCGGGCGCGGCAGTTACCGTCGCCGCGCTCTCTTCAGGGGACGTGACCGGCGCGCTAGGCTACACGCCCGCGAACAAGGCTGGCGACACCTTCACCGGCGCACTGCATGTCAATGGAGACCAGGCCTTCGTCGAGTGCGGTCCCTACCAGACCGTCGGTGGAGCGTTCGAGAACATGGCGAAGTACTCCGAAGACTTCAGCGTCGGGACCTGGGACAAGAACGGCGGTTCCTGCTCGGTAACCGCGAACAGCACGGCCGCTCCGGACGGTAACACCACCGCCGACACGGTGACCGCGAGCACCGCGACTCCGATCATCCAGCAGCAGATCGCTGGCCTGGTGGACGGTGGCACGTACACGTTCTACGTCTGGGCCAAGGTCGCGTCTGGAACCAGGAAGGTGTCCCTGGCAATCGTCAACAACGCCTACGCCGCATACCTGGCGGGGCCGACGCAGGTCACGCTCACGACGGACTGGCAGCAATTCCGGATCACCGGCACGCTGGCCGGCGGGCAGACGGGCCTCTGGATCGTCGTGCGCCACTACGATTCAAACGGCGACGACTGGACCACCGGGTCGATCTACCTGTGGGGCGCGTGCCTGCAACAAGGAACTGACCCGAAGAACGGGTACGCCCGGACATGGGCCGCGCAGACCAGCCTCGTCGCCGCCGGAATCGCCTGCGGCGCGGTAGTCATCTCCGCGAAGGACAATGCGGAATCGCCCCTTCGTGTCTGCGGCCCCGGGTCGAACCTCGCGGACCACACGCTCGTCGAGGTCACCGCAGGCGGCGAGCTAATCATCGCCGGCGGCGCCGGCAACGGCTACATGCTCTCGCAACTCCGCGGCGCGGTCAATCCCAACGGCTGGTCGGGAGTGATTGAGGTGAAGAACCCCGCAGGGGCCACCGCAGGCTACCTCCTGCTCTATACGAACCCGTAAATTCCAGAAAGGACAAACCTATGATATTGACACTGGACCACACCCAGCGTCTAAACCTGCACGCGCTCCTCGGCGCGCAGCGCGCAGACGTGGGATCTATTCGCGCGATTTGGGCCATACAAGACAAACTCGCGCTTGATGCCGACGAGGAGAAGGCTCTCGAACTCAAGCGCGAACTTGTGAACGGGCAGGAGCGAACAGTGTGGAATCCGTCGCTCTCGATCCCGCCAAAGGAATTCGACTTGACTGACACTGAGACTGCGCGGATCAGGACGGCGCTCGAAGCGTGGAACAACTACGGCGTGGCCCCGGATCGATGCTGGCTCAAGCCACTCATTGACACGCTGGTCCCGTAGATATAGTCGCGTAGGCTGGCTAGTTCGCCATCCCCTCGATTCCTCACAGAAAAGTCGTCATTGTTTGACTGTTGATCTTCGCGGCTTGGATTCGATCCAGTCGCATCGAACAGACCGACGCTCGATCAGCAAGCGATCATCTTCGACCTTCAGAGTTAGGGGATCAGTCGCCGGGAGGTCGCGGCTTGCGAACAAGAATGCTTGACCGTTAGTCTTTGCAACCCCACTCCAATCACCAGCCGCATGAACGTCCATAGTCGTCGAGCCGACCTTGATTGAGAGCACACCGTTTGTGAATGTCAACATCGCCTTCGCCATGCGATTCCGTTTCGTCATACCGGCCAGGACGTCGATTGCTTCGAGAAGCTGTGAGCGATCCACTTTCAACAGCGCCATGGGTTTGATCCTATCTATTCCGCTTTCCGCCGCTTCACCGCCCGAACCGTTGCTTCGCCCAGTTCGACCTGCGCGCGCTTGTTGCCAGTCGGCCATAGTGCTCTGCTCGCTGTTACAGTATCTCCTGCGCAACAAGTGGAACGAAGCTCTCCCGTTGAACCACCTGAAGCTGCCCAAGGCGTGCACGCACCGCGAAAGCCACCTCGCCCTCGAAGTCAATCGTTCGAGGGGAAGACGGATCACGGGCTAGCTCCTTCCGAAGAAATGTACAGAGTTGGGGTGAGGCCTTCGACAGAATCTGTTCCAACTGCTCCTGGTTGAAGTCGAGCGAAAGCGCGCACGCTTCACCTTCACGTGGCAGATCAACCATTGTTGAGTATTGGCCGCGGTTAAGCACGGTCAGACTGTACAGGCGGAAGTCGTAGAAGAAATGATCGACATGTCGGCCAACCCCGGAGTTCATCAGCCGTAAGCCATAGTCAGGTTTGTAACTCATGTCCACTCCCACCCGTGAATTCCTTGGTGCCCGCCCCGGCAGCCGACTTGCGGACGCGAACCACGGTCTCTTCCAGGCTATGCCGGATAACTTCCAGCCGACCCGATTCTGCGAGCTGCTGAGGAACGACTCGGCCGATCTGGAAGGGGAACAGACAGGGACCATTGACCAGACTTCTGAAGTCCGACACACCCCCCAGGGCCGACACAACGGCAGACTCCAGGAGCCATGCGGCCAATTCCGAGTCAGCAACCGGGAACGGAATCGCCGGAGTATAGTCGCCGTTTCGAGCAGAATCGACGATTACGCCCCAATCTGCAAAGGCTCGTAGGACGTACCGCGCCGACCTTGCGACCGCTTCCCTCTCGCCCAGCAACTCCTTGACGCGCCGCTGAACCTGCATCGGAGCCGCAGTTCCCTGCAGCCGGAACAGTCGGCCCGTCACATCCGCGACTACCCGCCAGAACGGATAGACGGCCATCGTCATACCCCAGTGCAGTGGCAGCCGTTCTGAGCGCCGCAGGCCTTGGAGGAGATGAACGCCGTCTTTCCGCAACTCTTGCAACGGCGGCGGCACGCGGACCCATGTTTTCATCAGGAGCGTGATTGTCTTTTCCCGGCTTCCGCGTTTGGCGGTGCTGCCCACGGAGAGTTCGTCCTTCAGCCGTTCACGCAGTGCCTCGTAAATGTCGGCGTCGGACATACCGGCCAGGAAGAGATCCAGCGTCTCATCCAGCCACTGGAGTTTGACTGTCCGGTTGTATCCGATCATGCGCGGGCGATCAATCACGACTTCCCTCCCACGACCCGAATGAAGGGAACAATTGTCTCTTCCAGCGTTACGCCGCCGTGCGCGACGGTCCGGTACCCCTCCGGCACAAAGGCGCTGCGGTCTGCGGACAACAGTGGCAGGAAATCCTCGGGAAGCCCGAGGGGCTTCCATGAAATGGCGGCCGGATACCTGGCCGCGACATTAGCGCGCAGGACAGGGTCCGAATAGATCCTCGCGCGTTCACCACGAACGTCAGCTGTGACGCCCTCTTTTGGCCTTCCACAGCCAACGGACTCCACATTACCGTGATCCGCGGTTAGGAATACAACGAATCCGTTCAAGAGCAGCAAATCCAAGAGCGCGGACAGGAATCCTTCAGCCGCCCACTGCCTCACTTGGTTATGCATGCCTGCCGCGCCCAGCTCCATGCCGTGCATGATGCGGTCGACCTTGTCCACTACTGCGCCGATCACTTTGAGCTTTGGCTCCGACAACGCCTCTTCTACCGCTCGGAGTGTCGACAGCTCACCCAGCCCCTTCAAATAGGCGATCTCGCGGCTTGTCAGGCCGTGATCAACCCAGAACTGCTGCCAGAGGCTCGCCTCTCTGCCGGTGGAGTAGATGCTCGATGGAAAATAGAGCGGTGCCTTCCCGGCAAAGATCGACTGCCGCGAGACGCTCGTGATCGTTGGCACCCAAGCGAACGCTGCGTTTTCGTCGAATCGCCACGCAGGGCGCTGTAGGTTGATTTGATGCCTCACAACCAGCCACTGGTCGAATGCCAGTCCGTCCGCGACAACAAGTGCGACCTTGCCCGCATCGCCGAGTTCAGCGGCAAGAAAACGCGCAATGTGGTGAACCATCACCGGCGGGGTGGCCGGTAAGCTGTAGAGGCTGCCGAACCGCCTTTGCAACCATTCGCTGAATCCGGTATCGACCTTCGAGCGAATGCTGGAGACTCGCGCTGCCGCGTCCAGCGAGGCTCCCGTACCCATCTCGCAGACCAGTAGATTGACTTCCGCCCAGATTCTGGCGAAGGAAAGCCAGTCGCCGTGGCGGGCGTCGCTTTTGGGCATTTCACGTTCCGCGACGTCGAGAAGCGCCGCGAAACGACGATCCCTGTCCTGTTGTGGATCGTGGCGCACACCGGCTGCGGCCCAGCCCTGAGGACTCCCTGTCCACTCGACGGGCTCCAACATACCTTCCAGGAAAAGGTTGTCGATGTAGACGCGAACATCAGGGTTATCGAACGGAAGATCTGCAGGCCCTTCTACGGCAAAGCGATCATCTCGGGGCTCTACTGCTCCGCTCAACCGGCTGAGGAATCTGGGCCAGCGCTCCTGCAGAAAGGCGTAGAACAGACTGCGATCCGTCAAGAGGTCGGCAAGCGGCCAGCCAGCAAAGCGCCCACTCTGATGAAGGACCTGTACGAGCCGCTCGACGAACGCGAGTGAAATCAACTGAAGCCGATAGTGTCTCCGGAGCAGCGTTCGCAGAAGATCGGCATCGGACTTGACCAACTCCGCTGCAATCTCGAAGACGTGGCGCAGGACGAAATCTTTCGTGGCGTTCTCGCCCAGCACTCCCGGATTAAAGCGCACCAGCGCTTCATACAGCAGATCCAAATACTGTGGCTCCAAGGCGCGCAGCACTGGATAGCTGAATTGAGGGAACACATCCGCCAAAGCGAACGAGAGCTTCCGGGCACTCGTGAGGACATCAAAGGGCAGCTTCACCAGGGAAGATGCGTCATCGCCAAGCAGCACCACCAGATCTACGCTTTCCCCTGCATCCAACCGCGAGCGAAAGCGTGACTCGTAAGCGAACCGGAAAGAGATCGAATCTTCAAACAAGACCGACTCGAAGCCTCGTTCGGTGAGCGCCTGGCTCAGTCGGGGTTCTGTCAACAAGCCGTCCGGATCGGCAACCGCCGTTATCGGTTGAACGCCCGGCGTGAACTCCTTCAGAATGTCCCCGCGCCAATCAGACATTGCCTAGGCCCTCCACGCGGATCATCAAGCGCGGAACGAGTTCAGGGTGGACGTGGGCGCGGGATTCCGATTCGAGGCTCCAAGCTGTCTCTTCCTTGGCAAGTTCATTCATGCGATGCTGACGCACGGCAGGCAGCCCGATCCGCTCTATCGCGCGGCGACGGGCATCGAAGGCATAGCGCTTATTCTCTTTCTCCCGCTCGAGCCGACCTTGGTGGAACCGCAATAGTTCTTCGTAGAGAGGATGGCCGTGACCCTCCGCAGCCGTTGTCACTTGCTCGA
>CAZLDN010000160.1:0-10140 GCA_964558355.1 uncultured Candidatus Solibacter sp.
CCGGGAAGGTGAGCAACCAGACGATCGCCAGTTCCCGTGTGACACCCCAGCGCACGGAGGGAGTTTCCAACTCGAGCCACCACTTGGATGACGCCAGGCAACCACAATCACCTGCGCATCACTCGCATCCTGGGCTGCCTTCGTGCGCTTGGCCTCGACCGACACGCTGCGAGTTTCTTCCGCGCCTTGCAGGAGGTCTATTGGAGCGATCTTCAGGAGAAGACGCACGCCATCTCGGAGGAATCGTTCTCGTTCTGGCGCAGTGCCTCTGGACTTTCGAAGCGGGATGGCGCAGGCGTTCGGTCGGTTCGGCCTTGAAGCGAACGAGGTGGAACTGACGGCTGGCTTTCGGGGATGCGAGACGGCAGTCGGAGCGGAGCTGCGGCAGGAATCCATAGAAAGGTGTTCATGCACTCGCAAGTGTTTGAATCTGCTGGAAAACGGCCCTGATCGCCGGTGTCGGGCAGGTCACCAAAGTTCGAAACGCGTCCACGATGGGGAGGTCGTCAATCACGATGGCGTCAAAGAATTCGGCGCGTTCCTCGATCGCCTTGACGATTTCGAGCGGCTCCTCGTAAGTGACGAAGCTCGAGCCGCGCTCCTCGCGCGCCACGGCGATCTTGCCGGGGTTTTCCTCATCGTCTTCCGGCCGCATCGTGCCGATAAATGCCAGTTTGGGGCCATGGGCGCTTGCCAGGGCCTGCGCATAGCGGCTTTTACCGCTCCTGCGTCCTCCGCCAACCACAACTAGAGCCATAAGCTTTTCCGCCTGCTTCTCAATAGTGCAATAAAGAAGGGTCCGCCGACCAGTGCCGTGACGACGCCGACCGGAATTTCCACTGACATGACGGTGCGCGCCGCCGTGTCGCATAGGATCAGAAATGCCGCCCCGGCCAGAAACGACGCCGGCAGGAGCAGCCTGTGGTCTGCGCCGGTCTTCAATCGCAGGGCATGGGGGACGATGAGTCCGACAAAGCCGATGGGTCCTGTGACGCAGGTGATCGTGGCTGTCAGGACGCTGCCCGCGATATAGCCCATCACCAGCAGACGCCGCGGAGAAACGCCGCGCGCCGTGGCCCACTCCTCTCCCACCGCCATCAGGTTCCATTCCCTCGCCTTCCAGCAGACCGCCGCCGAAACCGGCAGCACGATCGCGGCGACAACGCCCAGTACCGGCATCGGCAGCGGCTCGATGCCGCCCATCAGCCAGTGGACGATGGCGAACGACTGGCCGACCGAGGCCAGGTTATGGAGAACCATGATGATCGACATCACGATCGAATTGATCGTCACGCCGGCCAGCAACAGCGTGAAAGAAGACATGCGCTTGCCTTCGGCCGCAACACCGGCGACCAGCGCCAGCGTCAACATTGCGCCGATGAGCGCCGAGATCCAGACCATCGGCACCCCGGCCACCGTGCCCCAGCGAAAACTGATTGCCAGCACGGCGCCCAGCGATGCTCCCGACGACACGCCGAGCGTGTAAGGCGTCGCCAGGGCGTCCCTGAGAAGCGCCTGAAACAGCGCGCCCGAGAGCGCCAGCGCTCCGCCGGCGAGCGCGGCCAGAATCGTGCGCGGCCAGCGGACGCCATAGAAGACCTGCGCGTCGGGCCACTGGCCGGCCAGCGCCGCCGATAAACTGATCTTCGCCGAACCGAACATGGGGGCGGCGATCATCACCGCGGCCAGCGCCAGTCCGGAGACAAGAAGGGTATAGGCAAGCCGCCGGCCCAGCCCGCTGTTTTGTCCCGCCGCGACTGCCTGGCTATTCGCCATAGGCGATCCAGCCTTTCCCCGACGGCCGCGGCAACCACTCGGCGTCGACGGCGAAAATGCGGCGGATCGCTTCCGGCGACAGGGCCTCGCATGGCGGGGCGTCTGCCTCGACGCGGCCGCCTTTGAGGGCGATGACGCGATCGGAATATGAGGCCGCCAGGTTCAGGTCGTGAGTGACCGAGACCACCAGCAGCCCTTCTCTCGAAAGCCGCCGCAACAGGGCGTAAACGGAAAGCTGATGTTCGAGATCGAGAAACGTCGTCGGCTCGTCGAGCAGCAGGACTTCCGGTTGCTGGGCCAGCGCCGAGGCCAGCACGACGCGCTGGCGTTCGCCGCCACTCAAGGAACGGAAGTCGCGGTGGGCGAAGGCGGTCACGTCGGTCAGTTCCATCGCCTTGCGGGCGGCTTCGATGTCGTCGGGCGATTCGAACAGCCCTCCTGCATAAGGGGTCCGGCCCATGAAGACCACTTGTTCCGCGGTGAACGGGAATTCGAGCCGCAGGCTCTGCGGGACGAAGCTGACCGAACGGGCGAATGCGGCGCGTTTCCAGGTCCCGACTTCCCTGCCCCGAAACAGGCAACTGCCTTCATAAGGGTGGCGCAACCCGGCCATGATGCCCAGTAGCGTGGATTTGCCCGCGCCATTCGGGCCGGTCAGAGCGACCAGGCAACCGGCCGGCATCTCCAGTGAAACGTTGGAGAGGACCTTTGAAGCTCCATAGCTGAAGCCCGCGCTATCGAGTTGGTAGAGCGGGGTCATCGCTTGCCGGGCAGTGCGCCCGGGTGAAAGAAATCGAGAAACTCACGGGCGGCATCGGCCATGCGAGGCCCAGGGACGACGAGGTGGGCGGCGGTCACGGCGTGGACTCTGCCGGTGCGCACGGCCTTGAGCCGGCCATAGGGCTTCCAGAGGGCCAGTTCCTCGATACGGCGGGCGCTGGAGGCGCTGGCATGAGCGTAGTCGCCCATGTCGATGATGACATCGGGATCGGTAGCGAGGATCTGCTCCAGGCTCACCTTCGGATATTGGATGGGCGAAGAGGCCAGGATGTTGGTTCCGCCGGCCAGCCGCAGCAGTTCGTCAAGGAACGTGCCGGGACCTGCGCCGACCATGCTCTGAAGGGTCCCCGGCGCGCGGCCCACCAGGAAAAGGACGGACGTCCTGCCGCCCTTCGATCCGGCGGCACGGATTGCGTCGAGTTGGGTTTTGAGCGATTGCGCGAGGGTGCGGGCAATGGGCGTGGTCCCGGTCAGACGCCCGATGGAAGCGATGGAATCGAGGACCGAGCCGACCGTATCCATATCGACCTCTTCGGCCCTGAGGCCGAGGGAGCGGAGGCGGCCGGCGACATTGACGGGGTTCTTGATGACCAGAACGAGATCGGGTTTGAGCGTGAGGATGCGTTCGTAATCGGGTTCGAGGAATGTGCCGACGCGGGGCTTTGTCCTGGCGTCCGCTGGGTAGTTACAGAAGGTCGTCACACCGACGACACGCGGGCCGAGACCCATCGCATAAAGGGTTTCGGTGATCGAAGGCGAGGTGGAGACGATGCGCGCCGGCGACTGCCCCGGCGCGGGGACAGTGAGCAGGACAGCAGCCAGAACTGCGGTCAGGAATCGCAAAAGTACTCCCGGGCGGCGTCGACGAAACGCTGGTTTTCGGCGCGGGTGCGGACGGCGAAGCGGATGGCATCCCCTTCCACTCCGGGCAGGCCCGTGCAGTTGCGAAGGATGATCTTGCGGTCAAGGAACCAGTCGCAGATTTCAGCGGCCGGGCGATCGGTCTGGGCGAAAAGGAAGTTGGCCACGCCGGGGGTGAACTGAAGCCCGTCGATGGACTCGAACTGATCCAGCAGCCAGGCACGTTCTTCCTCGACCAGCGTCCGCGTACGTTCGGCATGGGCCGTGTCCGCAAGCGCGGCGCGGGCCGAGGCGGCGGCAAGAGCGTTGACCTGCCAGGGTTCGCGGCGGCCGCGCAGTTTGGCCATCCAGTCGCCGGAGCCGACCAGCGCGCCGATGCGGAGTCCCGGCAGCGCGTGGAACTTGGAGAGCGTTCGAAGGACGAGCAGGTTGGGGTGCAGGTCGCACCAGCCGACGGCCGATTCCAGGTTAGTGAATTCAATAAACGACTCGTCCACCAGAACCGGACCCTCGCGGCTGGCGATGGCGCGGCGCAGGATCTCCTCTGGGATCGCCACGCCGGTCGGGTTGACCGGCTGGCTCAGGATGAGCAGCCCCCGGCTGGGCCATTGATCGGGTGCGTCCAGGGGAAGACGGAGAGCGTGCGGAAATGCGCGGTAGAACTCGCTCCAGACGGGAGTGACCAGCGAGACGGGACCGCGCCAGCCGGAACGTGCGACGTAATGGACGAGTTCCGTCGCGCCGCTGCCGGCAAGAACCGACGCGGCGGGGACGCGCCAGGCGGCGGCAAGGGCCGCTTCGAGATCGACGGGTTCCTGGCCGGGATAGTGGGCGATGCGATCCAGTTCTTCCACGATCGCCGGACGAACCGTGGCCGAGGGACCCAGCGGGTTAATCGAGGCGCTCAAATCGAGGACGTCGCGCCAATCCCAACCCCGGCTGCGGGCGATGGCGAACAGATTACCGCCGTGAACGATGTTCAACCTTTTCTCCAATGTGTCAGGCGCGGCAAGGTGGCCGGCCGGTGCCAGAACGCGCGCGGGCCGGACAGCCGCTACCCTCTTTCCACTTTACTACGGCGCGCGGCGGACGGAGACCTCCAACTGGACGCTGCCGCACAACGGACCGGGGGAGAGAACGCCCCGCTTCGCCAGCCGCGTCCATCACGGCTCAGGATGGAAACGCTGACTGCGATTTGGTGAGCGAACGGCAACCTGTCCCCTAACAATCTGTCTCAGCGTTGGGGTGCGGTCCACATGAATGTCCCCTTGGCGCCACCTCTCGACCAGTTCGCCGGCCAGTTTGCCACAGCTCGCAGTTGGCACGCCCGGACTTCCCTCTGGGTGTAGCGACGCAGGATCTGCGCACTTTGACCCGCACAGCGCTCCGGCGCTTCATGCGGGCTTCTCTCACAAACAGGGTATTCCGATCGCAAGTTCTGCAATTACAGAACCTTGAGACTATCTGGACTTCTCTCTCCGGCTATCGAATGATTGGACTATAAATTGCATGCTCACACACGCGTGCTGAAGTATTTTTCAACATACAGGTGTAGGATTTTCCACCAAGGAGCGTTCAGGATGACGGACAAGTCAGAAAACAATAAAGTCCCCGCACGGCAGTCAGGCCGGCGTAGGTTCTTTCAAGCCCTGGCGGGCGTCAGTTCTGGCGCTGCGGCAGGCTTGGTTGGCATCAAAGTGATGGGTTCGTCCGAGGCCAAAGCGGCTGAGATCCCGCAGGCACTAACCGAGTCCAACGGCAAAGTCCTTCTGCGGATGCAGCAAGACCTGGAACAGACCCTGACGAGTGGCCGCACGCCAAGCTGGCTGATGGTGGTGGATACCCGCAAGTGCATCGGTTGCGATTCCTGCACAATCGCATGCCGGGCCGAAAATCCGACGGGTCCGGGTTCGAACTTCAGGCGGGTGATCAAGAAGGATCTACCCATCGGACCGCGGCCCTGGGCGATCTACAAGCCGGTGAACTGCCTTCAGTGCGACGACGCTCCCTGTGCCCGCGCTGTCCCCCAATCGATGATCACGAAACGGCCTGACGGCATTGTCGAGTTGAACCAGGACAGCCTGAGAGGACCGTACGCGGAGGCGGCCGCGCGAGCATGCCCCTTGAACCTGATGCACGTGGAAGGCCGGGAGACGTTCACCGGATCCACGCAGAATCCGCAGGCTTACGAGGGCCGCACGTTCGTCGAGAACGGGAAGGTCCACAGCCGCAAGCCGGAACTCAACAGCCTGGCCGGCGCAGCTCGCAAGTGCACGTTCTGCAGCCACCTGCTCGATGTCGGGGAATTGCCGGCTTGCGTGAGCACGTGCATTGGCGGAGCCATGTACTTCGGAGATGCGAATAGTCCGTCAAGCCTCATCAGCGAGATCACCAAGGGGCGACGCGTCTTCAAAGGCCACGAAAACCTTGGCCTGAAGCCGAGGGTGATCTACTTCACCGAATCCATGCCCAACGTCCCGCACATCGAGTGCGCCGCTTGCCATTCCTGAGGAGGCCACAGTGAACAAGAACGAGAAACTCAACACGACGCCTGAAACCCAACACGAACAGGCTTCTGACCGCCGGGAGATGCTGCGCAGCGGCGCGCTGCTCGGCGGCGCCTGTCTTGCCGCGGCGCTCCAGGGATCCGCTTCGGCGCAGTCCTCCGGCGCGCGTGCCACGCCAAAGAGCGTGGAAGCTTCTGATTACATTTACTCCACCTGCCTGCAATGCAACACGGGCTGCGAGATCAAGGTGAAGATTCAGGATGGCCTGGCCGTCAAGATCGACGGCAATCCTTACGGCCCCCGCCCGATGGACCCGCACATCGCGTGGAATACGCCAGTCTCCCAAGCGGCCAAGTTGAAAGGGTCGATCTGCCCTAAAGGACAGGCGGGCATTCAGACATCCTACGATCCCTATCGCATTGTGAAAGTGCTCAAGCGCGCCGGCGCCCGCGGCGAAGGCAAATGGACGTCGATCCCCTTCCACCAGGCAATTTCGGAAATCGTCGAGGGGGGGAGCCTGTTTCCCCAGGACGGCGGAAGGGCGGTCACCGGCTTACGGGAACTTTACGCGCTGAAGGATCCGAAGGTCTTCGCCTCCATGGCGGCCGACATCACTTTGATCCAGGACAAGAAGCTCACAGTGGCTGAATTCAAGGAGAAGTACAAGGGCCACCTCGACACCCTGATCGATCCCAACCATCCCGATTTTGGGCCGAAGAACAACCAGTTCGTCTTCAACTGGGGACGACTGAAGGCCGGACGCTCCGAGTTCTTCCAGCGCTTCGTCAGGGACAGCTTTGGCTCGACCAACACCCATGGACATACGACGGTCTGCCAGGGTTCCATCTACTTCGCCGGGAAGTCAATGTCGGACCAGCCCAGCGGAGGCAAGTGGACGGGTGGGTCCAAATTCTACTGGATGGCCGACGCCAGCAATGCCGAGTTCATCATCTACTGGGGCGCTAATGTCCTGGAGGGCAACTACGGACCGCCACTGAAGACGCCCAAGATCATCCAAGGCCTGTCCAGCGGCCGCCTGCGCGTTGCCGTAATCGATCCGCGCCATAGTAAGATCGCGTCCAAGGCGTGGAAATGGATGCCCGTCAAGCCGGGTGAGGATGCAGCTCTGGCGATGGGCATGATCCGTTGGATTCTGGAAAATGAACGTTACGACAAGCGCTATCTTTCCAACTGCAACAAAGCCGCCGCAGCCGCCGACGGCGAGCCCACATGGAGCAATGGAGCCTGGCTGGTCAAAATGCGTGCCGACGGCACGGGAGCCGAGTTCCTGCGAGCCAGCGAGCTCGGTCTTGGCGGCGATGCCGACACCTTCGTCTGCCTCAAGGACGGCCAACCCGTCGCATTCAAGTCCGACGACACGGCCAAGGCGGCTGAAGGCGACCTGTTCGTCGATACGACCATCAACGGCATCCAGGTCAAGAGCGGCCTCCAGATCCTGCGCCAGGAAGCCTGGCGCAAGAGCATTTACGATTGGGCGAGCACGGCCGGCGTCAGCTACTCGGACCTCATTGCCGTCGCCAGCGAGTTCACCTCGCACGGCAAGAAGGCCGCGGTCGAAATCCACCGCGGCGTTTCCCAGCACACCAACGGGTTTCATAACGCGCTCGCCACGATGGGTGCGCTCAATACGCTCATCGGCAACCTCGACTGGAAGGGCGGACTCGTCTTCGGCGGCGGCACCTACGGCGAGACCGGCGGCACCGGCCGCCCATTCCAGCTCGGCGACCACTCCTCGAAGATTACGCCCTTCGGCATCGATATCATCCGCGGCGGCGCCAGTTACGAAAAGAGCACCATCTTCGCCGGTTATCCAGCCAAGCGCCCGTGGTATCCCCTGGCCAGCGACATCTATCAGGAAATCATCCCTTCAGCGGGTGACGCCTACCCGTATCCCATCAAGGCGCTGTTCCTGTATATGGGGTCGCCGATCTACGCTCTGCCTGCCGGTCATTCGCTGATTCCGACGCTCCGGGATCCGGACAAGATCCCGCTGTTTGTTTGCAACGACATCACCATCGGCGAAACCAGCCAATATGCCGACTACATCTTCCCTGACCTGACCTACCTCGAACGGTGGGAGTTCCACCGCACCCATCCGTCCATCGTTCACCGCGTCTCGCCCGTCCGCCAGCCGGCGATTCCATCGCCGAATGAGACGGTCCGCGTGTTCGGCGAGGAAATCCCCATTTCTATGGAAGCGATCTTCCTGGCCATCGCTGAACTCCTGAATTTGCCTGGATTCGGCACAGGCGGCTTTGCTGGCAAGGGGGACCTGGTCCGCCCGGAGGACTTCTACCTCCGCATGGTCGCCAACATCGCGTACGGTGATTCAAGCACTGGAACCGACGTCTGTCCCGACGCCAGCAACGAAGAACTCGCCATCTTCACCAATGCCCGCAAACACCTGCCGAAGCCAATCTTCGACGCAGCCAGATGGCAAGCCGCGGTCGGTCCTGAATGGTGGAAGAAGGTTGTCTATGTGCTGAACCGGGGCGGCCGTTGGTGGAGCTACGCCGAGGCCTGGTCCGGCGATCAGGTGAAGGCGAAGTACGGGAAGCTCGTCAACCTGTATCAGGAGAAGCCGGCCACCACCCGAAACTCACTCACAGGCGCCTACATCCCCGGCATCGCCACCTACATTCCGATAGCCGATTCCCTTGGCCGCCAGATCGATCATAAGGGCGCACCCCTCTTGATGATCACCCATCGCACTATGCTCGCCTGCAAGAGCCGGACGATCTCCAACTATTGGCTGACCGACGTGCTGCCGGAAAACACCATCCAGATCAGTACCCGCGATGCGCAGCAAATGGGCTTCAAAGACGGCGATAAGGTCTGGGTCCTCTCGGCTTCCAACCCTGAGGGCGCCTGGAACCTCGGCGAAGGCCGGAGCAAGGCGCTTATTGGCACCATCCAAACCACCTCCCGCATCCGGCTTGGGGTCATCTCATTCGAGCTTGGCTACGGCCACTGGGCCTATGGTTCTTCTGACCAGACCGTTGACGGCCAAGTCGTCCGCGGCGACGCGCGGCGCGGCACCGGCATCCACGCCAACGCCGCCATGGTCGTCGACGAATATCTCCGGTCGCCGCTAAGCGACGTCGTAGGCGGCAGCGCCGTTTTCTACGATTCCAGGGTCTATCTGGTCAAGGCCTGACCGCCAGCCAGGGAATCGATTCGCGGTGAAGGGAGGCCTGCGCCGGCAGGTGTCCGCCCCACGACGCAGTCCGTAGTAACCCGGGCCACAATGTAATTTTTCCGTGCAAGCAGCGTATTTGTCTGCCCGTGGACTGTGGTGGCTTGACGTGGACCTCCGGCGATAATACGATCCGCTTAGCCGCCATGAACCAGCCAACCCGACGCAACCTCCTTCACGGACTGGCCGCCGCGCCAGTTGCCGCCGCAGCCGCCGCCCCGGAACCAATCGAACAAGGGGGCGTGAACCGCAACTCGGCCCCGAGCACGCTCAAGATCACGGACATGCGGGCCTGCCGCATCGCCGCCAACTACGACTACCCCATTATCCGGATTGATACGAACCAGGGGGTCTATGGTCTGGGCGAAGTGCGTGACGCCGGAGTCGAGGGCATCGCCCTGATTCTGAAAGCGCACATCCTGGGCAGGAACCCTCTGGAGATCGAATCGATCCTGCGCACGATCCGCCCGTTCGCCGGACAGGGCCGGATGGGGGGCGGCTACTCGGCGGTCGACATGGCGCTGCACGATATCGCGGGCAAGGTCTATGGCGTGCCGGCCTGGCGGCTGATCGGCGACAAGCAGCGGGATAAAATCCGGATCTACTGCGACACGACCGGCCACAAGGACCCGAAGATCTATGGGCAGCGGATGCTGGCCAGGAAGAAGATGGGCTTCACCTTCTTCAAGATGGACCTCTATACAAACCTGGTCGAGGACCGGCCGGGCGCGGTGATGGACAATGGGGTGGCCACGGAGAAGGGCCTCGGCTATATGTGCGAGTACATCGCCGCCGTGCGCGATGCCATCGGCTGGGATGCGCCTCTGGGCGCCGACCACTTTGGCCGGTTGAGCGTCAAGGACGCCATCCGCTACGCCAAGGCGTTCGAACCCTACCGGCTGGCCTGGGCCGAGGACCTGATCCCGTGGCGGGACTGGCGGGGGTTGTGCCTGTCGCAAACCTCGAACTGAATGAGAACATGGAGCTTGCGCTTCATTC
>CAZLDN010000161.1:0-10005 GCA_964558355.1 uncultured Candidatus Solibacter sp.
TGCTTCAATGGGGCCGCAGCATCGATGCTGCGGAAATGCTGCTCCCCTATCCTATTCTGTTTTCAATGACCTGCACAACCCTTTGCGAGCGGCTCCTCCCGACGCGTGTGTTTCAGGCGTACGCTTTGTCCCACATCGCTTCAAGTTGTTAGAACCCATACTACTTATCCTCTGCGAGCGGTCACGGGGTTTTCTGCGCCGCCGGACCGCTCGCGGCCATCATCGCGTGATGAAGACGGGGTAATCTCCAATCTCTCCTTCGAGCACCCTGGCCAGCAATCGCGCCTGGACTTCCAGCAAGCGGCGGTAGCTGACCCGGTAGTCGAAGACTGGATGCGTCACGAGGGCATCCATCCTCAACTCATATGCATGATAGAAGCTTTTCCGTCCGCCCGGGGTGAGGGCCACAGCGTCCCCGGAGCGGATGAAATCCGCCGCCGTCACCATGCGCGTGTTGATGGCGTTGATGACGGCTGAATCGACGATCAGCGGGCGAAACGGCTCCATCAGATCGAGAGCCAGAGCTGGACGGCCGAAGCGCGGTTGATGATAGAAGCCCATCATGGGGTCAAAGCCCACCGCGTAGCAGGCGATGGTCAGATCCTTGGTCAACATGCTGTAGCCGAGCGACAGCAGCGCGTTGACCGGGTCGCGCGGGGGCCGGCGGTTGCGCCCCTCAAAGTCGAGACGGAAGCCTGCGGGCGAAGTGGCGTCCTCGCCGACCTTCAGCATGCCGTCGAAAGCCCCAAAGTAGAGTCGTGCCCCGTTCCCCTCGATCCCAAGCAGTTCCTCCGGACTGCCGGCCGAATCCGCGCGCAAGGCCATCTCCTTCATTTCACGCAAGGACACCGCGGGCGGTTCCGTGTGGTTGCGCAGCAGCATCGTGCGCTGATTGCGGATCTTGCCTCCGACAAGCTTCCGTGCAAGTTTCAGGCAGAACCACGGCTCGGCTGCGAGGCGAAACTGGGATTGCCGCAGGAAAACATTCTTGGTCACCATGCCGGTGGTGATGCCATAGAACCAGCCACCTTGCGAGAAATAGCAGACGGGGATTCCCGCCTCACAGAGCAACTGCGTTACCTGAGTGGTGACCTGGATGTTGCCCATCACATTCAGTTGTGAGATCTCGATGGGGCGAATTTCCTGGCGGAGCGCATCCTTCTCCTTCACCTGGAGGACTTCGCCCGAGCGGCCGACGCGGACACCGGTGCTACGCGGGCCGGCCTGTGGGGCGAAGCTCGCAGCCTTTGACCCAGGGGCACTGAGCATCGATACGCTCGATGGCTTGGCGGGCCGTTTCGTCTTCCGATTGGCTGACAGCCGGGACCGCCGCCACATGCGACGTCTCACGTGCGCGCAGATTCCGGGCACGGGCGCGGCCACCACGGCGACCGATGCTCCGGCACTGGTCGATGGTCCGGTTGAACAGGATACTGCCGCGTTCGAGGTTCATGGCACCTCGATTCATTGATCGGGTGGGCCGGAATATCAAGCGAATAATGCGTGCTGGTAGCGCCGCGGTCAGCAGCCGCGACCACTATCACACCGGGTGATAGTCGAGCGCAAATGTACTCGGCCGGAGAAGGATAACCGCGCCGGAGTCCGAGAGCCCCGGCTGGCGCGTCGAATGTTCGGCAGTCTCGATCCAGGCGCCGCTGGTTGGTATCAATCTCATTGTTTTATCTCCTCCGCGTCCGAACTGTACCTATCAGATCAGCCCTGAACATGAGCTGGGCCAAAATTGCCAAACCCTTGCGCGGTACGGCGAATCTCGGACGTACAGATGGCGAACACGCTACGACGACGCCGTGCCTCGATTGCCATCTCAAGACCACGTTGAAGTCGATCCAAGGAACGCTGACGTCGCCCACTTTCACCGTGCGTCTCGATCATGCGTCTGGTCTGCTCGTCGTTCTCAATCCAACCCGAGGTGAGAAGCAGCAGGGATCGAACCGTTGCGTTGCTGGCCCCGCGTGACCACAGGGGCCAGTGAAAACGAAGCTCGTCCTGGCGACGTCCAGTCACCGCACAAGTCACTATTCGACTACCCACCGGAACACTGGGAAATGCTGGCAAACTGCGGAATGCGAGCCATTCCAACGGCGCATTTACTGTAGTACCATCGTCGTTTGGGTTGACACCCATCAATGCACGACTCCGCTCCGCGTCGGGATCCCAGCGAAGGTTCATCCCAGGCTTCATCTTGCCATTGCAGTCGTCCAGCGATTCTTCGACCCATTCTCTGGTGATCTTCCCACGCGTTTCTTCAATCGCTCCGAGGAACTGTTGGTTCGCGGCGGTGAAATGGAAGGCTGTCGGCTTGGTGTTTCCTTTGCCATCACGCGCAACGTCGGTCCCGTAAGCCACGGCATAGTCGGACTGTTCCGATCGGCCAGCCAACCATTCATCAATCGCCGAATTCAGGTATTTGGAAAATTGATCAGGTGGAGCCTTCAGATCGGCGACAACCTTGATGCCACGCTTCTCCTGCTTTTCGTACTCAAGCCGCCATGGCTGAGGCCCGGCGGCGTCCTCCGCGTCTTTGGCAACGATACCTGGAATATCGTTCAGCGCAGGAGCGCACTCAATCCACGCGTGGAACGCGCCATCCTCCGTGAACCCAAGGCGCGCGAGATCGTCGTGGGCATGGAGGAGACGCAGCAAGCCCACCGAGGCCATGAACCCGAGCGGATTTGAACCATTGATACCTTTAAATACGGTGCGGGTCACGTCTGACCTCCTGCCTCGTCTTCGCTCGCTCGATGATCGGCAAGCCGGAGGATTGCCTCCAGCCAGCAGAGTTCGAGCCATCCGTACTTGGCGACCAATGACCAGAAACGATCCGCAAGCCCGCTGTCCAGCCGGTAGAGTCCGTGTGCCGATGTGACCGCATCGAAGGACAACGTCCCGAAGGTCTTGCTTTCGTGCCTCCTGAGCGAGATGTCGACAGGCTTGGGATCTTCAATTGCCGGCGCGAACGGGCGGCAGTGTCCATGGTGGCTGGCGACAAGATAAATCACCAGATCGAGGTCATGGGCCTTCGGCGCGACCTGTTCTCGTACCGCTTCGATCATCGCGAGCGACTGCACTTCGTGCCTCGTTCCTCGCGGGTAGCCGCTTAGCTTCTGGGCCCTTTGGTGTTCGGCCTTGGCTCCGGCGGGCATCCCCGACTTGGCGAGAACCCTGCCCTTGTCGCGATAGCAGGCGATCTCGCTCCCGCCCCGCAACATACGCTGAAAGCGGCAGTCTGCCTTGCCGATGTCGTGAAGCCACGCCGCGAGCGACAGGTCGTCGATGAGATTGTCCGACAGCCCGAGCCGCTTCGCGTATCTCAGAACTCGCTCCTCGACGTGCCTGCTGTGATCGTCGAGAGTGACTTCCGAGCCAACGTACGGGGAGTCTTCGCCGTCGGTGGTTGCTCCAACTCCCTCTTCGATCGAGGCTTGACCGCTCCCTTCCGACTCCAGTGCCTTTCGCAGCCTGTGGGCTTTCAAACGCTCGCCAGAAATGACCAGCCAGCCGTCCTCCCCGTTGCTCCAGGGAACAACGCGAGCCTTTCGGCCCTTTCCGAGCCCCAGGGCCCAGAGCTGTTTCCATCCGCTCAGGTCATTTGCACGCCCAGCCAATTCCCGGCGTGCGACTTTCGGGTCTTCGCGATCAATGTTTAGGTCGAGGCCCGCGAGCACGCGAGGATGTAGACGCAGAAGCGGCCGGCCACGCCCCATCAGTGAGGCGCGCTCGGCGAGGTCTGGAACTTCCTCCGTAGCGCCCGGATCGAAGCATCTGCTAGTGAAATCGATCCCGCCATAGCGGCTCGGGACGACAAGCGTATCTCCCGGATGAATGCTGGAGGCATCGACGACTTCGCTTTCGTCACCGCGCCACCGCAGCGCGCGTCTTCCGCCGGACTCGACTCGCTGGCCGTCGTCGCCCTTGATTTCAACGTCCGCACTTGCTTCGAACGAGCTCGCTTCGTTCGCCAGCCAGCGACGGGCGGTAACAAATGGCAGAGAGATTGCCTCCAGTGAGGATGGCCGAACGGCGCTGACGGCCACGACGAGGTTTGAGAGCGATTGTGAATTGAACGCGGCTTCCTTGAACACGGCTTCGTCGAGATCGGCCCGCCAGATTATCTGCACATCCTCAGGTCCACTCCGTGGTCCATGCAGAAACAACCCGGGCTCGGGGACTGCGAACGGCTCGGGAGCAGTCTGGGACCAGAGGTCGAGATAGGCAGGCAAGAGCGTCGGGGCGCTCTCCTTCGGCGCGAGCAAGTTGGTGGGGGCGTCGAGCAGCGACTTGTTTCCGAAATCTACGGTCTTGGTTCTCCGATCCAGCTTCCCTTTCAACCATTGCACCGTCTCGGTGATCGTCTTCTCATAGATGGGGTCGTCCTTTTCGTCTTTGTCATGGACGATCACGCCCTCCGCCTTGCCGTTACCTTGCTGATCCTTGTACTCGCCGAGCCGGTCAACCCGTCCGAAACGTTGCCGCAACCCATCGAAGCTTACCGATTCAGTAACCATCGCGTCGAAGTCGAAGTCCGCGCCCGCCTCGATACACTGCGTGCCGACGACGACGAGCTTTCGCTCGGTGCCCGAGCGGGTGCGTACGCCAGTGGCGATGCGCGGCCGATAGGCAGCGAGCACGTCGTCGCGATCGAGCGGTCGCATCCGTCCCGTCAAGAGGACCACGTCCGCGCCTTCCCCAAGCGCCTTCTTCAGTGCGGCGAACACAGCTAGCGCCGTATCGATGCGGTTCACCACTGCTGCCACGACATCGTGCTTCTCAATCAGGTTCTTAGCCTCGCCAGCAACGCGAGTTGCAAGGTCTTCCCGTCCCGATACCTCCACGATGCGTGTCGGCTTTCTCGCGCAAAGCCGAGGGCCGAGTGGGGAATCAGGTTCGAGTTCCGCCGACGTGAGTTCAAACCTCGGCTCTTTGGTGTCTCCGGGCGTCGCGGACAGGAACGTGAACTGGAACCGCTGCGGCAGCCCATTTCGCGCATAGCGTTCGCGCAACCTGCCGAGCCGTTCTAGCGTTTGTTTGAAGGGCTGCGAAAGATGCACCTCATCGAGCAGGATGAGCATATCGTTGCCCGCAAGGCCAGCATGCACTGGCCGCATCCCTCGGTCAACGCCATAACCTTGGATTAGGAGCCGCGAGCCAACCTGATCGATCGTAGACGCAATCACCAGCGGCTGATCTGGGGTCCTCGCCCAGCCGTCGTCCTTCGGGATGCCGCCTCGCAGCGTGAACACCCCAAGCGGTTCCTCATCAGCCTCGGTCAGCGAAGCAAGCGCCTCCCGCACCGCGATCACTTCATGGACGGTTGACGTGGTGAGTACGCCGAGCAACTTGCGCCCGCGCTCCGCCGCCTGGTCGACGACAACACGCCGGTCCACAACCATTGCGATGCGGCGAGGGCACCAGCGCTCCGCCGGCGAAGTGGAGGCGTCGAGCGCTAAGGCGAACAGTGCTATGTCAATGCAGGTCGTCTTGCCGGAACCGGTGGGAAGGTCAAGAACGCGCGGCCAATTGCGCTCACTGACGACCTTACGCAAGAGTCGATTCTGCCAATCGAACGGGGCCCGGTCGTGAACCGCCCGATGGAAAGCTTCGAAATCGTCTACCGAGAGGCTCATGAGGTTCTCCTCTCGTCGCTCGCGTGGGGATCGGCGACCGGCAGGCAGAGTCCGAGTCCGAAATAGCGTCCAGCGCCAACCAGGACCGGCCCGCACACTTTCTCGGAGAAATCGATCTCGGCGTGGACGCGCGCGCGTCGTGCCCGGCCAGGCTGCGGAGGCCACGGAGCGAACTGCCGAACGTGCTGCGCTCCGGACAGGATCGGTGCAAGTGAGATAGAGACGTTCAACGGGCGTGGCAGACCAATCCGCTCGCACGCGTCCGCAATGCAAGACTCTGCCTCGGCGGCCGCCCTGTCCGCGGTGCCCTCGACGTTGCTGCGTAGGTTGCCTGGGTGGCGGTCGAGGGCGATGGGCGTAGCAGTGACGAATCGCCGCGATGCCTTGCACCAGCACGCCGCGTTCAGCGTTGCCTTACCCGGTATCTCAACGCGTCGGATCCGAATCTGGACCGGCCGGCCGAGATCTGAAGGCGTGCCCAATTCGATTGCGTAGTCGTCGTCCTTATCGCCGCGCTCGCTCTCCCACTTCCCAAGCAGGCGCATCAACGTCGTTCGCTCGTCTGGAGCGATCGAACGGGGCGCAATCAACGCAAATCCCTGCACCGAGCCGTCGGCGTGCTCGTGACCAACCCATGGCAGCGGTACGAACGCCAGATGCGGCTGGCTCGTCTGGTTCCCCTTTGCGTCATGACCTGAGAGTACCGCCGGTAGGTTCTCCTTGCCGTGTGTCTCGATCAACGCACGACGCAGGGAGATAGCGAGATCAATGCCGCGCGAGGCGAGCGGTCTCTGGCCATCGATTCGCTCAAACACGATCCATTCGTCCGAGAAGATGCTGCGCGGCCGTCGCGAATCGTCTTGCCCGACTGGCTCGCCGTACCGTTGAGAGCGAGCCGGGAGAACGCGCGGGTCGATCGCCTGATGTCGTTTGTAGGCTTCTTCGAGCCGCTCCAGTTGCCCCGGTCCGACGACACGCAGCACATATTCGCCGGTCTTGTGGGGCACCAGTGAGGGTCTGATCGGCCGTTCGACGATGACGCAGTGGACGAGCGACGACGAATGCCCGAGTCGGGTCACGCGATCGCAAAGTCGGCGGAGGGCTTCCAAGTGCTTGCCCGGCTCAGCCCCTGGCCAATGGAAAACGAACGAAGGTCGCTCTGGAACGACGACCGGGAACGTGCGTTCCTGGCGGTTACGGCGCTCGGGAAGGAGTGCGACGCCGCGTTTGAGGTCTTCTTTACTTGGGTTTTTTGGAGCTACCTGCTGGGATTCGAGAAACGTCGCAAGCTTCTTTTCTTCGTTCGCCAGGGTTCTTCGGGCATTCTTGACCTGCACCTTAACCTCATTGGTTTGCTCCGATCCCTCCAGTTCAGCAAGGTTCTCACTCGCTTTGCGAACCTCGGCCTCGGGATCTCCGACCAGCGTCACGTCGTTTACGGGAACGAAAACCGAATGCACCTCCCGTCGCCCGACCCTTTCATCCACGTCGATATCGACATCGAGATCTGGAGCAGACTCCACACTTTCGAGCCAACGCAGTGCTTCAAGCTCGTCCGGATCGACGGGCTCGCGATCGTGGAGGGCTGCCACGAGTGCTGAGAAGAAGCGCGCCGGATGCGGCGGCCACTCGGCGCGCGAGCGATCGTTGTACTGGGTCGCGGCGTAGCGTCCAGTGAGCAGATGAACCTCGATCGCCAGCATCACTCGTCACCGACATCGGCTCCCGAGGCTGCGAGCTCGCGGCTCTTCGCAATGAGGCTCGCCAGCTTCGGAGACGGGGTAAGCCTGGCGAGCGGTTCGCCCTTCAGTTTTTTGTCGAACTTCAGCGGAGCGGGCAGGTTTTGAACGGCTTCCTCGTAGAGCGAAAGAGCTCCATCGAGGTCGAGGGTGAGTGGTGTGGGCGAGCCGTTGCGGGCCAGGATTTCGAGCGTCAACGCTTCGCTCTTCTTGTCTTTTTCGTTCCATCGGGGAACGAGAAGACAGCGCGAACGGAGGTCATGCCCGCAGCGCTCCGCAGCAAGTACGGCGACCAAACCCAGCGCGGCGAGTACGAGGCGCGGTTTCGCCCCGTCCTCGGTGAACCCAAGTCTTCGCAGCGCCGCAAGCGACAAGACAACCGTATGTTCCGCGTGGTCGATAGTTACACCACCCGCGAGCGTATCGATCGTCGGAGGGATATTACTGTGATTGGCAGTCGTGAGCTTTCCCTCCCCCTGCACCCACTTCCCATCCTTTTTTTTCGCTCCCCACTTCAACGGCTCATTCTTCTCACTCAGTTCCGCTTCACTTGGATCGAGTGTCCACGTCAGAAGTTCGCCTGGGCTTGGTTTCTTCCGGTAAATAGTGGCCGCCGCGTTCACCATCTGAGCGGGATCAATTCGGCTCGCCGTCTTCACGCCCGACTGTGCTCCGATGCCGACAATTTCCGACGTGAGAGCACGTGCGAACTTCGCGCCCAGCCCTCCCTTTGGCCCGGTGCTGTCCCAGATGCCGAAGACGAGTCCGGTCGGGCACACCTTGAATAGCGGCCCTGCGTTGCGCGGACTGGCGTCGGTGAACGACTTCCCGAACGTGGATGATCGAAACAGCTTTTCCTTGCCGTCCTCAGTAATAAAACTGTCGCGCAAAAGCGCGTCGGCCACGCGATGTGGGGCGGTGAGGGAGGTCACTTTGCCGACGTCCGGCGCAACCTTGGACAAATCGACCTCGATTACCGGCAGCGTGAGCTTCTTCTCGACCCACAGCGCTTGCAGCGCCTCCTCCATCCGGTTCGCCTGGCTCTGCACCGAATCGATAAGCACGCAAGGAATGTCCTTCCCACCGCTGCGCCGGGTCTCGAAGGCATACTTCGCGCCGGCACGCTTCTCGTTGTCGCCCACCGAATGCGACGGTGGAAACACCTTGTCGCCGGGGCCTCCTGCCGGCTCCAGCACGGAGCGGCCTCGGATCGCGACTGCGTCTCCTTCTACGAATTGACGGAGCTCGTCGAGCGTGATGTTCTGACTCATGTTTTCTCCTTTTCTCCACAAAAAGACCCGCTTCCACTGGCGGTCTCGCCACGGCCGATTGGCCGACTTCCATATCTTCCTTTTGATAGAGAATTATCGCAGACATCGGTGTGGTTTAACACACGCCCCCTCTTCACAGCCATATTCTCCGCTCGCCCAGTGGCAGGAAAGCAATAAGTCTGGCCTGACGGTACACTTCCGTTGGTGCTCGGTGCTTTGCCGGAAAAGAAGCGCAGACGCAGGTCTGGAAGCAATCCCGAGGATTCGCTGTTGAAGACGTACCCGAAGGCGGGGCGAGTCTCGCTGATAGTGGCTCAGAATTTGTCGCACAATGGAGACATGGTCACCCTCGACACTTTGCGGGCGGAACGGCGGGAGGAGATCCTCCGGCTTGCTGGGCGGCGCGGCGCACATAGCCTGCGTGTGTTCGGCTCCGTGGCCCGCGGGGAAGCCAATGAGAACAGCGACCTCGATTTGCTGGTCGCCTGGGAACCGGGCCGGAGCCTGTTGGATCATGCCGGGCTAGTCGAGGATCTCCAGGAGTTGCTCGGGATAAAAGTCCACGTCGGGACGGAGAAATCCCTGCATTGGTACGTGCGCGACCGGATCCTTCGCGAGGCGACGCCACTGTGAAGGATGATCGGCTCTACCTGCACCACATGCTGGAACGCTGCCACCGCATCACACGCTTCATCGGGCCCGGCCGAGAGAAGTTCATGGCGTCAGAGGAGTTACAGGACGCCGTCATCCGGAACGTCGAGGTGATTGGCGAAGCCGCCAAGCGGGTCTCGGCCCACGCGCGCGGCCGTCTTGCCCAACTGGACTGGAAGGCCATCTGCGGCATGCGTGACGTCCTGATCCACGATTACATTGGGGTGGATCTCGACGAAGTCTGGAACGTGGCGTCCTCCCGAATACCCGAACTCCAGGCGGTATTGGAGCAGTTCCTGCGCGGTGACAGTCCGGGCTCCGCGCCGGTCCCATGACATCCCCATGACACCCACGCCGGTACGCGCTGAACTGGGGATCACGGGCCGAACCAGAAGTCGTGAAATCAAACACTTAGCACGGGATGGCACTGGCCGGAATGCCGCTCAACGCCTTCGATTCCCGTTAGTGTTGTACTCAGCGTTAGTCGGTAGTCCGCAGTCCGCAGTTCGAAACGCATCCACGATGGGCAGTCCGGATCATCTTCTAGAAATCGGCAATCGTCGCGCATTCCTTCTGCCTCCGTGCCCCCAGCGCTACGCTCGAAGTTCGAGAGTGGCAGGAGCAAACACCAAAGTTCGAAACGTGTCCACGACGGGGAGCCACACCGTCCGCGTACCAACTTCACAACCCCATTATCTT
>CAZLDN010000162.1:0-9887 GCA_964558355.1 uncultured Candidatus Solibacter sp.
GCGAGACGGGCGCATTCGGCTGCGTCGCCACTTGAACAGCCGGCGATGAGGGCCGCGCGGCCGGCGATTCTCTCGGCCACGAACGGCGCGAGCCGATGCCGCTCGGCGGCGGTGAGCGTGCCGACCTCGCTGGCCACGGCGGGCGAGAGAAAACCAGCCGCGCCCGCCTCGATGGCGTCTTCGATGAGTCGTGCGAGACTCTCGTAATCGATGCCGCCATGTTCATCAAATGGCGTCTGGAGGACCGGAACGATGCCTTGCGGCAGTGGGGCGATCATCTGAGTCAGTTCCTCTTCAATAGCCAGACTTCGGCCAGCCGCGACCTCTGCCGCCAGTTGAGATGTTCCTCGCCGGCTGGGATGTCCCAGGTGAGGACGAGACGGCGGTCTTTGACGTGTTCGGCGGCGACGGGGAACTCCTTGAATTCGCCCATCAGCTTGCCATCGACAACCGGCGGCACGCTCTGGCCATCGATGCGAAGCAAGCCCTTGCCCAGGCCGCCCGTGCGGACGGCATAAGTGCCGTTGGGATCGAGCCCTTCATAGACCATGCGGCGCGGCCACATGGTGGTCTGCCAGGACAGGCGGGCGCGGCTCTTGCCGTTGTCCCACCACCAGAATGTCGGTTCCGGACCGCGGAATGCGTCGGGGTCCTGCTCGGCGTCCCCATCCACGCGCGGCGATTTCGACTGATTCCCAATATCGTCATAGAAGCTGCCCGGGCCGGGGTTTTCCCAGGAGGCCAGTTCAGCCAGACGCCTGGACTTCTCCGCTTCGGAGGGGAGTGTGCTGACCTTCTTGAATTCGTCTTCGAGCCACCAGCGATTGTTGAGCGGGTAGTCGACGAAGTCGAGCACAGCGCCACGCTCGGCGCCGCTGGCGTGATATTTTTCGACGCTGGTTTGCAGGCCGATCGACTGGAACAGCTTCTCGCAAAGATCGACGATGCGCGCCCGCAGATCGGGACTCACTGGCTCGCTGACCGCACGGTTCAGGATCGCGAGAGCGGCGTCCATCTCTTTGTCCGCGCCTGTGACGGCGGCGTTGGCGAGAACGGCGTTGGCCGCGGCTTCGAGGCGCGTTTCATAAAGAAGTCGATGGCGGACGTAGGGGTCGTAGACCGCGCGCAGAAGACACATCTGCCAGCGCCAGTTCGACTCGAGATGCGGCGCCTTCTCTTCCAGCTTGCGCCAGGCGAGCAGCGTGGCCTCGACCGCGCCGTTGTCCGCCAACGGCCCGTTCCAATTTCGTTCGAGGGCGAGGATGGCGTCGGCGATTTCCGGGGCGAGAGAGGATTCGAAATGGAGACGCGCGTAGTCGATCAGGATGTCCCGGACAGGCTGGCTGGGGTTCCAGGCGAGGGCGCTCCAAACGATCTTATTGACGTCGTCATGGACACCGTCGGAGTAAGAGATGAAGCCATCGCTCGCCGGCGCGAAGCGGTTGTGGATCAGGGCGTACTCGGCCGGGCGCGGGTTGACGGCTTCGCGGCCGAGCGTAAGGGCATAGGCCTGATCCCAGTTGGGGACCTGATACTGGCAGATCTTGTTGTGAGTGAGATCGGGGTAGAGACGTAGTTGGTAGCGTGCCGACAGGCGGAGACGCGTGCGGGCGATGGGCGGGCTGGATGGGCCGGCGACGAGTCCGCCAAGCCAGAGCGGCAGCTTCTCGTCGATGTAGCGGTAGACGGCTTCTTCCTTCTTTGAATCGAATCCCTGCAACGAGAGCCAGACCTTCGCCTTCGGATGCTTCGGCGCCATGCGCCGGGCGATGTCCTCGAGCAGAGGCATCACGAGTTCGGGCGGATTGTGGCCCGGATCGCCGCCGGGGACAAACACGCCTGTCAGTTCCACGCTGTCGGCGAAGAGTTCGTCGAACCTGGCCAGCAAGGCCGATCGTTTGGCTGCGTCGGCGAGGTCGATATCGGCTGGCGTCCAGACCCAGTAGTCGAGGCCATAGCGGCGGCAGATGGCGCTCATGGCGCGGTTCATTTCGCGGCGCGGGACCTTCATCAACGGGTTGTCGCGAGGATCCTGGAATGGGATGTTCTCGATGCTGTTGACGCCGAACAGCGCCAGTTCGCGGATGTATTGATCGAACTGCGCCACGGTCCAGGCGTCCCAACTGTTCGCGGTCGCGCGATACCCGAGCTGGTGGCCGCGAATCGGCGATGCTGGGGCGGTGGCGATGTACAGATCCGCTTCAATTGCTAGCCGGCCCTTCGCCCAGTCCACATTTCGAAGGAATGCGCCGACGCCGTAGAGGGCGCCGCGCGGATCTGCGCCGACGATCCAGACCGTGGGATCGGGACCGCTTGAATCGACTCGAAGCAGGTATCCCTCGGGGCGCAATGCCGGGAGCGTGACGCCCTGGCGATGGGGAGCGCCTTCGAGGGTCGAGACGACGATCGACGGGCCAGTTGCCCGGAAGCCGGTAAACACGCCCAGACGGAGACCTGTGCGTTTTTCGACCTCTTCGACCAGGACGGTAGCGGCGGTGCGTTCAACTTCCGTCAATTGGCCGCTGCGAACGACAATGGCGGCGCGGCTCAGGTCGAGCGCGGGCGAGGCGGCGGCGAGAGTAGCCAATCCTATGAGGGGCAGAAGTGGACGAATCAGGGGCCGGCACGGGTGAGTACTCATGATGATTCCACATCTTCTCAGCAACGGCGGTGTTGCCGCAAAGCGGCGGTTGGGCGGCGGGGGCGTGATAGAATTCTGGCATACGGGAGATTTAGGGCCTTATATCGGCGCATGCGTGCGCCAGCCACTTCGTCGCGCCGGCCAGGGAGGGACGGCGTCGAGGCAAATGCGAACTTAATCGGAAGGGTAGGAGTATCTGTGTCGAACGTGTTGCGGGCGGCTGCCGGACTGCTGCTGATGGGTTGGGGGCCGGGTTTGTGGGGGCAATCCGCAACGACGGGAGCGCTGGAAGGCAGCGTGCGGGACGCCGCGGGCGCGGCGGTGGCGGGCGCGGTGGTGACGCTGTTGAATCCGGCAACCGACCAGACGCAGGATGCGGTTTCGGACGAGGGCGGCGGCTTCCGATTCTCGATGCTCACGCCAGCGTCCTATGTGGTCACCTTCGCGGCAAGCGGCTTCAAGACGGCGCGCGCGGAGCGGGTGACGGTGAGCGTGTCCGAGGTTCCGGCGCTTGAAGCAACGCTCGAACCAGGCGGCGCGGCGGAGACGGTAGCGTGCCAGTGCAAGCTGAGCAACTCAGCTCCATCGACGGGCACGCTGGTGGACCAGAAGACGATCACCGCAGTGCCGCTGAATACCCGGAACTTCACGCAAGTTCTGTCGATGTCGTCGGGATCGGCGGCGGATGTGAACAATGCCGGCACTCTCGGCCGCGGGACGTCGAGCGTCAACGTGAACGGCAACACCACGGCCGGCGCGTACACGATCGACGGGGCCTATTCGCCGAGCACTGTGCCGAATCCCGACACGATCTCCGAGTTCAAGATTCAGACATCGCAGTACGACGCCGGGTTTGGCGCGATGGTCCCGACAACGAACCTGATGACACGCCATGGCCAGAACGAGATCCACGGCAACATGTGGGAGTTTCTGCGCAACGACATCTTCAACGCCAATGCGTTCTTTCGCAATGCCACGGGACAGCCAAAGCCGAACCTGAAGCAGAACCAGTTTGGGGCGACGCTGGGCGGGGCGGTGAAGAAGAACAAGTGGTTCTTCTTCGGGTCGTACCAGGGGACGAGGCAGGTGAACGGATTGGATCCGACTTCGGTGGCAACGCTGATCCTGCCGCCGCTCGGAAGCGACCGTTCGGCCGCAACGCTGGCGGCGCAGTTCTGTCCCGGTAATGGCGGCGCGGCCGCATCCAGGTATCTGAGTTTTGCCGGCGGGCGGCAGCTCGATTGTCACAATCAGAACACTTCGACAACGGCTCCGATCAGTCCAGTGGCGCTGAAGATGCTTCAGGCAAGGACCGCGGACGGATCGTACCTGATCCCGTCGCCGCAGACGCTGATCACATCCGGCAGTAACGCAGGGCTGGGTTTCTCCTCCTACAGCATGCCGTCGACGTACAAGGAGAACCACTGGATCGCCAACAGCGACTATGTGCTGAATGCGAAGAACACGCTGTCGGCGCGGCTGTTCACATCGACAGTGGACCAGTTGAGGTCGTTCGGCTCGCCGGGGGGATATCCGGGGGCGCCGGTCGTGCCGGGTTGGGGCTCGCCACAGGCGCTGACGGCGGCGGATGTGGCGACAAGCGGGAAGATCACCACGACCATTTCGGCGAACCTGGTGAACGAAGCGACGATGGCATTCACGCGAAACAACACCGATGCGGTGGCCGCGGGACTGCCGCTGGCGTCCGGCTTTGGCATGACCGCCGTGGATCCCGCATTTCCCCATCCGCCGGAGACCACTGTGTTGGGACCGATGGGGACATTCCGGTTGTTTGGCACGAATCCGAACGACAACCACTTCAAGACGGTGACGTACTCCTGGGCCGACAACCTGTCCTGGGTGCGCGGGAAACAGCGGATCCGGATGGGCGGGTCCTTCCTGAACCAGTTCAACGGGCGCGCCGACACGGGCGGGGCGCGTGGGAAGATCACGTTCCAGACGTTCGCCGATTTCCTGCTTGGGATGGACGCGGCGGGGACGCAGAGTCCGGCAGGGCGGAGCAATATCCAGACGGTGCAGGCGAGCGAGGGGGTGGGCGAGTTTGGCGAAGTCGTCTATCGCTACCGGCGGTATTACGGATCGGCTTACGTTCAGGACGACATCAAGTTGACGCCGCGCTTCACCCTGAACCTGGGGCTGCGCTGGGAATCCATCGGGCCATCGTTTGACACGGCGGGTACCGTGGGCAATGTGTCGATGCAGTTGCTCCGGCAGTCGGCGATCCCGCCGGTGGGCGGCACGCTGGTGGGCAATACAGTGGCGGCCAACTATGACGCAAGCCTGGTGAATCCATACACGGGCAAGCCCTTCGGCGCTCCACCCGCGGGTGTTCTGGTGCGGCGGAACAAGAGCTTCTACGATAACGGGACTCCGCGCGACGCGTTCGCCCCGCGCGCGGGATTCGCATGGCAGCCGTTTGGCGGCTCGGGCAGGATGGTGGTGGGCGGCGGCTATGGCTGGTTCTATCAGACACCGGCGTTCGCCGGCAGCGCGGGGTCGGCGCCATTGTTCACAGCGCCTCCGTTTGCGCAGAGTTTCACCAACACTGATGCCAGCAACGGTGGTTCGACTTTCGAGCAGCCGTTTCCAGTGACGACACTGGGCTTTGTCCCGCGGACGCCGGCGTCGCAATTGTCAGACCGGGTAGCGGGGCCCATCTACCGGATCCCCAGGTTGCAGCAGTGGAACGTGACCACCAAGTTCAGGTTTCTCCAGGCATCGTCGGTCGATGTGGGCTATGTGGGTTCGCGCGGGGACCGGTTGCTGATGGCGCATGGGTTGAACCAGCCGGTGCTGGCGAGTGCGTCCAGTCCAGTGAACTGCGGTTACGACGGCGATGCGAGCCACTGCATCACGACGAGTACGTCGAAGAACGCAAAGCAGCGAGTGCCGATTCTGGGCGAAACGCCAACAGCTCTGCTCAACAGCGGGTTTGATGGGAAGTCCTGGTATCACAGTCTCCAGGCAACGGTCCGCAGCCAGATCGCCAAGGCACTGACGTTCCAGTCGGCCTACACGCTGTCGAAGGCGTTGAGCAACACCGTGGTCCATAACGATCAGAACCGGCTGGATCTGGCAAAAGGCAGGGCGTCGTTCGACAGGACGCACCGGCTGATCACGAACTTTGACTACCAGTTGCCGTCGCCCATGGCGGCCGAGGGTTGGCTCGGCGGGCTGGCGAAGGGATGGTCCTTGGCGGGCATCGTGATCGTCCAGAGCGGGCTGCCGATGACGCTGACCGATCCGGCTGGGGGCGCGGTGTATGGACGCGCCGGGATATCCAATATCACGATGTGCCCGCAGGCCAGTTATGCGGACCTGGTCGCCGCGGGAGACCTGCACGAGCGACTGGGCCAGTGGATCAACACGGCGGCGATCTGCGCGGCTCCGGTGGTGGGCGCGGATGGGGCGACCGGATACGGGAATGCCGGTCTCAGCGTCATGAACGGGCCGGGACAGGTGAACACCGATTTCTCGATAGGCAAGCGGAGCCGCGTGGGCGGGTTGAGCGAAGACGCTGAACTGGCATTCCGGGTCGAGTTCTACAACGCGTTGAACAAGGCGCAGTTCGCCAATCCGGGGACGACGCTGGGGACGGCGAATTTCGGCGTGATCACGCAGACATCCACCGCGCCGAGGCTGATCCAGTTCGGACTGAAGTACCTGTTCTGAGCCGGCGAACTCAGGGCAGGCCTGGGCGGGCTAACGCCTGCCTTCCCCGCCACGCGCGGGCTGAAGCCCTTCGCAGGCTGAAGCCTGCCCCACTGAGCGAGTTAGCTTAGGCCCTTCACTTTCCAGCCGTCGCGGTACTTGCGGCGGACGAATGACGTGGCCTCCTTCGAGTTCTTGAACCGCATCTTCTTGGCGTCCCATTCGAGCGTGGTCTTGGGGAAGCGGGTGGCTAGGGGTCCGAGGAGGACGGCCTCGGTGAGGGGGCCGGCGTAGTCGAAGGTGGTGGAGGTGGTGGTTTTGCCAAGGACAGTGTCGACGAATTCGTGGTAGTGGTCGACGGTTTCGAGCCGCGGCATGGCGAAGTCCTTGAATTGATCCTGCGGCAGTAGGATGGGCATGCCGACGTGGGGCAGGATCATGACTCCCTTCGTCCCGAGGAAGATCGAGCCCTGACCCGGCAGCCGCCTGCCAGCGGCGAGCGCCTGGATGTCAGCGGGGGGCCGTTCGTCGCCGTCGTACCAGGTGACGTTGACGGATTTATCCTCGGTGAAGGGGGTGCCGGGGAAGACGTAATGAATGATGGCGTTGATGGCCCAACTGTGCTCGCTCGGCGCAGGGCCTTCGGAGCGGACGGAGATGGGGGAAGTCAGTTGCAGCGCCGCGAAGACGGGGTCATAGATGTGACAGCCCATGTCGCCGAAGGTTGCCGTGCCGAAGTCGATGCGCTTCCGCCATTCGCCCGGATGGTAGTACTTGTCGATGTAGGGCCGCGACGCGGCGACGCCGAGCCATTGGTCCCAGTTCAGCGATTCAGGGACGGGGTCCGTGCGGTTGGGGAACGGTGAGGTGTCGCCCCACTTCTTGTTGCTCCAGGCGTGGACTTCCCTGATCTTGCCGATCGCGCCGTCCTGTACCAGCCGGACGGCCGTCTTGTATTCACGGCTGGAGTGGACCTGGATGCCCATCTGGCTGACGAGTCGGCGTTTGCGGGCCGTCTCGGCGAGCTTGCGGGCTTCGAACAGATCGTGCGTGAGGGGTTTCTGGACGTAAACGTGCAGGCCGAGCCGCATGGCGCTCATGGCCTGTGGGGCGTGCATGTGATCGGGCGTGCCGACGCAGGCGATGTCGAGGTTCTTGCGTTCCTTGCCGAGCATTTCGCGCCAGTCGGTGTAGATCTTCGCGTCAGGATATTTCTTTTGCATCCGGGGGACGCGGGATGAGTCGACTTCAGCGACGCAAGCGAGGGTGACGTTGGGGTGGGTGGCGATGCCGTCCAGCGTCGAGTAGGCCATGCCAGCGGCGCCGAAACTGGCCAGTCTGAGTTTGCCGGACGGAGGCGCGGAGAGCAGGTGGCGGACAAAGAATGGGGCGGTCCCGAGGCCGGTAATGAAACCGCGGCGGTCGAAGGTGGGCACGGTGCGATACTCCTGACACCACACTACTACGCGGGCGATGGGATTGGCGGAGGCCTGCCGGGGGGCGACTTGGCGCGGGCCGGTTGGCATAGGATAAAGCATATGCGAACTCTGTTTGTTTTCCTGCTGGCGGTGGTTTCGGCGTCCGCCCAGCAGAGCTTTGATCTGGTTGTCTATGGCGGCACGGCGGGCGGCGTGATGACCGCCGTCGCAGGGGCGCGCCAGGGCCTGAAGACCGTTCTGGTCAATCCCGGCAACCACATTGGCGGCATGGTGAGTGGCGGCCTGTCGGGAACTGACACCGGGAGGAAGGAGGTGATCGGCGGGCTGTCTCTCGAGTTCTACTTCCGGGCCGGCCGTTACTATGGCCTCGACCGGCACTTGCAGGAGCTTGCCTGGATGCCGGAACCGAAGGCGGCCGAGTCGATCATGCGCGACATGCTGAAAGAAAGCGGGGTCACACTGATCGAGAACCACCGTCTGCGGGAAAGGACCGGCGTCCGCAAGGACGGTGCGCGCATCGCAGAGATCACGACGGAGAATGGCTCGCGCTTCCAGGGCAAGGTCTTCGCCGACGCGTCGTATGAAGGCGACCTGATGGCCCAGGCCAAGGTGAGCTACACGCTCGGGCGGGAGAGCGTGAAGCAGTATGGCGAATCCCTCGCGGGAGTCCGCGAGGTCACGGCCAGCCACCAGTTTGCCGTCGATATCCCGGCCCGGGATGAGAATGGCAAGCTGCTGCCGGAAGTCTCCGCTGAACCGAGAGGCGAACCAGGGGCGGGGGATAAGCGGATCCAGGCATACAACTTCCGCGTCATTGCATCGACGGTTCCAGAAAACCGCCTGCCATGGGCCAAGCCTCCCGCTTATGACGTGAAGCGCTACGAACTGCTGGCGCGATACCTCACGGCGATGACCAAATACATGGGCCGGCCGCTGACGATGAACGAGGCCGGGCTCATTCGCATCATTCCCAACGGGAAGGTAGATCTGAACAACCGCGGCGGCTTCTCCACCGATTACATCGGCAAGAACTACGAGTATCCCGACGGTTCGTATGCGGTCCGTGAGCGTCTTTGGAAGGAACACGAGGAGTATCAGAAGGGTTTCTATTACTTCCTGGCGACCGATCCGCGCGTGCCCAAGGCCTTGCAGGACGAGGTCAACCAATACGGTCTCGCCAAGGACGAATTCGTTGACACCGGCCATTGGCCCAATCAGATTTACATCCGCGAGGGCCGGCGCATGATTGGCGAGTTTGTCGCAACGCAGAAGGATCTTCAGACCGACCGTACCAAAGCCGATGTCATTGGCATGGGCAGCTATGCCAGCGACTCGCACAACGTTCAGCGCTTCGTGAACGCCAAAGGCTTCGTGGAAAACGAGGGCGACGTGCAGGTGCCCGTCCAGCCCTATCAGATTTCGTATCGCTCGCTCACGCCGAAGCGCGGCGAGGCGACGAATCTGCTGGCGCCGGTGTGCTTCTCGGCCAGCCACATCGCCTATTCGAGCATGAGGATGGAGCCGCAGTACATGATCATCGGCCATGCGGCGGGCGTTGCGGCGGCGCTTGCGGTGAAGCAAGGCTCGGCGGTCCAGGACGTCCCCGTGGGTGAGTTGCAGAAGGCGCTGCTGGCTGAGGGCGCCGTCTTCGAGAACAGTATCGAACAGTACAACAAGGCGTTGAGTATCATCCGCCAGCGGTATCAGGGACCGGCACGGAAGGGCCCTGCGCCGTGGGCGCGGCCTGGGGTCAAGTAGCGGCGAGTTGGTCCGGCCGCAGTCGTGGTGCGCCTTACCTGACAATTGATTGGAGCGTCCGGAGGATTCGGGGTTTAGGCCGGTTTTTGGGGGCGCTGGCGGGGCTTCGGGGACCCGCTCCCTGCATTCGCGGCGGGCACAACGCACCCGCTCTTTGCATTCGCGGCCTCAGGGATTCGGGTGGCTCCGGCGGTTCGGGTTTTGGGGTGGCGGTGGAGGCGTTTGAGGTGGTCCCGGAGGGGCTTCAGGCGGACTCCGGGGGGAAGATTTGCTGGGATGGCGGCTTTTTGATCTGTCTCGCGGAGGAGGCGCTCCTGCTGTATCTGCTTCAATTGATTGAGGCTACGGAAGAGGAGGCGTTCGTGGGAGCCGCGGTA
>CAZLDN010000163.1:0-9820 GCA_964558355.1 uncultured Candidatus Solibacter sp.
TCTTGTGTGAGAATCGCCCATTCCTTCAGGCTCATCTTGTATGAGACAAGACTAACATTAGCACTCGTCCGGGAACTGTGCTAATAATATAAGTGTTGTCCGGCGGCCTGCCGGACCGGACTTACGAAGACTCGAAGTCACATCGAAACCATACGGAGGTTTTGGCCCTATGCAGATTCGTCCGCTCTATGACCGGCTGGTCGTCCGCCGGATCGAGCAATCAGAAACCATGATGAACGGTATCATCATCCCCGACACCGCCAAAGAGAAGCCCCAGGAAGCCGAAGTCGTGGCCGCTGGCCGCGGCAAACGCCTGGAAGATGGCACTGTGGTCCCGCTCGACGTGAAAGTCGGCGACCGCATCCTGTTCGGCAAGTACTCTGGCAGCGACATCAAGATCGACGGCGAGGAGTTGCTCATCCTGCGTGAGGATGAGGTTCTCGGCGTGCTTGAAGCCGCGAAGTAACAGGTCCCTGACACAGGTTTCCAAAGAGATCTAAGGAGAACAATTCACATGGCAGCGAAACAGGTTGTATATAGCGAGAATGCCCGTCAGGCGATCCTGCGCGGCGTGAACCAGTTGGCCGACGCAGTGAAGGTCACCCTCGGCCCCAAGGGCCGCAACGTGGTCCTCGAGAAGAAGTTCGGCGGCCCGACCATTACCAAGGACGGCGTCACCGTGGCGAAGGAAATCGAGCTGAAGGATCCGCTCGAGAACATGGGCGCCCAGTTGGTCCGCGAGGTCGCATCCAAGACCTCCGACATCGCTGGCGACGGCACCACCACCGCCACCATCCTCGCCCAGTCCATCTTCCGCGAAGGCGTCAAGGCTGTCGCGGCCGGCGCGAACCCGATGGCGCTCAAGCGCGGTATCGAAAAGGCCGTCGCGGCGGTTGTCGCCGAAGTCCAGAGCCTTTCCAAGCCGGTTTCCGGCGACGCCATCGCCCAGGTCGGCACCATCTCCGCCAACGGCGACGCCGAAATCGGCAACACCATCGCCGAAGCGATGTCGAAGGTCGGCAAGGACGGCGTCATCACCGTCGAAGAGTCCAAGACCATGGTCACCGAACTGCAAACCGTCGACGGCATGCAGTTTGACCGCGGCTACCTCTCGCCCTACTTCATCACCGACCCCGAGCGCATGGAAGTGGTCCTCGAGGATCCCTACATCCTGATCCACGAGAAGAAGATCAGCAATATGAAGGACCTGCTGCCCGTTCTCGAGCAGATTGCCCGGGCCGGCCGGCCGTTGCTCATCGTCGCCGAGGAAGTTGAAGGCGAAGCGCTGGCCACCCTCGTGGTCAACAAGCTGCGTGGCACGCTGAATGCCTGCGCCGTGAAGGCTCCCGGCTTCGGCGACCGCCGCAAGGCCATGCTCGAAGACATCGCCATTCTCACCGGCGGCAAGTCGATCATGGAAGAGACCGGCATTAAGCTGGAAGGCGTCCGCCTCGAAGATATGGGCAAGGCCAAGCGCGTCACCATCGACAAGGACAACACCACCATCGTCGACGGCGGCGGCGAGCAGAAGCAGATCGAGGGCCGCATCAAGCAGCTCCGCGCCCAGATCGAAGAGACCACCTCCGACTACGACCGCGAGAAGCTCCAGGAACGCCTGGCGAAGCTCGCCGGCGGCGTCGCCATCATCAAGGTCGGTGCGGCCACCGAAACCGAGATGAAGGAAAAGAAGGCCCGTGTCGAGGATGCTCTGCATGCCACCCGCGCGGCCGTTGAAGAAGGCATCGTCCCCGGCGGCGGCGTCGCTCTGGTCCGCGGCGCAAAGGCCCTCGAAGGCCTGAAGGCCCCTGAGGACGAGCAGATTGGCATCAACATCATCAAGCGCGCCTGCCAGGAGCCTCTGCGCCAGATCGTCGGCAACTCCGGTTTCGAAGGCGCCATCGTCATCGAGAAGGTCGTTTCGGCGACTGAGTCCAACTTCGGCTTCAACGCCCAAACCGGCGAATACGGCGACCTCGTCGCCCAGGGCGTCATCGACCCGACCAAGGTCACCCGCACGGCTCTCCAGAACGCTGCCTCCATCAGCGCCCTCATGCTGACCACCGAAGCCATGGTTTGCGAAATCCCTGAAAAGAAATCCGCCCCCAGCGGCGGCCACGGCCCCGAAATGGACTACTAAAAACTGTCCACCCCGGATTTCCGGAATTAACGCCCGCCCAGGCCTCACCGCCTGCGGCGGGCGTTTCGTTTGGTCACAGCGGCGGTCCAGGGTGTCCAGTCCAAGGCCAGGATACTGGCTGTGGTCTTGCCACGAAGATCACAATCGAGAAACTTCTTGACAGTCGTTCGTTTCTTTCGTATGATTAAAACGATCGTATGACTGAAACGAACGACAGCTCAGAATTCGCCACCGCGACCGCCCTCGATCCCCACCCCGATACAGCCAAAGCCACCAAAGACCGTATCCTCGACGCTGCCGAATCCCTCTTCATCGCCAACGGCTTCCAGGCCACCTCCCTGCGTCGCATCACCGCCATGGCTCAGGTTAATCTGGCCGCCGTCAACTATCATTTCCAGTCAAAGGAACAACTGATAATGGCCGTCATCATGCGCAAGCTCGATCCAATCAACAAGCAGCGGCTCGAACTGCTCGACCGGATCGAGGCCCAGGCATCCGCGTCTGGCCCACTTGCCATCGAGCAGGTCCTTGTCGCTTTCCTTCAGCCCGTTCTTGCCGCCCAGGCGGCGGGTGTCGATCTCGGCTCCTTCCCGGTTCTCATGGGCCGCCTCTACACCGAACCCGGTGGTCTTTTTCAAAAGCTCTTTGCCACCGCCTTCCCCGTCGTCGCCAGGCGATTCAAGGACGCGATGGCCCGCGCTCTGCCCTCGGCCGGCCCCGTCGATCTCCTCTGGGGTATGCACCTCACCGCCGGCGCAATGGCCCATTATCTCGCCCGTCCGCCCGTGCTCGCCCTCCTCGCCGGCCGTGATGCCGCCCCTGCGGTCAACCCGAACGAGGCTCTCGACCGGCTGGTCGCCTACATGGCCGGCGGTTTCCGGGCGTTGGTTTCCAGAAAAGAGGTCCAGCCATGAATCGAATTCCCCATATCTTGGCCCTGATCCTGACCCTGCCCGTCTTCGCCCTCGCCCAGGCTCCCGCGCCCGCTCAGGCGCGCCCAACCCTGTCCCTGTCGCTGGAAAAGGCCGTCGAGATCGCCCTCGCCCCGCAGGGTTCCACTCGCCGCCAGTTGGCCGCCGAACTCATTCGCCAGGCCGAGGCGCAGAAACGGACGGCGCTCAGCGCCGTTCTGCCGAATGTCGACGGATCATGGGCAATGAGCAGCTTCACCCGCAACCTCGAAGCATTCGGCCTTTCCACCACTCCGCAGCCTGGCGTTCCATTCTCGATTCCCGCTTTTGTCGGCCCGGTGTCGACCTACGACTGGCGCGCCACGGCCAACTGGAACCTGCTCGACTGGAGCGCCTGGCAGCGTTACCGCGCGTCGAAGTCCAGGCTCGACGCGGCCTCGACCGAAGAGAAGACCGCCCGCAACCAGACCACGGCCATGGTCATCCGCGCCTACGCCTCCGCTCAGCGCGCCGAACAGATGGTGGCCACCGCTGAATCGAACATCGTCCTGGCTCGCCGCATCCTCAAACTGGCCTTCAATCAAAAAGACGCCGGCATGGCCACCGGCATCGACGTCACCCGAGCCGAGGTCCAACTGGCGCAGGAAAACTCGCGCCGCATCTTCGCCCTCCAGGAGCGCGACCGCGCCCGCCTCGATCTGCTTCGCGTTCTGAATCTCGGTCTCGACACCGATATCGAACTCTCCGATCCCCTGCTGTACCGCCCCGTCGAGCCGCCCTCCATCGACCAGGCGATCAGTCAAGCTCGCGAATCCCGCCCCGAATTGAAATCCCAGTTGGCCCGTGAGCGTTCCGGACAGTTGAATAGCACCGCCGCAAAGTACGCCCGCCTTCCCTCGGTGCAGGGCTTTGGCGACTATGGGACCATCGGGACTTCGCCCGGATCCGGCCTGCCCACTCGTGTGGCCGGTCTTCGCGTCAACATCCCGCTCTGGGATGGCGGACGCCGCGACGCCCAACGGGCCGAAGCCGCCAGTCTTCTTCGCCAGGAGGAGATCCATGGACGCGATCTGCGGCAGCAGGTCGAGTTGGAGGTCCGTTCTTCCATCGACACGCTGCGGACGGCCGACGCCCAGGTGCAAGCCGCCTCCGAGACGTCCACTCTGGCGGAGAAGGAAGTAGAACAGGCGGAAAGGCGTTTCCGGGAGGGCGTTGCCTCGAGCATCGAAATCGCCGATGCGCAGGCCCGGCTGAGCCGTGCCCGTGAAGCCAAGGTGACGGCCATCTACCTGCACCGCGCTGCCCGCGCTGAATTTGGCCTTGCCGTAGGCGATGTCGCCCGCGCAATCGAGTAACGACGACGAAAGAGAATCACCATGCGGAAGAAGCTACTCATCCTCATCATTGTTCTGGCCGCCATCGGCGGTTACTGGGCCTACAACAAATGGACCGGCCGCGCCGGCGAAGGCATCATCCGGTTAAGCGGCAACATCGAACTCACCGAGGTTGATATCGCCTTCAAGACCGCCGGCAAACTCGTCGAACTCACCGTCAATGAAGGTGATGCGGTGCAGCAGGGACAGACGCTGGCCCGTCTCGATAAGGTGGAGTTCGAACGCAGTCTCGACCGCGAAAACGCCGGCGTCGACGTCTCCCGCTCCGCACTCGCCCAACTCCACACCGCCATCGAATACCAGGTGGCCGCCATCGACGGCGATCTCGCGCTTCGAGCGGCCGACCTGCGCCAGGCCGAATCGCGTCTCAAGGAGCTTCAAGCCGGCAGCCGTCCGCAGGAGATCGAACAGGCCCGCGCCGTCGTCGCCGAAGCCCAGACGCAACACGCCCAAGCCTCGGCCGACTTGACCCGCGCCCAGCGCCTCATCGCCAACGACGACATCACGCGCCAGCAGTTCGACCAGTTCCACACACGTTACGATGCCTCCGCCGCCACACTGAAACGAGCCTCCGAGACACTGAAGCTCGTTCAGGAGGGTCCGCGCGTCGAACAGATCGATCAGGCCCGCGCCGCCGTCGACAAGACGAAAGCCGCGCTGCGCCTCTCCGAGGCCAACATGATCGACCTCAAGCGCCGCCGCCAGGAAGTCGCAATGCGTCAGGCCGATGTGCAGCGCGCCTCGGCCCAGGCCGGCGTTCTCCAGTCGCAGATCAACGACCGCCAGATCGCTTCGCCTGTCGATGGCGTGGTTCTCTCGAAATCGGCCGAAGCCGGCGAAGTTCTTGCAGGCGGCGCGGCGTTACTCACCATTGGCGACATCGACCGGCCCTGGGTTCGCGGCTATATCGGCGAACGCGATCTCGGCCGCGTCAAGATTGGCATGGCCGCCGGCGTGACAACGGACTCCTATCCCGGCAAGACCTACCGCGGCAAAATCACCTTTATCAACTCCGAAGCCGAGTTCACGCCCAAGCAGATCCAGACCACCGAGGAGCGAGTCAAACTCGTCTATCGCGTCAAGATCGAGGTCGAGAATCCGAACCGCGAACTCAAGTCCAACATGCCCGTCGACGCCGTTATCAAGGTCAACTGACACGCCATGATCCGGCTAGCCAACGTCACCCGCAACTTCGGCGAACTCAAAGCTGTCGACAGCCTGTCCTTCGAAGTCGGGCGCGGCGAGATCTTCGGCCTTCTCGGACCCGACGGCGCTGGCAAAACCACCACGCTCCGAATGCTCTGCGGACTGCTCGACCCAACCGCGGGCGAACTCACCATCGACTCCCTCAACGTCGCCACCCACATCGACGAAGTGAAGGACCGCATCGGCTACATGGCCCAGCGCTTCGGACTCTATGTCGACCTCACGGTCGAGGAGAACATGCTGTTCTATTCCGACCTGTTCGGCCTCAATCCGCGCGAGCGCGACCCGCTCATGGCCAGTCTTCTCGAAATGACCCGCATGGCCGAGTTCCGCTCCCGCCCCGCCGGCAAGCTCTCCGGCGGCATGAAGCAGAAACTCGCGCTCATGTGCACCTTGCTCCACAAGCCCAGCGTCCTGCTGCTCGATGAACCCACCAACGGAGTCGATCCGCTCTCTCGCCGCGATTTCTGGAAGATCCTCCACGCCCTCGTCGAGGACGGCCTGACCGTATTGGTCACCACCGCCTATCTCGACGAAGCTGAGCGCTGCGACCGCCTCGGCCTCATGTACTCAGGCCGGCTGATCCGCACCGGCACGCCCGATGAACTGCGCGAGTCCGTCCGTCCGCTCTGCTACAAGGTGGAAACCACGGCCCGCCGCGAGGCTCACGCCTGGCTCCAAGGCAGGGAAGGCGTCACCGGCGCGGAACCCGCCGGCGCGTCGCTTCACCTCTACTCCGGCGCCACCCAAACAGCCCTCGCCGATCTCGCCCGTTCGCTTTCGGCCGCCATGGGCGTCGAAGCCGTCATCCAACCAATCGAACCGACGCTCGAAGACGCGTTCATCACGCTCATCCGTCAGGCGGAGAGCCATGTCTGATCTAACGGTCCGCTGCACGTCACTTGTCAAACGATTCGGCGACTTCACCGCCGTCGATAACGTCTCGCTCGAGGTCCGCAAGGGCGAGATCTTCGGCTTCCTCGGACCCAACGGCGCCGGCAAGTCCACCACCATCCGCATCCTCTGCGGCCTCCTCGCTCCCACTTCCGGCTCCGCGCTGGTCAATGGTTTTGACGTTGACAGTGAGAGCGAAAAGGTCAAGCAATCCATCGGCTACATGTCGCAGAAGTTCTCGCTCTACGACGACCTGACGGTGGAAGAAAATTTGGACTTCTTCGGTGGCATATATGGTGTCTCCGCCGAACTGCGCCCGAAGCGCAAAGCCTACGCCCTGCGCATGGCGGCGCTCGAATCCGAGCGCCGCACAATGACCCGCCAGCTTGCCGGCGGCTGGAAACAGCGCCTCGCCCTGGGCTGCGCCATCCTCCATTCGCCGCCAGTGGTCTTCCTCGATGAGCCGACATCCGGCGTCGACCCCATCGCCCGGCGCCGTTTCTGGGATCTGATCTATGACATGGCCGGCGGCGGGACCACCGTCTTCGTCACCACCCACTACATGGAAGAAGCCGAATACTGCCACCGCCTCGCCCTCATGTACCGCGGCCGCGTCATCGCCCTTGGTTCGCCCGGCGCGCTCAAAGCCGAATGCGGCGCCGGGTCCACCATGGACGACGTCTTCGTCCAGTCCATCGAACGCGAGGAAGCCGAGCGTAAGGAGACCGCCCAATGAGCTTCCGCCGCTTCAAGGCCGTGTTCCGTAAAGAGGGGCTGCACATCCTGCGAGACCCTCAAAGCCTGTGGTCCGCCCTCGCCGTCCCCGTCGTGATGCTCCTGCTGTTCGGCTACGCCCTCACGCTCGACGTTGATCAGATTCCCACGGTCGTTTACGACCAGGACCGCACGCCCGAAAGCCGCGCCCTCATCGCCCAATTCCGCGGCTCGCGCTTCTTCTCCATCTCCGAGACACTCGACGGCCATCCCGCCATCCGCCGCTCGATCGACCACAACATCGCCATGCTCGGCGTCGTCATCCCATCCGATTTCAGCCGCTCACTCGCCCGCGGACAGGAAGCCACCGTTCAACTCATCCTCGATGGTTCCGATTCCAACACTGCCTCCATCGCCGCCGGATACGCCGAATCCCTCGTCATGGCCCACTCCGTCGAACTGCGCGACGCGGCCTTGAAACGCCGCGGCATGGGTGAATTGAAGTTGCCCATCGACGCCCGGCTGCGCGTACTCTACAACCACGAGCTCAAGTCGAAAAATTTCATCATCCCCGGCATCATCGCCGTCGTCCTGATGATCGTCGCCGCCCTTCTTACGTCCCTCACCGTCGCACGGGAATGGGAGAACGGCACCATGGAGCAACTCCTCTCCACGCCCGTGCGCCCCGTCGAACTCCTGATGGGCAAACTCTCCGCCTATTTCGTTCTCGGCATGGCCGACATGGCGCTGGCCCTGGTCATCGGCGTCGGCGTCTTCGGCGTTCCCATGCGCGGCAACGTCCTGCTGCTGGTCGCCACAAGCGCCCTGTTTCTGTTCGGCGCGCTCTGCTGGGGCATCTTCATCTCGGCGGCCACCCGCTCTCAACTTCTCGCCTTCCAGGCCAGCATCATCTCCAGTTTCCTGCCCGCGTTCCTGCTCAGCGGGTTCATCTATTCGATCGAGAACATGCCTCTGGTTATCCAACAGGTGACCAGGATCATCCCATCCAGGTACTTCGTCACCATCCTCCAGGGCATCTTTCTCAAGGGAACCGGCTTGCAGGTCCTGTGGCTGGAAGTCCTTTTCCTGTTGATCTACGCCGTGGTGGTCTTCGTCCTCGCCAGCCGCGCGATGCGGCAGAAAGTGGCTTGAGATGTGGGAACGCATCAAACAGATCGTCATCAAGGAGTTCCTCCAGACGCTGCGCGACCCGAAGCTCCGGTTCGTCGTCATCATCCCCCCACTGCTGCAAACCATCATCTTCGGCTTCGCCGTCAACATGGACGTCGAACATGTCCGGCTCGGCGTCATGGACCTCGACCGGACCAGCGAAAGCCGGAAAGTCGTCGAACGCTTCAACGCCTCGCCGTCGTTCACCCTCGCCGCCGGGGCCGTCAACGAGAAGCAGGCCCAGGACCTTCTCGACCGCGGCTTCGTCCAGGCCCTGATCCTCGTGCCCGCCGGCTACGGCCGCAAAGTCGCGGGCGGCCGCACCGCCGAAATTCAGATCCTCGTCGACGGCGCCAACTCGAATACCGCCGCTATCGTCGCCTCTTATGCCTCCTCCGTCGTCGCCGCCTACAACCGGGAGTTGCTCGCCGCGGCCCAACTCGACAAACTGGTCGCCCTCACCCGCTCCGGTCCGGTGAAATTCTCCATGCCCGGAGTCGCCGCAGAGCGCCGCGTCTGGTTCAACCCCGAACTGCTCAGCCGCAACTACTTCGTCCCCGGCGTCATCGTGAACATCATCATGCTGGTCACCCTGATGCTGACCGCCCTCTCCGTCGTCCGCGAAAAGGAGATCGGCACAATGGAACAGATCATGGTCACCCCCATCCGGCCGATCGAGTTAATGCTCGGCAAGACCATCCCGTTTGCCATCATCGGCATGTTGGACATGATCCTGGTCACCATCGCCGCACTGCTCGTCTTCCGCGTTCCCCTGCAGGGCCAGCTCTTCTTGCTTGTCGTCGCCACCGCCCTCTTCCTCCTGAGCACGCTTGGCGCGGGGCTTTTTCTGTCAACCATATCCAACACTCAGCAGCAGGCCATGATGGTCTCCTTCTACTTCTTCATGCCAGCCTTCATGCTGAGCGGATTCAGCTTCCCCATCCACAACATGCCCGAGATGGTTCAATACCTCACTTATCTGAACCCCATGCGCTACTTCATGGATGTCGTCCGGGGCGTCTACCAGAAAGGAAGCGGATGGGAAATCCTGTGGCCCCAACTGCTGGCCATGGCCATCTACGGCGTCGCCATCCTGACCGCCAGCGCCCTCCGCTTCAACAAGCGCCTGGACTAACAACATCACCGGAAGCAAGCCCCGCCATCGGGAACCGCGAACGCGGAGAGTCCACATGGCCCCGCTGGGGCCACCTAAGTTAATGAAAATGCGGACCACAGAATCGTATGGCGGACGCCCCACTCGCGGGAACCGCGAACGAAGAGAGCGAGTTCCCATCCGCATTTTCGATAGAGCGGGTCTCCGGCGTGATTCTCGACTGAGCGGGTTCCATCCGCATTCTCTACAGAGTCCGAACGGCCCCGTTGGAGCCACCGAA
>CAZLDN010000164.1:0-9807 GCA_964558355.1 uncultured Candidatus Solibacter sp.
TCTTGTGTGAGAATCGCCCATTCCTTCAGGCTCATCTTGTATGAGACAAGACTGAGACTGGTCAAATGGCGCGGTTGGGGGTATACTACGATGGATCGGGAAGTCAGACTGGAAGTCCCAGTTTGGCCCTCAATCGGAAGAGACACTTATGAATTACTTGACGGTGGCCTGCTGCGCTCTCGGCCTTGCCGTGAGCGGTTCTGGCGCGCTGAAAGGCGCCCTGGTGGATTTTGATAACCTGCCCGGCGGCGGGACGATACCTGCCGATACCATTCTGACCTCTCAGTACGCGTCCATCGGCGTCACGTTTTCTGCGTCTGAGAACGGTTCGCCGGTCAGTTCGGCAGTCATCAACACGTATAGCCCAATCAGCAGCAACTACTGGGCCAACACCAACAACGGCAGTTTCGGCCCTCGCTACGATGTCCTAATCATGGAGTTTGCCGATCCGGTATCTGGTGTGGGCTGGCTCACCCAATCTTATGGCGGCCTCTCGATTACCTTCAACGCCTACGACGCCGGATACAACTTATTGGAGACGATTGTCGTGACGGGTGACTGGGTGCCGACTAGCTTCGCCGCTGCGGGGATTTCGCGCATTGAGGCTTTGCAGCCCGACGACGGCTGGGGTTGGGGTATGGATAATCTTGCGTTCTCCTCCGCCCCGATTCCGGAGCCGGCCACATATGCCATGTTGGCGCTCGGCTTGGCGGCAGCCTCCCTGCTCCGCCGCAAGCGAAGCAGGCAATAAAAGGCCATTGGAGCCAAGGCGGCCTGCGCTGGGCAGCACTATTGCAGGGCTTCTTGCGCTCAAGTGTTCCCAATTACCCCGCCTCGGGCATGCGGCCCCTTGGACAGCGTGCCCCGGGCTTGGCTCCCCGGTATTCAAGGTGTGTCTGCCGGTTGCCTGGTCGGCGCCTAGGTGCAACTGATCGGGGATTCCATCACATCACCCAGGCGGCGTCCATTGAACCTTAGATCCGCCGTGATCCTCCTGTTTAGTGGTGCGGCGCCGGAACGCCGCTGGCGCAAGTGCGCGGCTCTATGCGACTCCGGCTCCATCTCTCATTCATGCTGGATGGGCGGACCTGCCCGTCCAAGTTCGGGATCACCGATGACCACTTCAAACAGAGATGACAATCGTTCGGATCTGATTCCCAGAGGGGAGTCTGTTTCCGCACCTCAATTTCAGGGAATTGGCCTGTGTAATCGACGCCACGCCGCCTCCCGTTGTATCCTGTCTCTTTACGGCGGCCACTGATCTTTTCTCGCCACCTGGTCCTGCCGTCTCCACATTGAACGATTCCTTGGAGGCACTTTCATGAGCCGGAACCCCCTTGTCGGCGTCATCATGGGCAGCAAGTCCGATTGGGAGGTCATGTCCCGCACATGCGCCACCCTCGAACAGTTCGGCGTCCCATACGAGAAGCGCGTCCTGTCGGCCCACCGCACCCCGGAAGAGTCAGCCACATACGCCAAAACCGCCCGTCAGCGGGGTCTCGAAGTCATCATCGCCGCCGCCGGCGGAGCCGCCCACCTCGCAGGTGTCATTGCCGCCTTCACCACCATCCCCGTGCTCGCCGTCCCCATGCATACCAAGTCCCTCGGCGGACTCGATTCGCTGCTCTCCATGGTCCAGATGCCCGGCGGCATCCCTGTCGCAACCCTCGCCATCGGGACCGCCGGCGCAACCAACGCCGCCCTGTTCGCCATCTCCATCCTCGCGAACAAGTACCCCGAATACTCAGCCAAGCTCGACCAGTTCCGCGCCGAACAAGCCGCCAAGGTTCTCGCCGAAACCCTCGACTGACCGCCCGGTGGGGCAGGCTTCAGCCGGCGAAGGGCTTCAGCCCGCCCACGCCGAAGCCACACACGGCTTTCAAAGGAGCAGCATTCCCCGTCACAACATTAATCCTACAAACAATAAGTTTGCTATCTATAACAAATAAAATGACTTACAAGAACCATGGATTCGTTTGGTCGAGAATTCCAGGCTCCCGCTACCGCAGTCGCTTGAGTTCGCCGGCCACCGCCTCGATCCCCTTGCGCCTGTACATTTCGGCCAACCGCTGCTGTTCGCCCGTCACCGCCGAGACCGGCTTCGACGGCACCCAGATCTCGCCATCCTCGAACTCGACCAAGCCCACAAACCCGCTGACCTCGGCAAACTCCACCGGCCGCGATCCGGCCAGCGACCCGCTCAGCGACACCCGATACGCCTGATCGCGCTCCAGTGTCGCCTTGCCTTTGCCGGCGAGTTGGACGGCCGCCGGCAGGCTCCCGGCGACGAACTGCCGCCCATCCCGGTCGCGCGCCTGCCAGCCAACATCCACGAAACGGACACCCCGCGGACTCCGGTTGGTCAACTCCAAGTGGGGGAAACGCAATTCAGGTCCCGCCGCGACAACCTTGGCTCCGGTCAACTCGACCGGCGCTTCCGGCATCGACAAAGCCGCGAACCGCACCGCCGTCCCGCCCTGCGCCGTCGCCCGTCCTGCGCGCGCCACCTGGATATCCAGCCTCGGCATCGACGCGATTCGCGCCAGCACGGCGACCATCTCCTCGCGCACCGCCGCGCCGCCGCTGCGTTCCATCATCGCCAGAAGCGTCTTGCGGTCCCGCCGCGCCTCGAGTTCCCAGGCCATCATCGTCCGCCGTGAATTCAGCCGGTTCGGTCCATAGAAGGTCAGGTCCTCGAACAGGACGCCATCCAATTTCACTTCAACCAAAGCGCCCGCGCCCGCCGCCGGCCTCATCAGCCTGACATCCACACGCAGCGGAAACGCCTCGCCGGGGGCAACGTCCAGCGCCGGAACCGTCACCGACGCCTTGCCTCCAGCCGCGACTTCCTGCGCCAGCACCAACACGGAAACGCCGCGGATCCGCCGTTGGGTCGTGTTCTTCAGCATCAACGTCGAGCGCAAGTCCACCTGGAGCGCCCCGCCGCGCGGAGCCACTTGCGATTGCCCCCAATCCGCCGACACCAGCGCCAGCGGCGCGTCCGCCGGCAGATCCACGCGGAATGCGCCGCTTGGCGCGCCCGTCTGTCCAGTCAGCGCAAACGCGAGCAGCGCCGCCGTCAAGCCAACCCGAAATGTCATGCGCCCGTTACTCTTCAAGCGCCACATGATGAATCGTTACCTGTCCCGTCTCTGCGTCAATGAACCGCGCCCGCGCACCGCCGGCCGTCCCGGCCAGCATCACGGACGATTCCCTCTCCGGACCAAGCAGCATCAAACCGGACTGTCCTTCATAAAATCCGACGCCCTCGGCGTTGGCCTCTGCCACGACCGGCTGCCATGCCGCGTCCGCCGCCCCCGGGATGGGCCGCTTCAACAACCAGCCGCCCGCCAGCACGACGGTCAACGTTGCCAGCACGACCGCCGCCCGCCATCCCGCCGCCTCGGCGCCCATCACCTCGACCAATCCAGGCCTCGTATCGACAATCCGCCCCGCCGAGAGCCCCAGCCGGATGTTGGCTTTCATCTCGCCTTCAAGTTCCAGCCAGGCGGCCTCGCCCATCTCCATCGTGGCCGCGCTACGTTGAAGTTCACTCCGGACACCGCGATACTCTTCGATCGCCGAGGCGCACTCCTGGCACCGCCGCACATGCAGCCAAATCGCAAGCCGCCGCCGCCAGCCCGGATCGCCCGACGAGGCCAGCGCCAACTCCGCGTCGCTGAAATGACCGGCTCTCATCGCTCGCCTCCCATGAGTCTCTTGAATTTCGTCCGCGCATTCGCAATATGCGATCGAACCGTCGCCTTGCCGCAGTTCAGGATCCTGGCGACCTCCTCGGCAGGCAGGTCTTCGACATCCCGCAACACCAGCGCCGCACGTTCACGCGGGGTCAACTGGTCGAGCACCGCCTGCAGCGTCGCCCTGCGCTCGGACCGCAACAGCCGCTCTTCGGCGCTTTCGGCCCCGGCCGGCAGCGTGTTCTGGAGCGGTTCGTCCAGTTCCATCCACGTCACGCGCTTGCGCCGGCGCAGGTGATCGATGGCCGCGTTCGACGCAATCCGCGATAGCCAGTGCGCCGCCTTGTCCAAGTCCTTCAACTGCTCGCGCCGTTGAAGCGCCTTGATGAAGACATCCTGGGTCACGTCCTGCGCGTCCTCGACATTGCCCAGGATCCGGTAGACGATCAGAAAGACCCGCCTCAGGTTTGTCTGGACAAATTCCTCATGGCGCGCATCCCAAGCGCTCGCGCCCTCCACGCCTGAGTGGTGTGCTTCGTTCATTCGTTCTTCCGCGGCGAGCGGACGGTAGCGGAGCAGCGCTGGCATCTCTTCCTACTTGGGATGACGCGCGCAACCGCGAAACCGTGCAGAACCAGTCCGCTCCCGGCTATGCTGAGATTGTATGAGACTCGGCGGCCGGGTCCAACCTTATTAAATTGTACGGCCCTTTCCGCTATCTTATGCTCGCTCTTTGCCACGCGGCCGGATCCCGGCTCCAGGACGAACCGGATCAGTCCGATCCGCTTGGCTCAACCAGTGGGCTACCCCATTCCAATTCCCAATGAAAGGCAAACCATGCAGTTAGCCACCGCCATGAGCCGCCTCGGCACCGAGACGGCCTTCGAAGTCCTGGCCCGCGCCAAAGCGCTGGAAGCCCAAGGACGCTCCATCATCCACCTTGAAATCGGCGAACCCGACTTCGATACGCCCCGCCATATCGTCGAAGCCGCCAAGCAAGCCCTCGACGAAGGCTGGACCCATTACGGACCCACCCAAGGCCTTCCCGAACTGAGGGAAGCCATCGCCGCCTACATCAGCCGCACCCGCGGAATTCCCGCCGATCCGGCCAACGTCTGCGTCGTGCCGGGCGGCAAACCCATCATCTTTTTCCCGATGCTGGCGCTGCTCAATCCGGGCGATGAGGTCATCTATCCGAACCCCTCATTCCCCATCTATGAGTCGATGATCCGGTTTACCGGCGCCACGCCCGTCCCGATTCCCCTGGTCGAATCCCGTGGATTCAGCTTCGATCTCGACTTGTTCCGTTCCCGATTGAGCCCGAAGACGCGGATGGTCATCCTCAATTCACCGGCCAATCCCACCGGCGGCGTCATGCCCAGCGAAGATGTCGCCGAGATCGCCGCCCTGCTGGCCGAACGCGACGTGATCGTGCTGTCCGACGAGATCTATAGCCGGATGAGTTACGCCCACCCGCCTGTCTCGATCGCGACATTCCCCGGCATGAGGGAGAAGACGATCATCCTCGATGGCTTTTCGAAGACCTACGCCATGACAGGTTGGCGCATCGGATATGGTCTGCTGCCGCCCGCGCTTGTTGATCCTGTCAACAAACTTATGGTGAATTCCAACAGTTGTACCGCCAGTTTCACGCAACGCGCCGCGATCGCCGCCCTCAACGGACCGCAGGAACCGGCCGAGGCGATGATCGCCGAGTTTCGCCGCCGCCGCGACCTCTTCGTCGAACGCATCAATCGCGTTCCGGGATTTCGTTGCCCGATGCCAGAAGGCGCCTTCTATGCTTTTCCCAACATTCAAGGCACTGGTTGGAAATCGAAGGCTCTCGCCGACGAGCTGCTTGATCAGGCGGGCGTAGCTTGCCTTAGCGGAACCGCGTTTGGTTCGTTTGGCGAAGGCTATCTCCGGCTCAGTTATGCGAACTCGCCGGAGAGGTTACGGGAAGCTGCAGACCGGATTTCGCGTTTCTTCGCATCTTAACGCGTTACTACCCCAAATTTGGCGTACACGCCGGCTTGCGGACGGTGTACTACTAAAACCATGGACCTGCGGAGCGTTGCAATAATTGTACTTGACCACAAAGGCAAGATTATATTTTCTAATAAAGTCGCTCAGAATCTATGTGAGTGCGTCCCCGGTCTGAGGTCCGCGGAGGGAAAGTGGACGGGGCTCGTTCCGCCGGATGACGAAGTGATGGAGTTTCGGCCCAGTGACCAGTCGGACCAAATTCGTATCTGCAGAACTTACCTGACAAATGGACGGCCTACGGTGGGCTACGTGGGGCTCTTTCTTCACAGGCCGGGCTATTCGCGCGAACAGCGCCGGGCGCGATTGCAGGAGCGGTTTCAATTCACTCAGGCCGAACTCCGGTTGGCCGAAGTCCTGCTTGACGGGAACCGTCCCGACATGGCGGCGGACCTGCTTGGCGTGACGATCCACACGGTCCGGACCTACCTCAAGCGGCTGTATCGCAAACTTGGAGTGCATTCGCAGGCGTCATTGGTTTGCGTGCTGAACAAGGCGCTCGAATAGAGGAGAGGGCCGGCAATTCCCGTTCTGCCCGCAAGTTCCAGCGCGGCAGGCCACAGGAGATATCCTTCCTTCGGGATCCTGCGTTTTTCAGTTCCGGCCTTTGGTTAATTTGTGTTGGTACTGGGAGTACTAGTATTGTTGAATTTAATCTGTGAACAAGCCTGGCGTACTCGAATTCGGCGATCTGGCTTCAAGAGTGATCATGATCAGGACAATCCAAATCAGATTCGCCAGGAACAGATGAACTAATTGTAACCAAACTGGAGCGAGCAGCCAGATATTGACGACACCGGCTGCAAGTTGGATCCCTGCCAGAAGCGCCAACGCCGTCCCCGCCCTGCGGGTGGCGGCGGACTGCCCCGACCGGGATCGGTGCAGACCGAGCCAGGCAAGGTATGCGCCAGCGAGAACTGCCACCACAGGGTGAATCAGCCGAAGTTTGAGCAGCGCATGGGCGCCGTCCGCGAATTCGGCCTTCATCCCTTCCGCCATCGAAGTCGCGGGGAAGACCGTGTCGCCGAGTGCCGCGACGGCGCCGCTGATGCTCGCCGCCAGTGCCACGAGCAGAGCGGCCACCCATTTCCTCCGCGCCGGGCCTAATCGGGGAGACGTCATGCGGCCGAGCCAGGCCGCCGAGACCAACGCCCCAACCAGCAGAAGCGTGTTGGTCAGGTGGGCTGACAGATACACCGCCCGCCCCAGGCTCTTGTTCTGTTCGACGTATTCCAGCAGAACCAGCCCGGCGCCCAACAAAGCCTCGATGAGAATCAGGATCAGCGAGATGACGCTCGCCTTGCGCGCCAAGTGGCCTTTCGGGAAGACCCGCCATGCGAAGACGAGCAGTCCGATGACGGCCAGCAGAGCCAAGCCGCTGGTTGCGCGGTGGGTGAACTCGATGATGGTGGCGATTTCCGGCGCACGCGGGACGACCTCGCCGTTGCACAGGGGCCAATGGCTGCCGCAGCCGGCGCCCGATCCGGTCGCCCGGACGGCGGCGCCCCAGACAATCACGAAGAGATTCCACGCGACAACGGCCCATGCATACCGGCTGAAGCGCGTCATTGTCTGGCTGGTCATCTGACTGGTCATGAGCCCCGCACCTCCAATTTAATAGAATGACATTGGTGAGCCTCACATTGAGAGAAGCCTGGCGCGGCAGCGTCAAGGCGGAAGACTACGAAGCGCATATGGCGGCCATCGGTCAAGCCGAGGCCAATGCCGGGCATCTTGGGGAGTTCGCCCAGCGAGCCAGCGGAAGAGTGCTGATCGCCGGCGCGGGTCCTGGACAGTTCTTCGACTATCTTGAACCGGCGGCGCTGGACGGTTGCCGCGCGGTGTTCACCGACATCAATGCGGAATACCTGTCGGCGTTGCGGCGCCGATCACCAGGCGCGATTTGTGTGGCCGACGATCTGGAATCCAGCAGTCTGCGCGGCCCGTTCGACGCGGCGTGCGCCACGCTGGTCCTGGAACACACGGAATGGAAGGCGGTCGTTGCGAACCTGATCCGCCTGGCTCCTCTGGTGATGATCGTCATTCAGGTGAACCCGCCAGAGATGACGACGGCTGTTTCGCCGGGGCGGACGCCTCCGGGTTCGATGCGGGCATTCAAGGAAGTGCATCCACAACTGATCGACGAAGCCGAGCTGCGCGGAGAGTTGGCCCGGCTTGGCGCACGGCTGACCAGCCGGTGTGACCGGCCCGTCGCGGACGGCAAGACAATGCGGGCGCTGACTTTTGAGCGGGCCTGACCTTCAGGCGAGCTTGCTGATCTCGGCCGCCGACGCGCGAATTTTCAGAATCGCCGAGGCGATCTGGTCCATGTCCGATTTCGGCCCGATGAGCATATTCTGCGTGAACCAGACCGACTGTGCGCAGAGTTTGTCATTCTCGGGACAGACATTCTGTTCGCGCCAGCGCTTCAAGGCGGCGTCGCCGAAGATCCGCTTGTAGTGGCGCGAGGAGATGACGGTTTCGAGGAAAGGCTCCTTGTTCAAAGGCGTGTAGCCGGAGGAGGCCGGAATGCCCTCGGCACCGAGAGCCTTGAGGAATGCAGCGCGGCTGAGACCGCCGAAGGCCGGCGGGTCGTAGCGCATCATGTAAAGGTGCCAGGCGTTGCGGGTGCAGCCCGGATAGGGCTTTTGCGGGCGGATGCCGGGGATCTTCTCAAGCAGCGACGTCAGGTAGGCGGCATTGTCGTCGCGGCGCTTCGACTGCGTTTCAATGCGCTTCATCTGCGTCATCAGGAGAGAGCCCTGGAATTCGGTCAGCCGAAGGTTGGCTCCATTGAGCGCATAACCCGAGAGCGTCATGGTTCCGCCGCGGCGCGCGCGGCCGTTGCCGTGGAAGGCGAAGGCGCGGTCGTAGAGCTTTTCATTGTTGGTGATCAGCGCGCCGCCCTCGCCGGAGTTGAGGTTTTTGGAAGCCTGGAAGCTGAAAGTGCCGCAGTCGCCGAGCGAACCCAACTTCTTTCCGCGCCACTCGCCGAGATGCGCCTGGCAGGCATCCTCGATCACCGGCAGCGACCGCCGGCGCGCCGTCTCGAATACGGCGTCCAGATCGGCGGAGGCGCCGCCGAGATGGACCGGGATGATGGCGCGCGTGTTCGGAGTGATGCGGGCATCGATTTTCCGGGCGTCGATCTGGGAGGTTTCGATGTCGGAATCGACAAAGACCGGCAGGGCGTGCTGCATCAGGATGACATTCAACGTTGCGACAAAGGTGTAAGGCGGAAGGATCACTTCGTCGCCCGGACCGATGTCGAGGGCGTTCAGGGCGCAGATCAGGGCGCTGGTTCCGTTGGCGGTGGCCAGGCAGTATTTCGTGCCGGTGAGTGCGGCGTACTTTCCCTCGAACTCCTCGACGCGATGACCCGACGTGCGGCCCCAGTGGCCGCTCTTAAGTACGCCGTCAAGCCCCGCCTCGTCCGACTCGTCCCAGACGGGCCAAGACGGGAATGGCTGCTTCCTGACGGGTTCGCCGCCCATCACGGCGGGCCGGCCGATGTCGGCGCTTCGCACCGCCGGCAACGCGGCGGAGGCGAACAGGGTTCTGCGAGTGAGTTTCGACGGTTCCATGGCTCCGTATTATACGCCTGTCGGGACGATCCGAGGAGCTCGTCCAGTGGGTGGGTGTGCGACACAAAAGCCCTGCGGCCGGCCTTCCGATCGGCTTCGGCGGGACTTCGTCCGTTCAGGGCCGCGCCGGACCCATCGCCGCCCGCCTGAAACTCACCCCGTCGGCGAACACGTCCACCACAGCCGCACAGATCTCCGGCGCATTCTCAACGAGGCCCGGCACCGTGAAATACTCTGCCTGCCCGGCCTTCACCCGCCCGCCCCTGTGGTCGTGCCCGTTCATCCTGAACTTGAAAGACTCGCTGCGCCGGATCACCGCCAGCGTCTGCTGCCAATCCCAGAGCAGATGGTCCGGCCGCGCCGGTCCCGACATTACCGGGAAATGGCAGAACAAGCCCACCATCCGCCCCCGCCGTGCCGAATCGGCCAGTTGATCGGCCAACCACTCCCGTTGCGACGCCCCCAGCCCCCCATTCCACGAC
>CAZLDN010000165.1:0-9675 GCA_964558355.1 uncultured Candidatus Solibacter sp.
GAATCGCGATCGGCATCAGTTCGGAACGCTGATCGGCATCGCTCGGAATACGCATACCAATCACCGTCAGGCGCGACCGGGCCAGACCTGACCCATTCCTGGAGTTCGAGGAGATCCGCGACTGAGATGCGGCGTTCGTCGACGCGCTGAAGTAAGTGTTGCCAGACGGCGCGAGGCAGGTTAGAGAACTGAATCTTCGGCAATCGAGTCCTTCCCGAAGATCGCGCGGATCAGGTCCCGGCCGGCCTCGTTCTTGCGGGCTGGATCGTCCTCGCCGAGGAAACGGCTGAAGGATGCCTTGAGCTGTTCTTTCGCTTCAGCCTCGGCGCGCACACCGCGCTCAGCCAGCGCCACCAAGGCCCGGCTCATCGTGACATGACGTTCCTTGGCCACACGCCGCACTTCCGAAGCCAGCGCCGCTGGGATCGTTACGCTCTGCCGAACTGATCGAGCCGGGGCCGCTTTTCGCCGGGTTGCCATGCTTGAAGAATACCAGGGTGCACCAGTGTGGTGCAGATAGGTTATGTCAAACGCCGCAGCGTTGACGAATCGACCGAAACGGGCAGTCGGCCATCGTCAGTTAGGCTGTACTGCCGTTAACCGAGTTTCGGCGGCAGTTCTTCGAGCGGGCCCATCCACTGCAACTCACGGTCGAGGTCGCGGTGGAGCCGGTACTGCCTCACGACCTCTCCCTCGATGATGCAAACCGCGTGCAACTCGAGTTCGACCATGCACGGGAAAGACGGATTCACGGGCGCCGAACCGGATGGCGTCCTGAAGAGACAATCAGCGAGCGTCCCCAGGCATGACGCCAGCGGCCTGGACGCAGCGAACCCTACCGAAGGCGTTCGAAAGTGTCCAAGTCGATGCCGAGTTGTTCCAGTATCCGGTAGAACAAGGGCGGGCCAATCTCACGCCCGCCGTGAACGGGGATGGTCGTAGCCCTGCCATCGTCGTGGCGCCAGCGCTCGTGGCTTCCGGTTTGCCTTGCTTGCCGGAATCCGAGCTTGGCCGCGACTCGCCGCAGGTCGGATGCGCGGGCGCTAGGCATGAACGATTTCGGTCGTGTCGCGGGGCAGAGGCCGACCGCTGGCGCGGTGCTCCTCTTCGATCAAACGGAACACCTCGGCGAGCTCAGTCACGGCCTCTTCAGCGGTGGGCATCAGCGCATGGCATCCTGCAATAGCTGGAATTTCGGCCACCCAACCGTCTGGCTGGTTCCGATAGACCACGAGCTTATAGTTCTCGAAGCTCATGCCTCCAGTATAGTTCCGCCGCTTCCAGCAGCAAAAGCCGGCGGAAACGCCGCAGCGTCGACGAATCGACCGAAACGGGCAGTCGGCCATCGTCAGTTAGGCTGTACTGCCGCTATCCCAGTTTCGGCGGCAGTTCTTCGAGCGGACCCATCCACTGCAACTCGCGGTCGAGGTCGCGGTGGAGTTGGTATTTCTTGACTACCGATTCGACCGTCACGCCGCGCAGTTCGATCTTGTCGCGGTCGAAGTTGCCGACGCCGACTTTGCCGCAGTATTGGATGTAACCCATCCAATCCGGGTTGATGCCCATGCACTCGACGCCGATACGGTCGGCGGCGACGAAGTCCGGCGAGGCGATGGCAAGTCTCGATTCGACGGGCGTTCCCGATGACGGCCCGTTGCCTTCCATGCCCTCGAAGCCGTCGATCACGGCCACGCCCCAGTTGGCTTTCATGCGCTGGGCGGTGAGCATCATGTCGTAATGCGTTTGGCGGACGCCGCCGTGATAGACGCGCTTGTCGTTCCAGCGCGGCGTTTCAGCCTGCTTGCTCTTCAGAGGCGCGCCGAGGGTCATGTTCTTGATCGACAGCGTGGCGATGACGACGTTATGCGTCTTCATCGGTCCGGCCGAGATCACGAAGGCGTCCGGGTCGAGCAGGCGGGCGGCCAAACGAACCGGCTGGATGTGAAGGTCGCCGTTGAGGAGGTGAATCGTCTCGTACAGCCCCTCTTCGTTCAGACAGACGAGCTTCACCTGGTTGCGCTTATACTCCTTCGTCAGGTCGCCGAACTTGAAGGTTTCGTAGCCCACGTTGGTCTCGCCAGCCGAGGATTCGGCGATGACCACGGGCCCCTTGAAGCGCGGTTCGAGCCAGTCGAGGATTCCGCGGATGGAGTCGGCATGGGATGCCGCCAACTGGCGCGTAACCGAGACGAAGTTCGGCTTGATGACGACGGTCTTGCGGAGCTTCAGCTTCGGCAGAAGCTCGGCATCGAGGGCGGCGAGAGCGGCGGTGATGTTCTTGCGTCGGTCGTCGCCGGAAACGAGCGCGACGGGGGACTTCGCAATCGCCGGCGGTACGAATGCGGCGAATGCCTTGCGGGACAGCAGCGCGGCCGGGGTGGCGAGAAGGGCGCGTCGAGACAATCCGATTGACATGGCAGTGACCTCTCCTCAATAGTAATAACAGACCGTAAAGTATGTAAAGGTGAAGCAGGAGGTCAGCATGACGGATCGCAGTTCAAGACGCGGGTTCCTGGGCGCGGGAATCGGCCTGATGGCGGCGCCGCAAGCCGGCGCGGCCGACCTGAAATTGCCGGTGCGGCCGCTGGGCAGGACTGGCCTGAAGCCGACGGTGCTCGGCTTCGGCTGCATGATAACGTCGGATCCGTCGGTGATCGAACAGGCCGTCGACGCCGGCATCACCTACTTTGATTCCGCCCGCGGCTACCAGGGCGGCCAGAATGAGCGCATGGTGGGCGGCGCGCTGAAGGCCAAGCGCAAGAGCATCCTGCTGTCGTCCAAGACCGGCGCCAGATCCGCCGCGCAGGCTGTGGAGCACCTTGAGACCTCGCTCAAGGAACTCCAGACCGACTACCTCGACATCTGGTACCTCCACTCGCGTTCGACGCCCGAAAACGTCCCCGACGATCAACTCGATGTCCAGGACAAGGCCAAGAAGGAAGGCAAGATCCGTTTCCGCGGCGTTAGCCTGCACAGCAACATGACGACCATGATCCCGTGGCTGGTGAAGAAAGGCCGCACGGATGTCATCCTGACCGCTTACAACTTCACCATGGACGCAGCGATGGACAAGGTCCTGAAAGAGGCCTCCGACGCCGGCGTCGGCATCGTCGCGATGAAGGTGATGGCCGGCGGTTTCCGTACCAACAAGCCGGGCACGCCGAATCACGAAAAGCTCAGCCGGCAGGGCGCCCTGGCGTCAGCGCTGAAATGGGCCGTGCGCAACCCCTACGTCCACACCTCGATCCCCGGCATCACCGATCTGGACCAGTTGGACGAGAACTTCAAGGCCGTCGCGGCGGGATGGAAACAGGCTGACGAAAAGCTGCTGGCAGCCCAGTTGAAGGCCATCTCGCCGCTCTACTGCCGCATCTGCGGCAAGTGCGGCTACGAGTGCGAGAAGGGCCTGCCGCACTCCGACATCATCCGCATCGTCAGCTACGCCGAAGGCTATGGCGAATTCCCGCTTGCGCGCGAGCGCTGGATGGAACTGACCGAACAGCAGCGGTCGGTGCGGTGCTCGGATTGCACGGCCTGTAGCGTGAAGTGCCCGAACGGCGTTCACGTGGCCGAGCGTGTCGCCCGGGCGCAGGAGCTTTTCGCGTGAGAAAAACGTTGTGGGCCGCCCTCAACATTATGGGGGCGGTCTGCATGGCTCAGCCGCCCGATTGCGCCGTTGCGCCCGGCTTTAAGCAGGAAGCCGGCGTCAGGACTTTCACGACCGGGACTCTGTTCGAGTACATGGACGGAAACTCCGAAGGTTACTTCCTATACGGGTTCCGTTCGATGAAGGGCATCACCTGCGCGAAAGGCGATCTGAAGCTGATCTTCGATGTCAGCGAGTTCAAGGACCACGAATCGGCTTACGGCATGTTCACCGGCAACCTGGACACGCGTGAGCCGGTGTTGAAGATCGGCGGCGGCGGACAGGTGACGCCGCGCAAGGCGGTCTTCACAAAGGGTGTCTATTACGTTGAAGTCGCCGCCGAGCCGGACGGCCAACACTCCGCGCTGCTGACAGACGTCATCACGCGTTTCGAGAGGACGTTTGAGGGTCCCACGTCGGCTCCTCCGCAACTGGCCTGGTTCCCTGCTGAAGGGATCCGTCCAGGCTTCCCGCGGCTGGTTGCGCAAAGCGTGCTCGGGTTGCGCCTGTTGAAGCGCGGCTATCTGGCGCAGTATGACAGCGGCAAGGCGTTTGTCGTCGAAGAGGCCACCGATCAGGCGGCGGCGGAATTGATGGCCAAGTTGAAAGAACGATTCCCCGCGTCGGGCCAGATCGCCGTGGGGACGGACGGGTTCACCGCCACTGACCGTTATCTCGGCCGCATCTGCATGTTCCGTGCAGGAAAGCGCGTCGCTGGTTGGACTAATCTGGTCGAAGGCGCCGACCCGGCAAAGCTCGCCGCATCGATCGCCGCGCGGCTGAAGTAGGATCGACTTACATCGAGCCCGAGTGGCGTTTCAGAATCTGGGGCAGGTTCGTCGAGAACGCGGACCGCGCCAGCACCATGTTCGCGCCTGCTTCCTGGGCGCGCTGCTTCAACTCCGCCTCGACATGCGCGACAAAGCCAATGACCGACGTCATTTTGGCGCTGGGCATCGCCTTGACCTTGGCGATCAGGTCAACGGCATCGACGGCCGCATTATTCAGATCCACGATCAGCAGCGCCGGCGGTTCGGCCGCGACGCGTTCGAGGATGGCCTCCTGCGTCTTGATGAACTCGGGCTGGAAACCGGCTCGCTTGGCCAGGTCGTTGATCTTCACGACGAAGAAGAGGTCTTCGACCGCGGCCACAATCTTCTTGTTCTTCGGCATGGAAAAGTTTTCGTTGAAAAGGGTGTGCCGGAGGAAACCGGCGAACCGGGAAGGACACTCCTAGGATAGCTGGTCGCCGGAGGAAGCGGCAAGCTGAGTTTGCAGCCACCGCCGCGCCCGGGCCTGGTGCTACCGTGAAGTTCATGTGGAACTGGGATGCAGCGCAACCGGCGCAGCCGTCCGAAGCGCACGCGCCGCCCTCGGCCATGGTGATCTTCGGCGCCAACGGCGACCTCACCAGGCGGATGCTGATTCCCGCCCTTTACCGGCTGGCGTACGAGAAGCGCCTGCCGCCCGGATTCAGCGTCGTCGGTGTGTCCAGGACGCCGATGTCCGACTCGCATTTCCGCGAACGGATGCGCGAATCGGTTCAACGCTACCTTCAGGACAGTCCCTTCGACCAGGCCCTCTGGGACGATTTCGCCCAGGGTCTTTTCTATCTCGATGGCGACATCTTCGACACTGCGCTGTACGAGCGGCTCAAGTCGAAACTGGCCGAAGTGGAACAGGTCCGAGCCACTGAAGGCAATGTCCTTTTCTACCTTTCAATCCAGCCCAGCCAGTACGGTCCCGCGGCCAAGGCGCTTGGCGCCGCCGGACTCAACCGCGCGCCGCGTGAAAGCGCATGGCGCCGCATCATCGTCGAAAAGCCCTTCGGCCACGACCTAGCCAGCGCCGATGAGTTGAATCACGCTTTGCAAGGCGTCTTCGCCGAGAACGAGATCTACCGCATCGACCATTACCTGGGTAAGGAGACGGTCCAGAACATCCTCGCCTTCCGCTTCGGCAATGGCATCTTCGAGCCGCTCTGGAACCGCCGTTATGTCGCCCATGTCCAGATCACCGCCGCCGAATCCATCGGCGTCGAGGGCCGCGGAGCGTACTACCAGGAGGCGGGCGCTTTGCGGGACATGGTCCAGAACCACCTGCTGCAAGTGATGGCGACCATCGCCATGGAGCCGCCCTCGGCCTACGAATCGCGCGCCGTTCGCGATGAGCGGTCAAAGCTCCTGCGGGCCATCCGCGTCATGAAGCCGGACGAGGTCGTTTCCAACGCCGTGAAGGGCCAGTACGGCCCGGCCGTCATTGGAGGCGAAGCGGCGCCCGGTTTCAGGCAGGAGCCTGGCGTCGATCCCGAGGCCCAGACAGACACCTATGCGGCCGTGCGGCTCGAGGTCGACAACTGGCGCTGGGCCGGCGTGCCCTTCTACATCCGCACCGGCAAGCGCATGCCGAAGCGGTTCACCGATGTGGCGGTCCAGTTCAACTGCGCCCCGCTCTCCATGTTTGGCGAAGGCGCCCAGAGATGGCCCAATCTGCTGGTGCTCAGGATCCAGCCCGAAGAGGGCATCTCGCTGAGGTTCTCGGCCAAGGCGCCGGGGCAGGGAATGAATCTGCGGCCCGTGACGATGGACTTCAACTACGGGACAAGTTTCGGCACCCGATCGCCCGCCGCTTACGAGACGCTTCTGCTCGACGCCCTGCAAGGCGACGCGACGCTTTACACAAGGCAGGACATGGTCGAAGCGAGTTGGAAAGTAGTCGAGCCGGTGCTCGGCGTCTGGAGCGAGACGAAATTTGACTTGCCGAACTACGCCTCTGGAACGTGGGGCCCGCAAGCCTCGGATGACATGCTCGCCCGGAGCGGCCACCAGTGGCGGACACCCTGAACCGCCGCCCGCTTGACTCCGCCGCGCGGGCAGCGGAAAATTTCGGCAGGGGCCGGCACTGCGAAAATGGAGGATGAAGTGGCGCCTCAGATGAACTCCCAGAGAGTTGTGTCCGCAACCCCGGCTGGGGCCTGCGCCGCCTGCGCGGTTCACCTGGCGGGTTTGCTCAAGCGCGCGCTGGATATTGAACCGCTCGCGTCGCTGGCCGTATCGGGCGGAGTCACGCCGGCAGCGATGTTCGACCTGCTTGCGGACCAGGATGTCGATTGGAATCGTGTCCACCTGTTCTGGGTGGACGAGCGCACTGTGCCGCCCGGCGACCCGCGAAGCAACTACGGCATGACACTCTCTCATCTGATCGGGCCGGCGGCAATTCCTGCTGAAAACATCCACCGCATTGCCGGCGAGATCTCGCCGCACGAAGCCGCCCGCCGTTATGAATTCGACATCCGCGCGTTTTTCCGCTGCGGCGTGGACACGCTGCCGCGGTTCGATGTGATCCAACTTGGAGTCGGCGGCGACGGCCACACGGCGAGCCTGTTTCCGGGCGACCCATTGGTCGAGAACCGCGAGAGCATCGCCGCCGCGGTCTATTTCGAACCTGCCTCGGAGTGGCGCGTGACGCTGTTGCCCGGCGTGCTGCTCGCCGCCCGCGACCTCGCCGTGCTGGCCACCGGCGGGAACAAGGCCGAACCACTCCACCGGGCATGGGAAGGCGCCTACAACCCCATGCTGTGCCCGGCCCAGATTCTCACCCGCGAACGGCGCAGCTCCGCATGGTTTCTGGACGCGGCGGCCGCGGCGAACCTCCAATAGCGTGCTGAGCCGCAGGTCCTTTCTCGCCGCGGCCGCCATTGCGCAGCCGTCCCGCGTCCGCGTCGTCTGCGGAGGCGATGTCTTACTGGCCCGCTGGGTGGGCGAAAAGGCGGCGAAAGAAAACGACTGGCTGCGGCCGCTGCGCGGTGTCGCTCCGGCGTTTCTTGGCGCTGACATCGCATTCGTGAACCTGGAATCGCCCTTCTCCGAGACCGGTCCTTATGACGGATCGAAGATGGTCTTCCGCGTCCGGCCGGAACTCGTCGAGGCGCTGACCGGCGCAGGCATCAACATCGTCAGCCTGGCCAACAACCATGTCCGCGATGCGGGTCCCGCCGGTCTCGACTACACCATCCGGCTGCTCGAACAGCACCGCATCGCCGTCGCCGGAGCAGGCCGCGAGGCGCTGCTCGAACGCGGCGGCGCGAAGTTCAGATTCCTCGCCTATACCTACGATCAGCGCAACGGCAACTGGCAGATCGACGACGCCCGCGTCCCCGGCCTCGATCCCGCCAAGGCTGCCGCCGATGTCGCTCAGGCGCGCCGTCGCGGCGAAACCGTCATCGTTTCCATGCACGCCGGTTGGGAGTATCACGCCAAGCCGAACGCCTACCAGAGAGCTTTCGCCAAGGCGGTCGTCGAAGCCGGCGCGGCCTGCGTCGCCGGCCACCACCCGCACGTCGTTCAGGAAAGCGAAGTGATCGCCGGCGCCCCCGTTTTCTACTCGCTCGGCAACCTTGTCTTCGATCAGAAAGACCCCGGCACGGATCGCGGCCAACTCGCCGAACTGATCTTCGAGGACGGCCGCGTCGTCATGTGGCGGCTGATTGAAACGCGCATCCGCAACGGCGCGGCCCATTTGTTACGCAAGTACGAAGAATTTCGTTGACACTACGAAGAGCTTCGTAATACAGTCAGGGTGTGAAAAAGAATCTGGCTGGCGCGCCCCCAAAACCGACGGCCTCGGAGCTCGAAATCCTGGGCGTTCTCTGGGAGACGGGTCCCGCGACGGTGCGGCAGGTCTGGTCGGAATTGGATTCAAACAAGCCCACCGGCTATACGACCGTTCTGAAGCTGATGCAGATCATGGCGGAGAAGGGCCTTCTCGAAAGGGACGAGGAAAACCGGGCGCATGTCTACCGTCCGGTCCTCGAGCGGGAAGAGATGCAGGGCCGGATCGTGGACGATCTGCTTGAACGGGTTTTTGGCGGATCGGCGTCGGCGCTGGTGATGCGGGCCCTTTCGCGCAAGCGCGCGTCGAAGAAGGAGATCGCCGAGATCCGCAAAATGCTGGATGAGGCGGAGGGAGGGACGCGGTGGACGCACTCGGCTGGGCGTTGATTCATTTCCTTTGGCAGGGCGCCTTGATCGCCCTGGCTCTGGCGGCCGCGCTGGGCTGGCTGCGAGACGCCACCTCGCACGCCCGTTATGCCGTGACTTGCATGGCTCTGCTGGCGATGGCGCTTTGCGTTCCCGCCACTCTGTTGTGGCTGCAGGGCGGGGAATCGGCAGCCCTGCCGCCCGGCATTAAGGGGATGGTGCTCGAAGCCGGACAGGGTGGAGGCGAAATCTTCAAGGCGGCTGGCTGGCAACAGTGGGTGGTATGCATCTGGGCGTTGGGCGCGGCTGTTCTGTTGACAAGGACCGCGATGGGCTGGTGGTTGGCGCGGCGCGGAAGCTGCGGCGGAATTCACTGGGATTACCCGCTCAGCCGGCTCATGGAACGGATGGGCGTCAACGGCTCGATCGACCTGATGGTCTCGCGCTTTGTCGAAGCTCCGCAGGTTTTTGGCTGGTTGAAGCCGGTAATCCTCATTCCGGCGGCCGTTGTCGCGCGCCTGAGCCCGGCCGAGATCGAAGCGGTGCTGGCCCACGAGCTGGCGCATATCATCCGGCGGGATTATCTGGTGAACCTGATCCAGACCATCGTCGAATCGCTGCTGTTCTACCACCCGGCGGTGTGGTGGGTTTCGCACAGGATCCGCCAGGAACGGGAGCATTGTTGCGACGACATCGCCGTCGAGGTTTGCGGGGATCGGGCCGAGTATTCGAGAGCGCTTTTGAAGTTGGAAGAGACGCGGCCCGCCTTTGCCATGGCCGCCACGGCAGGAGGTTTGAAAATGAGAATCATGAGATTGATGGGTCGCCAGACCGGCGGATCGGCATGGGGTCCGGGCGTTGCGATCGCCGGAGCGGTGCTTCTGACGACCGGCCTGCTGTGGGCGGCACAACCGCCACAGCCTCCCCCGCCGCCGCCCGAACCGGCTCCAGTTGCCGCGCCCGCGGCCCCGGTTGCACCCGCTGCTCCAGTTGCTCCAATGGTTGCCAGCGCTCCCAGGCCCGCCCCCGCGCCCGCGCCGCCTCCTGAAG
>CAZLDN010000166.1:0-9498 GCA_964558355.1 uncultured Candidatus Solibacter sp.
GAATCCTGATCGCCATCAGATTGGAATCAGTGATCGGCTTCGCTGGAATACGCATTGTCGAAACGGCGCCTTGGATTCATCCCCTGTATAGGGGCTGCCTAACCCTTGAGATCGCCAACGTCTCCAACATGCCGGTCATGCTTTACCCGGGGCGCCTGATCGCCCAATTGGTATTGTTCAAGATTGCTCTGGCCCGAAAGAGGCGGAAAAAATACCGCCTTTGTCGAGCACATACTACGGGCCAACAAGGCCCGAGCCAGCATCATTCCGAGATCCCGGGGTAGATCTGAGAAAGCTCGGTGTAACGGAAGTGCAGACCTACAAGTTGGAGACCAAGAGAAACGTCTAGACGTCCAGGTTGCGCACGTCCAGGGCGTTCTCTTCGATGAACTTGCGCCGGGCTTCGACGTTTTCGCCCATCAGCGTGGTGAAGATCTCGTCGCATTCGACGGCGTCCTCGAGCTTCACCTCGAGGAGCGTGCGAACCTCGGCGTTCATCGTCGTGTCCCACAACTGGTTGGGGTTCATCTCGCCCAGACCCTTGTAGCGCTGGATATTCACGTCTCTCATGCCCTCGGCCTTGAGGTGGGCGATCAGGCCGCGCCAATCCGCGATCTCTTCCTTGCGCGAATCCTTCACGACCAGGAAGGGTGGCTTGTTGAACTTCTGCACCTGCCGCGCCAGCAGCCGGAGCCGCCTGTATTCAGGCGAAGAGGCAAGCTCCACGCCGATGTACCTGTCGCCCTGACCTTCGGCGTGGAAGCCCACCTGCCAGCCGGAATGCTCTTCCTCGGCGGCGATCCTGACCTTCAGGCCAAGAGCCTCCAGCCGCGCCTTCAGCTCTTCAAGATTGGCCTGGTCGGCGAACTCGGCCTTGGTGTCGATTCTGAGCGTAGGATCGGCCAGAACCTCGGCGACGCGGGCATTCGTCATCCTGCGCTCGATGCGCGTGAACAACTGCTGGAATTCATCCAGCGTGATGAGGAACTGCCGCAGTTCGCCGCCCTCCAGGCGCTCGGCGGCTCCGTTGCCGGCCAGGACGTGGACGTTTTCGGTCGCCCTGCGCAAGATCTCGCGCAGAAACTCCTTGTCGTCCTTGATGTACTTCTCACTCTTGCCCTTCTTGATCCGGTAGAGCGGCGGTTGAGCGATCAAGATGTGACCGCGCAGAATCAGCTCCGGCATGTGCCGGAAGAAGAACGTCAGCAGGAGCGTGCGGATGTGCGATCCGTCGACATCGGCGTCGGTCATGAGGATCACTTTGTGATAGCGCAGCTTCGTGATGTCGAAATCGTCCTTGCCTATGCCGGTGCCGATGGCCGTAATCATGGCGCGGATTTCGTCGTGGCCCAGCATCCTGTCGTAGCGGGCCTTCTCGACGTTGAGGATTTTACCCTTGAGGGGCAGGATCGCCTGATATTTGCGGTCGCGTCCGGTCTTGGCGGTGCCGCCGGCCGATTCGCCCTCGACCAGGAACAGCTCGCACCTTGCCGGGTCCTTTTCCTGGCAGTCGGCGAGCTTGCCGGGCAACCCGCCGGAATCCAGGGCGCCCTTACGGCGCGTCAGCTCGCGCGCCTTGCGGGCCGCTTCCCTGGCTCTCGCGGCGTCGACGGCCTTGCCGATGATCTTCTTCATCACCGCCGGGTTCTTATCGAAGAACTCCGTGAGCTTCTCGTTGACGATTTGCGTGACGTAGCCCGCGACATCGGAATTCAGCTTGCCCTTGGTCTGGCCCTCGAACTGCGGCTGGGGCAGCTTCACGCTGACCACGGCGGTCAACCCTTCAGTGGCGTCGTCGCCTGTCAGATTGGCGTCCTTGACGTCCTTCACAAGGCCGCCCGAGCGGGCGCTCGAGTTCAGCGTACGCGTCAACGCCGTGCGGAAGCCGGTCAGGTGCGAACCTCCATCCTTCGTGTTGATGTTGTTGGCGAAACTGAAGATCTGCTCGGAATAAGAGTCGTTCCACTGCATGGCGATCTCCATCGTGAGCATGCCGCCATTGGGCAGTTCGCGCTCGCCTTCGATGGCGATCGGCTTCTCATGTAAGACGATCTTGCCGCGGTTGAGATGGCGAATGAACTCGCTGATGCCTCCGGAGAACAGGAACTCATGCGAGCGAACCGGATCCACCCGCTCGTCGGAGAGCGTGATCTTCAAACCCTTATTCAGGAAGGCCATTTCGCGCAAGCGTGTGGAGAGCGTGTCGAAGTTCAACTTCGTCGTGTCCATGATCGTGCCGTCGGCCTTAAACGTGATGCGCGTGCCGTGCTTGCGTCCCGCCTTGCCTGTGCGCGTCAAAGGACCCTTCGGCAGACCGCGTTCGTACTCCTGCTCCCACGTATGGCCATCGCGATAGATCTCAAGGTGCAGCGTTTCGGCCAGCGCGTTCACGCAACTTACGCCGACGCCGTGCAAACCGCCAGAAACCTTGTAGCTATTGGAATCGAATTTGCCCCCGGCGTGGAGCTTCGTCATCACGATCTGCGCCGCCGAGACGCCGAACTCTTCCTTGATGTCCACGGGAATGCCGCGGCCGTTGTCGGTGATGGTGATTGAATCGTCGATGTGGATGGTTGCGGTGATCTCGTCGCAGAAACCGCCCATCGCCTCGTCCACGGAATTGTCCACCACCTCATAGACGAGATGGTGCAGACCGCCCTCTCCGGTGGAGCCGATATACATCGCCGGCCGAAGACGCACCGCCTCCAGGCCTTCGAGAACTTTGATACTCGAGGAATCGTAAGCGCCAGTATTGCTCAAATCGTTTAACCCTGAAATCTGCGGCGGAGGCTCTCTTGAGCCCGCCGGAATGTTTCCCGTCAGATGCGCATCGGCATCACGACGTAGCGGTACTCATAGGCGAGTCCGTCACCTGCCGGGCGGAGTTCGCCCGCGCTTTGACCGTCCTTGAAATGGAAGGAAACTTCCGGCTCGGGGACGGCCCTCAAAAACTCCAACAGATAGTGGGCATTGAAGCCAATCTCGACAGTCGGGCCAATGTAGTCCACACCCAGACTCTCTTCCGATTCGCCCGTCTCGCTCAACGATGAATGGACCTTGGCTTCGTTATCGGCCAACTGAACTTTGATAGCCCGGGTTCGTTCGTCGGCGAATTGTGCAACTCGCTCGATGGTCCCTCTCAACTCCTCGCGGTTCATGGTGATCGAATGCGCATGGCTGCGAGGCAACACCCGCTCATAATCCGGGAAGTTGCCGGTGAGCTTACGGCTCATCAACAGCCGGTCGCCCAACCGGAAGAAAAGATGATTGTCGTCGGCCGCGTAGTCTATCTTCATATCCTCGCCGCCAACCTCAGCGGCGATCTTCAGAAGCTCAACCATGGCTTTCCTGGGCAATAGGGCCTTGCTCGGCGGCGCTTCGCTGGCGCAACCGGGTTGATGGGCCAGCGCGAGCCGGTGCCCATCGGTGGCCACCATCGTCATCCCGCCATCCTGGACTTGCAGAAGCGCGCCATTCAATGTGAACCGTGAATCTTCATTCGAGATCGAGAAGATCGTTTTCTGAATCAGACTTGTCAGCGCCGGCAAAGAGATCTGCACAGCCGCTTCCGGCATCTCCGGCAATTCCGGATAGCTCTCACGCGACATGCCGGCAATACGCGAGCGCGACCGTCCACAGGTCAGGCTGGCCCAGTGCGTGTCCGAAAACTTGATCTGAATCTCAGAGTCGGGCAACAGACGGACATAGTCCAGCAGTCGCTTGGCTGGAATGGTCCCGATGCCCGCGGTCTTCACCTTGGCTGCGGTCGTGCTGCGGATACCCAATTCCAGATCGGTGGCCGTCAACGTCAAACGATCCCCTGTAGCTTCCACCAGGATGTTGGACAGAATCGGGATCGTGGCCTTCTTCTCCACGACGCCCTGCGAGAGGTTCAACTCACGAACCAGGTCGGCTTTGCTTACCGTAAACTCCATGTGCCTCTCTCCCTTGAGATTGTCTTCGCGCTCTCAGCTCTACTGCCTCTTCTCTCCGGTCTCAGGATTTAATCATACATGTCTAAGACCAGGGTTAGTAGGCGCTGTGGAAATGTTGAATTCTTCCTAAATTATACAAAACTCAATCGCTTCGGGTCTATCGGTGTTGTGGAAGGAAGGGTCCGTGCCAGACTCATTCACCCACAGCCACACTGCCTTGCACAGCCGTCCACAGCCAACCATAGGGGTTCTTCTGTGGAAAACTCAGTAAGGTCAATTGAATGAATCGATTAGACTGTGGATCAGCCTGTTAAGATCTGGATCGCCCTGGCGCAACTCCTCCACCTTCCTCACCGAATGCAGCACTGTCGTATGGTGCTTGCCCCCGAAGGCGCGGCCGATCTCGGGCAGAGACGCCGAGGTCAATTCCTTCGTCAGGTACATTGCTACCTGCCGCGGCCTCGAAATTTCATGTGCGTTCGTCTTCTGCTTCAACTGAGACGGCTGCAGGCAATACCGTTCGGCCACGGCGCGGATGATGGAATCGATGGTCACTCGCCGCTCATGAGTGGGCAGCATTGGCTTCAGGAGCTGCTGCGCCATCGCCATGTTGATCGGCGATCCCGTGACGGAAGAATAGGCAAGCAACCTCACCAAGGCGCCTTCAAGCTCGCGGACGCTCGACTTCGTTTTTGTGGCGATGAAGATCCGGACATCCTCGGGAAGCCGTATACCTTCCTGCTCGGATTTCTTATCCAGGATTGCCATCTTCGTTTCGAGGTCCGGTGGTTGGACATCCACCATCAGACCCCATTCAAACCGCGACCTTAGACGGTCAACCAATCCGGGCGTGTTCTTGGGCAGCGAATCCGATGTCAACACGATCTGCCTCTGCCGGTCGTGAAGTTCGTTGAAGGTGTGAAAGAACTCTTCCTGAGTGCGCTCCTTGCCGGCAAGGATATGAATGTCATCGATCAACAACGCATCGGCCGTGCGATAGTTCTCGTGAAAAGCTCCCATCCGGTCCATGCGGATGCACTGGATCATCTCGTTCATGAAGCGTTCGCCAGTGGTGAAGACTACCTTCATCCAGGGCCGATCCTGCACCAGTTGCAGCCCAATGGCGTGTAACAGGTGGCTCTTGCCCATGCCGCTGCCACCGTATATAAACAGCGGGTTGTAGCTCTCCGAAGGCTTGGCCGCCACTGCCGCCGCGGCGGCATGGGCGAATTGATTGCACGACCCGACAACGAAGGTTTCAAACACGAACTTCCGGTTGAGTTGCTTCCTGGCCGGGTGGAAGAAGGACGACTCGACTTCTCTCGGACTCGCCGGAATCGGCGCCGCGTCCAACTCATACTGCACTTCAGCCACCGGGAGCCGCAAATCGCGAATAACAGACTTCACCCTCGAAGCGTACTCGCTCTCCATCCACGACTTCGTGACCTCATCCGGTACTCTCACCCTCAACCGCTCGCCGCTCTCGCCCACATAGGATGTCCTGGCGACCCAGTTGTCATAAGCCTCCGACGTCAAAGTTGTGCAAAGGTGCTCCTTGATCGTCTCCCACGCGTTCTTTTCAAACATCAATCCACAACTCCCACGTATGATTTCCACACGATTTGCACAACTTGAATTTTTAGAAATTACCCTCGGCGCGTTTTGGTCCACCACCCCTCCACCAACCCCTCAGGGCTTCTCCGAACAGATCTTCCGAGGTAGGGACGCCCCACAGAATATCACAAATTCACCCCTGTGGAAGAGGCTCGTTCACACAATCGTAACGCGCTGAAACAAAAGGAAATACGACAGTTGAAGAGGTTGTGTAAATCATCCCATTTTACCCCTGTTATGTTTGCGTTATGACGCAACGGCTTGAGCCGATTGACAGAAGGCGCTTAGGCGTTAGAGAATGGAAGATGTCCAGCGAGCGGGAGTAACTCAGTTGGTAGAGTGCAACCTTGCCAAGGTTGATGTCGCGGGTTCGAATCCCGTCTCCCGCTCCATTTCGGACGCACCCCCTCAAGCAATCGAAGACGGCTCTACGCGTGACCCGGTTTCTTTGGCCGGGTAACGGCATCAGCTGTGCGGCGCTTCTGCCCGGGGTCCCAGCAGGCAGCCCTGCCCCGGACGACAAGGGACAAACACACCAATAACGATGCAACCCGCGCCGCACTTCCACCAGCTCGGACTTGTGATGAACTCCGCTACCTCAGACCTTTGCCGGCACGATGTACGGCGCCCGGTAGGCCCTCGTGAGCATCCTGGTCGCCTCGGGATCGTTCTTCACCGTCCACGTCTTCTCATCCCAGTTCAACGTCCGGCCCAAACGGTAGGAGATGTTCGCCAGGTGCATCAGCACGCAGGAGATCGCACCTTCCTCGATCTCGGCGTTCACATCTTCCCGCTTGCGGCTGCGTACGCCGGCGATGAAGTTCTCGAAGTGTTTGTCGCGTTCAATCCTGGCAGGCCCCGGCTTCTGTTCCCGTCCCATGAAGCTGTAGTACTTGTTGTAGTTGTCGATCACCAGATACCCATTGGCGCCATAGAAAGTGTTGCCGATGGTATTGCCCGGACGCTCGCCGCCGATCCCCGCCTCGTGGTTGCTGTACCAGTGCCGGACGTCGAAAGTCATCATCTTGGTCTTGCCGCCGGCGACGAACTCCAGGTTTGCGCTGATCGTGTTCGGCGTCTCCTGATCGTCGTCGAACATAAACTTGCCGCCCATGGCGGTCACCTTGGTCGGATGGGTCACGCCCAGGCCCCAGCGCGCGATATCCACCTCGTGGATCCCCTGGTTGCCAAGGTCGCCGTTGCCGGTATCCCAGAACCAGTGCCAGTTGTAATGGAACCGATTCTTTGTAAACGGGCGCAACGGGGCCGGCCCGGTCCACATGTCGTAATCGACGCCGGGCGGAACGGGCTCGACCGGAGTCTTGCCGATGGTGTTGCGCGCTTTGAAGCATAGTGCGCGCGCCATGTAGATTTCGCCGAATTCGCCGTCGCGCATCTTCTGAACGGCCTCCTGCAAGGCGGGCGAAGAACGGCTCTGGCTGCCCATCTGCACGATGCGATTGTATTTGCGCGCCGCCGCGACGATCTGCCTGGACTCGAATACATTGTGCGAGGCCGGCTTCTCAACGTAGACGTCCTTGCCTGCCTGGCAGGCCCAAATCGTCTGCAAGGCATGCCAGTGGTTCGGGCTGGCGATGGAGACTGCATCGATATCCTTGTCGTCAAGCACCTTGCGGATATCGCGGAAGGTCTTTACGGGGTTCTTCCCTCTCTTCTGAAGAGAGCCGATGAACCGCTCCGAGTGGGAATCGTCTACGTCCACAAGTGCGCCCAGTTCGACGTTTGGCATGGATGTCCACGCCCCCATGTGGCTGTTGCCGCGTCCGCCGCACCCGATCACAGCGACGCGCACGGTGTCATTCGGACTTGCGACGTCCCGGACCGCTTGGCTCGCGGTGGCCGTCGCTGAACTCATCAGGAAGTAACGCCGGTTCATAGGTGTCTCCTTTACGCCTACTCTGCAAATTCATCCAACGCTGCGGGCATTATACAGCGGGAAACGGGAAAGAGGGGAGTGCCCGGAGGGCGGGTCCCCCGACCCGCGCGGGACCCCTGGTCCCGCATGTCCCGCATCTGCCTTCTTGGGCTGCCTTTCGACAGAGCGGGCTTCCAGGCGCAACTCTCGATGGATTTGCTACTTGCTCACCCCTGCGGCAAGCCGCCTATACTCAACTTTTCTCAACCCCGCTACCGTCGAGTACGTGGCAAACCCCAACGGTGTGCTCAAGTCGATTTCGCCGGGACGAAGATCCACTCGCCGCCCCGTGATGTCGGCATCGATAATGAGCTCGCCGTCGATCCAACCACGGATTCGGTTCTCAGTCACCGCCAGTCGAAATGCGTACCAGCGTCCCTTCACGAAGTCCATCGACGTGGAAGTATCGTTCTCGGAGGCGTCATTGCCGTCCAGGCTCGACAACCCCACCACCGAACCGCCCCAACCGCCGTTGATCCACGAACAGAACGTGTCCTTCACGGGGAATGTGATTCCGGCGAAAAAGTCGCCGCCATCCAACCGCGCGGCTTCGAACCGGATCTCATAGCCGGACTTGGGGAACTCGCCTGCCCACGTCACGCCGGTCAAGTGACCCTTGCCAATCAAGATCATCCCGTCCTTCACCTGCACGTCGCCGTGTCCGAAGAACGGCGTCTCCTTCCACCCTTTGAGAGACTCGCCGTTGAATATCGAAATCCACTCGCCAGGAGGCGCCGGGGACTGGCCGGCCAAAACGCCAGCCGCCCCGCAAACCATCACAGCGGCCAATGTGATGCGTCCCGTGATTGTCATGGTTCCATTATGCGTCGGCCCGTCGCGCGGTGCGGATGTATACTGGTCGAAACCTAGGAGCCAACATGGAAAAGGCCGAATTGCTGAAACTGAACCGGCGGCGCATGCTCGGAGCGATCGCCTTGCCAATGTCCGCACTGTCGGCCGGAGCGCCGGCGCCAAATTCATTGCCGGCTGTGACTCTCGGCAAGTTCCAGGTCACCCGCCTGGTGGCCGGTTACAATCCGATCGGCGGCTACTCGCACGCCGTGCCGAAGCTCAGCGCGATCATGACCGATTGGTTCACGCCGGAACGGACACTCGATTACGCTTTGTCGTGCGAACGGAATGGCATCAACACCTGGCAGGTCAGCGTGGACAGGAAAGTGTTCGGCGCGCTCCGGGCGGCACGGGAGCGCGGCTCGAAATTGCAGCACATCTGCCTGATGCGCGATGAGGAGCCGGCCACTTGGAAGGAGATCGTCGATCTCAAGCCGATTGCCGTTGTCCATCACGGCGGCGTCACCGACCGGTTCTTCTATCGCGGGGAACAAGGCAAGGTCCGGGACTTCCTCAAGAAAGCTCACGACTTCGGACTCATGGCAGGCGTCTCATCGCATGTCCCTGAACACATCGTCCGCCTCGAGGATGCCGGTTGGGAGCAGGACCTCTACATGACCTGTCTGTATAATGTTGTGCGCCAACCCGAAAAGCTGAAGGCCGGTCTCGGCGATGTTCCAGTGGATGAGTTATTCCTGGCTCACGACCCGGAGCGGATGCTCGAGGTAGTCCGGCAAGTTCGACGCCCCTGTCTGGCTTTCAAGGTCTTCGCCGCGGGCCGCCTCTGCAACAACCAGGCCTCGATGGAGAAGGCAATGCGCTTCGCCTATGAACGCCTTAAGCCGGGAGACGGGCTGATTGTGGGGATGTTCCCGATCATGAGCGACGAGATAGCCATCAACGCCGGGATGGTTCGTCGGATTCTGGCGGAGAGCTGACAGCGGCGCCAAGGCGTCCCCAAGTCTTCAGCCTGCCTCAGGCGCTTAGCGATTCCAGCGTGGAACACCCCAACGCCACCTGCCTAGCCAGTCCGCGGTCCGCCCCCAAGCGGCCCCCTTCCCACGTAGCGCCGGCCCCTCGGCCTGCCCCCTCGACACAAGTGTCGAGGCCTGGCGTTTGGCCTTTGACTAGATTTTCTCCCAAACATTTCCTCTTGCGCCT
>CAZLDN010000167.1:0-9432 GCA_964558355.1 uncultured Candidatus Solibacter sp.
CGAATGGCATCCGCCGTGTTTACTCGGGATTATTCGGTACTCGGCATTAGGTTTCCAACGACCTCTCCGTCCGTAACGTGTTGATTACAATAAAACATCGCGCCATACGATCCCTACCACCGGCATCAACTGACTGCCAGCTTGACCGGCTTGCCGACGCGGCTGAGCATTTCCACTAGCGTATCGATGGTGAACTTGGCCGTTTTCTTATTCACCACGTCGGACACACGCGGGCGCGAGACCATCAGAATCTCGGCGGCCTCGGCCTGCTTCAAGTGATGCTTTGCAATCCAGACAGACAGCTCTTCCATCAGTTGCTGCTTCAGTAGGCGCGCGTCATTGATCTGTTTGCGGGACGCCGCCTGTAGACGTTTGGCCTCGTCCGGCGTAAAACCCAGTTCCAGGAAGAGGTTCGCGCCTGGCTTTGTCACATGGCGGATTTCGGTGTCGATCTTCATTTCTTTTCCTTTCTCGCGTTCACCACAGCGCGATAGCGCGCCCCGGCAATAGCCTTGTCCTGCTTGCTGGTCACCTGAGTCTTCTTCTGGAAGCAATGCAGGACGTAGATGGCTTCCTCGAACTTGGCGACGTACATCACGCGGTAGATTCCGCTCGCGGCCCTGACGCGAATCTCTCTGGTACCGGCACCCACATCTTCGAACGGCTTCCAGTCGGCCGGCTCAAGCCCGGCTTGGACCTTTCCCAACTGGAAGCCTGCTTCCTTGCGAGAATCTTTCGGAAACGCCAGCAGATCGTCGTAGGCGGTCCCTACCCAACGGATCTGTTTTTCATCTCCCATAGAACCAGTATGTATCAAATTTTATACGCACCTGCGGCGCAAGTCAAGGAACGATCATCAGCGGGTCGTGACCTTGACTGCAGGCGGCGCTGTGAACAGAGAACGACGGAGTTGGAAAGTAGCATTCCTGGGGGCCCAAGAATTGGCTCTCCAGGAAGCGCGGAATAAAACGACCTCTCCTGGGTCCGCGATAAGCGGATCTCTCTGATTCGGTCCCGGGAAACGGCGCAGCGCCACTGCGAGAGAGTCAACTGGCGCTGCACGCCCTCGTCTGTTTTTCGCCCGTAGAATTCCAGCACTCATATGTTTGCGGGGGGCCAAGGCTGGCTAACAGCAGACTCGCCGGCCTCTTCTCCTATTACAGATACTGTTATAATACTCCTGGAAGGATTCGCGACATGCGTCCAGAACAGTTACGGTCGGCTCGTGAAACAGCGGGCCTTACGCAGCAGCAAGTAGCCGAACGGCTCGGTGTGTCGCAGGCATATCTTGCGCTGCTGGAGCGCGGCCGGCGCCGGGTCACGTCTGTCCTGTGGCTGAAGATCGTGAAGATCTACCGCCTTGGTCCTACCGCTTTGCCATCAAGCGCCGACGGCATCGGCTCGTGGGATTCGGCGTCCCTGGCGGCGGCAGTCGCCAGCCTGGGGTATCCGGGCTTCCGCCATTTGCGCGGCGGCCGAAAGAAGAATCCTGCTGTCGTCGTTCTTGCCGCTATCGCCGCAAGCGACATAGAGGTCCGCGTGATGGAGGCCCTGCCGTGGCTCGTGGTCGAATACAGCGATCTCGATTGGGAGTGGTTGATCCGCGAAGCCAAGTTGCGAGATGTTCAGAACAGGCTCGGATTCATAGTGACACTGGGGCGACAGGTGGCTGAGAGACGGGGCGATCAAGTGGCCGCCGAACGACTCCGCCAGATTGAAGAGGCCCTGGAAGGCGCTCGTCTGGTCCGCGAGGACACGTTGTGCCAAGCCTCCCTCTCAGATGCAGAGCGCCGCTGGCTCCGGCGAACACGCCCTGCCAACGCTCGTCACTGGAATCTGCTCACGGATCTGGATTCTCACTCCTTGCCTTATGCCGCATGATCGCCCACCGGAGCCATGGCACTCGTTCCTTCATGAGATCGACAAGGTCTTCGATCAACCCATCACTGTTCATTGCATCGGCGGATTCGCCATTGCGATGCTGTATGGTTTACCGCGTCCGACCATTGATGTCGATTGCCTGGCGGTGATTCCGGTTGGGGAGATCGCGCGGCTTCAGGCCCTGGCGGGTGCAGGATCGGCGCTGCACAAGAAGCACGGAGTGTACGTGCAACATGTGGGGATCGTCACTGTTCCCGAAAACTACACCCACCGCCTGATGGTGATGTTCCCGGCAGCGTACCGCAACCTGCTGCTCATGGGGCTTGAGGCGCACGACCTCGCGTTGTCGAAGTTGGAGCGGAACTCGGCCCGCGATCGCGAAGACGTGAAGTTTCTCGCCCGTGCAGTCCCGCTCGATCTTGCGCTTCTGGAGAGCCGGTACGACTCAGAGCTTCGACCGTATCTTGCGAGCCCGGAGCGGCACGATTTGACGCTGCGCCTCTGGCTCGAAATGCTCCGGGCGAGTTGATGTGCTGCTCACCTGCGCGTGGCGGGCATCCTTTTCGCTCGTCCCTCGGCGCCCGCGCGGCGCGCGTTGCTGGCGGTGTAGAATCGCTCTTGCTCGCTTTCTTTCGGACCCTCTTTTACCTACCCTTCAGGTGGAGTACGGCACGCGTGGGGATGGCACTGCGTTCGCTCCATCCAGGAGGGTTCTCCTGGACAGAAGACAGCCGCGCTCTTGGCGTTTCTTTTGTCTTACGGAGAGGAGCCAATCGTTTTGGATCAGCCCGAGGATGACCTTGACAACCACCTGATCTACAACCTCATTGTGCAGCAGTTACGCGCGATCAAGCAGCGGCGTCAGGTCAACTTCGAGGGGCCAGACGCGATGAAGTCGCTGTCTGGAGCACGTTGAGCCACGAAAAAGAGAACACACGCATCACGCGGCGGGGATGGGCACGTCGCAAGCGGAGAGGGTAGAGTCATAACTGCGATGGAGCACGATCACGGTGAAGTGATGGGCTTTGACTGGGTCGGGTGGCCACCTTCGGGCGGTCACTGTTGTGCAATGGGTGGACAAACGAAGAGTAACAGCGTGAGGATGGGTTTCGTGCCAGTTCGCTTGGTTTGCCCGGATTTGAATTGCCGGGACGGATGGCTCGGATGAGAAGGAGAATCGGTTGATGCGGTGGGTGTTGCTGTTGGGGATGAGTGTTGCGCTGGGGGCTGGGGTGTTCCTGCGTGGCGGGGTGGCGCCTGCGGAGTGGGCGTGGATTGCGGCGGGATTGCTGGTGATGGGGATGCTTTCGACGTTTGCCGAAGGGCGAGGGGATCTGGTCTTGGAGGGCCTTTGCTGGGGACTTGCCGGGTTAGCGGCGGTGCAGCTCGTGCCGTGGCCGGAAGCATGGGTGACATGGGTGTCGCCGGCGAGCGTGGAGATGTGGCGGGGGGCTGGGCGGACCGGGTGGATGCCGCTGGGGGTGGCGCCGACGGCGACAGTAGAACAGGGGTTGCGACTGGTGGCAACACTGGCTGGCCTGTTGACGGCGAGGCGGTTGGGGTGGCTGTGGCGCGACCGGATGTGGGTAGCGGCGTTGCCGGTGGTGGCAGTGGCGTGGCTGGAGAGCGTGCTGGGGCTGGTGCAGTTCTATCTGGCACGGATGGAGGGCGGAGTGGCAGGTTCCTCGGTGGGGACGTATGTGAACAGGAACCACTTCGCCGGGTTGCTGGAGATGGCGCTGCCGGTGGCGTTGGCGATTGGAGTTTGGATGTACCGGAAGGGGGTGACGCGGCACAGCAGTTCGGGGCGGGCGGCGGTGTGGTCGAGTTTGTGGCTGGGTGCGACGGTGTGCCTGCTGCTGGGAGTGGTCGTCTCGTTCTCACGCATGGGATTTCTGTCGGCTTTGGGGGGCATCGGCGTGGCGGCGGTGGCGGCGATAGGGTCAAGAGAGAAAGAGCCGATGGAGGAGGGCGCAGGCTGGCGGAGGTGGTGGCCGGCGGGGGGCGTGTTGGTCGGCTTGGCGTGGATGCTCGTGTTTCTGCCGACAGATGAGTTGATCGGCCGGTTTGCCGAGCTGGCGCAGACAGAGGATGTCAGCCAGGACACGCGGGCGCAGATCTGGCGGGATACGGGCAAGTTGGTGGCGGCGTACCCGGTGTTCGGGGCGGGACTGGGGAGCTATGAAGTAGCGCTGTTGAAGTACAAGACAGCGGCGCCGGACAATACGGTCGATTTCGCTCACAACGACTACCTGCAGGTGCTGGCGGAGACGGGTTTCGCCGGTCTGGCATTGGCGCTGGGGCTGGCAGGGTTTGTGTTCTGGCGCGTCGTGCGGGTGGTGCGTTGGGAACGGGGGCGCAAGAACTGGTGGCTGGCGGTGGGCCTGACCGGCGGGCTGGCGGCCATGGCGCTGCACAGTCTGGTGGACTTCAACCTCTACATCCCGGCGAACGCGCTCGCTCTTGCCTGGCTCGCCGGGCTGGCAACGAGTGATGGTCTGGAGGCGCGTTGATCGACGGCCTGATGAACGGCGAGGCGAAAAGCGTATGACATCGTCTGACAAACTGGAGATTCCTACTGCGGTCATGGCGCGCCAAGTGTGTGAAGACACTGTTATCCCGCCCTCGAGTCCGGCACCTATTACGGCCTCGACCGCGTGGGTGCCCGCATCTGGCAATTAGCCGTCGACGGCAAGACCTTGGCCGAAGTCTGCGCCGTGATGGTGGCGGAATACGACGTTGACCCAGGGCAACTCGAAAGGGATGTTCTGGATCTGGCGGGTGAGTTGAACGCCAAGGGGCTGGTCAGACGGCTGTCCTTGGAATGTCATACAACTAATTGATTTCATTCACCTTATGTCTTGCATGTGGGGGCGGGATTGCCCTATTGTTATAAAGAAGAGCGCTGTGTCTCTATCGAGAGGAATGTGTATGTATCGAGTTCTCGTTGGCGTTATTCTGCTGTTCGCGCTGGTTGGCCTGATGTTCGGGCAAGGGACCAAGGTAGCGACCGCGACCTCCTCGCAGCCGTTTACGCTTCACGGGGAGACCGTGAATCCGAGCGGGGTTCCGTCTTGGCCGGTGATGGCCGGCGACGAGATTGTGGCGGGCTCGGCACCGGTGACCCTGACGTTCAGCGACGGGTCACGCATCTCGCTCGCACCGGGATCGAAGGCGAAGCTGGAAGAGGCGGGCGGAAAGGTCGTTTTCCGGTTGCTGGTCGGCGAAGCGGCCTACGATCTCAAGCAGCTTAATTCGGTCACCTTGTTTGCGTTCGACAAGATGGTGAAGCCCGCCGGCTTTCGCGGCACTTACGCGATGGCTGGGGCAAAGCGAGCAGCGGCGAAGTTCTGGACGGCTAAGAATATGGCGCTGGTCTTTGGCGGAGCAGCAGCGGCCGCGGTGGGTCTTGGAGTTGCCGCCGCAAATGGCCCGGGTTCGGTCAGCCCCAGCCGGTAATTCGAGTTTTCTCCGAGTCCGCACGCACCAGGAAGCCGCCGTACCAACGGGTGTGTGGGCTTTCCATTGTGCGCCGAGCATGTTTGACGACTTGGGGGTGAGAATCCCCTTCATAACCTGATGGAGGTGAAGTGATAGCGAAGCGCAAGGGCGTCGCCGCGAGGCGGGGCCTGAAAGAAGCGTGGAGCAAACGTACGAGCCGATGGACAAGAACCGGATTTGAGGCATACGGTGCCGGACGAGTTGGCCAGTGACAACGAAGTCCATACCATCAGGACCGCATTCACGATTTCCTGGAAAAGGACACGCCGAATCGGCGGCCGGCAGAGCAGAAGCCAGCAGGGAACGCCACTGTGATTTCAATGCCGCGCTTGGGCGGTCTCCACCATCGCTACGCGTGGCGCGAGGCGGCGTAAAAGCTCTTTGGAACCAGTTGTCGCCCGGTGTAGCCGTTGTGGGAATCACCGACGAAGTGCGCCGGGCTGAGGTCCTCGCACGGGGGTAGGCGTCCCCAAGGACACTATCTCTGACAAAAGTCCGAACGGTTTCCGTGAGTCTCCGCGAGAATCCGTGCTCGCCGTTTGCCCACTCCCTGCTCGCGGAGTCGCACTCGCCGCCGGGTTACCGTTACATAACGTGGATCCACACTGCGGATTGGGTTCTGGCAACACGCAGGTCACCTGTCGCAAGGTTGCCAGGCCGGAACCCGGCCGGTCGTACGGCCGGGTTCCATACTCGCTCCCGCCTCCGATGATGAACTTACACCTTTGGCGACACGACTTGACGATCGACGGAGGATTGCGCCTTCGGCGCAGATGACATTGCTCTACTCCGGCGGGAGTTCAGAAGATACGTTTTCAGATGATCGCCGACAGCCGGCAACGGAAGAGGTATCGTTCTTGGCGGTAAGTTCGTTCAGCGACACCCGGTACAGGCGCAGCGTCCCCGTGATCTTGTTGTCGAACTTCTCCGAAGGCCTCCGCTCCAACTGCACAGCTACCAGTCGGGTGGTCGGCGGAACCACGAAGTCGACGGTGACCGTCCGGCGTCCAGCGCTCCCCCGGAACATCTCCGTCCGGACCGACAAACGCCCCGGTTGCTCGGCGTCGAACAGCCGCACGTATGGTCCCTGATCCGTTGTCAACTCCTCATGGGCTATATCCACCACCAGCCGGTGGTGTCCTGGACGAACGAATGACACTTGTCTGACGTTCGCCAGCGACAGGTTCGTCTCTCCCCGGAAACTCACTTCCAGACCGCCCTCTCGCCGGAAACTGACATCTGGTTGCGGTGTCACCGACCAGTCAAACGGTGACTCCAGCGGCTGTCGCTCGAATTTCGCATTCGTCAGCCGGTCAGCTCCGTCTTCCTGCCCATAGGCGACAGCCCGGTAGTCGCTCCACACTCGCCAAGCCGTCTCTGGGTCCCCTTTGTTTAGCAATTCATGGGTGAGACGGCAGACCGTGGCGGCGTCGGCGAGGCCTCGCTCCCGTAGCCAGTCCCAGGTGCGTAAGATGTGAAATGACGAATTCGTATTTTTCGTGAGGTAAATCGCCCAACTCCGGGCCGCCCGAGCCTCTTCCGGTAGTCCCCATTTGAGTACATTTTGAAGCTCAACATTAACGTATCTGTAATATGAAAACAGAATGCCGTCAAAAGTGGCTGTCCGCCCAAGCACGTCCCTGCCGTCATACAAAACACAGTGCTTGTCTCCCATCTCAAAGCAGAGGTTGGCGCGCCGCATCCGAATCTGGGCTACCCCAGGAGCCAACTCCACCGCCCGGTCAAGCGCCTTTCTCGCATTCCTAGATCCGCTAGAAGAGTCAGAGTTGAGGTACTCTGCCAGCGCGGCCCAAGCGTACGCGTCGGCCGGCGCCATCGCGATCAGACGGCGAAACCCAAGATTATCAGCGTGATTCGTGACCGAAGGGCGGTTCTTCAGCGTGTCGAGGATCTGGTCTTTCCGGCACAGGCCAATGCGGCAAGCCAGGCTGCTCGGATCGGCCCCCCGCAAGTCGATCAGTAAGGACACTAGCGTCAGGAGTAACGCGCCCGCAAGCAATAAGAACGTCACAATCCGCATCTGGGTGGATTGTACTCTACTTGCAACGCACTAGGCAAAATTTATCCATTGACAGGCGGCTCTGGATCGTGCATCATTTGGATTACTCCATTTTGAGAGTAATCCTCTTGCCCCAAGCGCCGCAGGGCCGAGGTAAGAGCAGCATGAGTATCCCCGAATAAGGGCATCGGCGGGCGGTCCAATGTGACTGAGAGGGGCGAAGCCTACCTCGAAGGACGTTCAGAGATGTGGTTCGCAGTTCGGACACGGGCGCGGCACGAGAGTGTGGCCGCCCGGTTTGTCGAGGCCCGCGGCATCGAGCCCTTTCTTCCCGTCTACCCAACCCGGCGGCAGTGGTCTGACCGCGCAAAAGTCGTCCAGATGCCTTTGTTTGATGGCTATTTCTTCGTTCGAATGGACTCCGGACGCTTTTCTCCCGTCCTCGAGGCTCCCGGCGTCATTAATGTCGTCGGCTTCGGCGGAACCCCAGTCCCTATCCCCGACGAGGAAATCAAGGCTGTCCGGCGCCTGGTCGCCAGCGGCCTGCAGGTCTGCCCCTACCCATACCTCAAGGTGGGCGACCGTGTCCGCATCACAAAGGGCCCTCTGCAGCACATGGAAGGGATTCTGCAGAGGTCTCGCAATCAGTGGCGATTCGTTCTGACCGTGGAAATGCTCCAACGCTCCGTCTCGGTCGAGGTAGACAGCGAACTAGTGGAACCTGCGAGGTAGCAGCGAAATGTCATTTTCCAACCGGCGAAACAAGAGTCTCTGCATCCGTCTCTCGGAGGAGGAGTACCGGCAAGTTATAGCGTTCTGCGAGATCCGGGGCGCAAGAAGCATCAGCGACTTCACGCGCGAGGCGATACTGCAACTGATGGCTACTCCTCGCGGGCGCAACGGAGATGCTGCGGTCCTTTCGCGCATCCAGGAACTCGATGAACGGGTCTCCGTGCTCCAGAGCGAAGTTTCGAGGCTGAGCGTGAAGCTCGGACAATCAGCATGCGACTAATTCGCAAGATCCAATGGCAGGAATGGGTCGTCCTCGTCGTCGTCGCCCTCATGCTCCTTGTTTTTGCCCCGCTTCCCGGCAGAAGCGCTGAGACGCAGGTAGTCGTGCCCACAGGCTACATCCTCGGCCCAGGTGACCTGCTCGAGATATCGGTACTGGACATGGAGGAGGTCGGGAAGTTTCCGTTCCGGGTGGACATGCGCGGGAATATCAACCTCCCCGTGGTGGGACGCGTCGAAGCTGGAGGCCTGACAGTTGACCAGCTTGAAGTCAAGATCATTGACCGGTTAAAGGGCGATCTGCGCAAACCGGATGTCACCGTCTCGATCAAGGAGATGCACAGTCAGCCCATCAGTGTCCTCGGCTCGGTCACGCAACCCGGAGTACATCAGGTTCAGGGGCGCATGACTCTCATGGAAGCCATCTCAAAAGCTGGCGGCCTCCGCCCGGATGCCGGCTACTCTATCCGTATCGCCCGCCTCAAGGAGTGGGGACCTATTCCTCTCGATGGCGTCACCGAGGACCCGACCGGCAAGTATTACGTAGCCGAGGTGGGCATCAAGGAGATCCTCGAAGGCGAGGCTCCCGCCAAGAACATCCCGGTCAAACCGCACGACGTTATCACCGTTCCCAAAGGGAAAATGGTGTATGTCATGGGCGCGGTCAAGAAGACCGGCGGCTATGTCCTCGGCGAACGCTCAGGAGTCACTGTCCTCGAAGCTCTCTCCATGTCCGAAGGCCTGGACCGCTTCTCCCGGGAATCTGACGCGAGAATCATGCGGAAGACCTCCGATCCACTGAGCCGTGCCGAGATCGCGGTCAACGTCAAACGAATCCTCGCCGGCAAGGACAGGGACGTCGAACTGGAACCCGACGATATTCTCTACATCCCTGACAGTGGTGTCAAGAGAGCCACCGCACGCTCGATCGAAGCCGCCATCAGCATTGGCTCGGGCGTCGCTATCTACGGGCGTCGTTAGCTGGAGATGAGAGGAGGCAGCCCTACTGATGTCTGATC
>CAZLDN010000168.1:0-9300 GCA_964558355.1 uncultured Candidatus Solibacter sp.
GTGGGGGAGAGGGTGGGGGCGCGGTTGAAGGATTGAACGGCCGGCGTCCCCTGCCGAAGAGAGTGCCCGGCTCGGAGAAGCGGGACCAGGGGGTCCCGCGCAGGTCCGGGGACCTGCCCTACTGGGGAGGGCGGTTTGCGCCGGAGACAGGCCGGGAGGCCTATCCTACTTGGGCCAATATGGGGCGGGTTCGGGGACGGCGGCGCCGTCTTTGCGGGGCGAGGAGCCGGCGGATTTCACCTTTGTCGTTGTGTTGAATTCAGTGGCTTGGCCACCTCCCATTTCGCTCGAAAACGGACCGACTGACTTGATGACGTGGCCTCGGCCCTTCAGATCGTTGACGGTTGGGGCGGGGAAGCGATTTTCGAGGACAATTTCGCAGCCGGAGGAGAACTTCGTCCGGGTGAAACGGGGGGCTTCCAGGGCTTGCTGGAGGTTCATTTCGTGGTCCGCTATGCGGGAGACGAACTGGGCGTGGGCTTGAGCCTGATTGAGGCCTCCCATGATGCCGAAGGCGATGTGGCGGTCGCCCTTTTCCATGTAGGCGGGGATGATGGTGTGGAAGGGGCGTTTCTTGGGGGCCAGGGCGTTGGGGTGCTTTTCGTCCAGGGTGAAGAGGCCGCCTCGGTTGTGCAGATGAAAGCCGTAGCCGGGGACGGCGATGCCTGAACCGAAGCCCTGATAGATGCTCCGGATGAGCGAGACCAGGTTTCCTTCGGAATCGACGGCGGAGAGGTAGATGGTGTCGCCTTCCGAAGGGAGAGGTTCGCCCTCGGCGGGGGCGCAGTTGGCCTTCTTGAGGTTGACCAGCGCGGCGCGGCGTTTGGCATAGTCTTTCGACAGCAGGCCGGCGACGGGGACTGAAGCGACGCGCGGATCGGCGACGTAACGGGCGAGATCGGCGTAGGCGAGTTTCTGGGCTTCGATCTGGATGTGGAGTGCCTGGGGCGAGAGGTGGTCGAGTTTGGGCAGATCGAAGAGTTCCATGATGTTGAGCATGGACAGGGCGGCCAGGCCTTGGGAGTTGGGCGGGGTTTCGTGGACGGTCCAGCCGCGATAGGTGGTCGAGATGGTCTTGACCCATTCCGCCTGGAACGAAGCCAGGTCGGCGGCCGTGAGGGCGCCTCCGAGTTTGGCGGACTTGGCCAGCATGGCTTTGGCGATGGGTCCGGTGTAGAAGGTAGCGGGACCGTCGTTGGCGATCAGCTTCAGTGCTGAGGCGAGCGAGGGATTGCGGAAGACCTGGCCGACGGCAGGGGCCTTGCCGCCGGGGAGGAGGGGGGCGGAGTCGGGGTCGGCTGCGAGTTTCTTCGTAGCGCCATTCCATTGGGCGGCGATCAGTTCGGTGACGGGGAAGCCCTGTTCGGCGTAGTGGATGGCGGGGGCGAAGAGGTCGGCCCAAGGGAGTTTGCCATATTTAGCATGAAGTTCGGCCCAGCCTCGGACGCAGCCGGGGACGGTGACCGAATGGATGGAGTATTGCGGCATCTCGGTGTTGCCGGCATCCTTGAGCAGCTTGATGGTGAGACCGGCGGGGGCGGGGCCGGAGGAGTTGAGGCCTTGGATCTGTCCCGTTTTGGCGTCGCGGACGATGGCAAACAGGTCGCCGCCGATGCCATTGGACATGGGTTCGACGACGGTCATGACGATGTTTGCGGCGATGGCGGCGTCGGCGGCGGAACCGCCACGGGCCAGGACCTGGGCGCCAGCGGCTGAGGCGAGGGTTTGTGAAGTGGCGACGATGCCGCGCGTGGAATGGACCATGGAGCGGGCGTGCCAGCGCTGCTGGGCGAATTCGGGTTCAAGCATGGCGAGTATCAGGAATAGGGTGGCTGAAAGACGCATGGTTATTTTCCGAGGAAGCGGAGACAGACGGCTCCGTTGACTTCGATCTTGTTGCCGGTGTCCTTGAGACGGCCGGTTTTGGGGTCGATGGAGAAGACGACGACATTGCCGGTGCGCTGGTTGGCGGCGAGGAGCCAGCGGCCGGAGGGGTCGATGTTGAAGTTGCGGGGCATGACGCCGCCGCTGGAGACGGTTTCGACGAAGGTGGGCAGGCCCTTCGAGTCAAGAGCGAAGAGGGCGATGGAGTCATGGCCGCGGTTGGAACCGTAGAGAAAGCGGCCGGAGGGGTGGACGCGGACTTCGGCAGTGGAGTTGTTCGGCACGACGAGGCCGGCCGGGAGGGTGGAGACGGCGGCAAGTTCTTTGAGTGAGCCGGCCTTGGCATCCCAATCGTAGGCGGCGACGGTGCATGAGAGTTCGTTGATGGCGTAGGCGCGGGCGAGTCTTGGATGGAAATCGAAGTGGCGGGGGCCGGCGCCGGGGGCGGTCTTGACGGACGAGTGGCGGGTGAGGGCGCCGGTCTTCTGATCGACCGCGTAGACGATCAGTTCGTCGATGCCGAGGTCGGCGGCAATGGCGAAGCGGCCATCGGGCGAAGTATTGATGGAATGGGCGTGCGGACGTTCCTGACGTTTGGGATTTGCGCCTTTACCCTCGTGCTGAATGGCGGAGACGGCATCGGAGAGTTTGCCGTCGGCACCGATGGCGTAGGAAGCGACGGTGCCGCCGCCGTAGTTGGCTGCGAAGCAGAAGCGGCCCTTGGCGTCAGTGGAGACGTGGCAGGGGCCTTGGCCCTTGGAGGAGACGGCGTTGAGCGGGGTGAGTTTGCCGGTGGATGGGTCGATGGAGAAAGCGGAGACCGAACCGGAGCGCTGGCCGTTGTAGTTGCCGATTTCGTTTGCGGCGTAGAGGTATTTGGAGGAGGGGTGGATGGTGAGGAAAGTCGGGTTGGGGATCTCCGCGGCTAGTTCGGGAGCGGAAAGGGCTCCAGTGGCCGTGTTGAGGCGGGCTAGGTAGATGCCTTTGCTGCCCTGATTGGTGTAGGTTCCAATGTAGACCTTGAGATCGCTGGACTGTGCGGAAGCCAGAGCGGCCGTGGCGGCCAAGAGGAGGAGAATGCGGCGCATGTGGATATCAGAGCGTAAATGGAGGAATAAGACAAGTGGGGGAGGGAGAGGGACGGAACCCGCTCTGTCGAGAATCACGCCGGAAACCCGCTCTGTGGAAAATGCGGTTAGGGACCCGCTCTCTGCGTTCGCGGCCTCCCGATTCGCGGGTTGTGCGAGAGGGATGATCTCCCACCCATCGCAGTACGGTGAGCGAGGAGGACGAGGTTCAGGCGTGGCGGATGCCGGATTAGCCGGCAGGGTATCGAAAGATATGATTGAATGTTCTAGTCAACTAGTACATTATAGCAATTGATGACGCAAGCGGCCTCATTGCGAATGAAGTTGGAACCGGGGAGTGGAGTTCCGGTGTACCGGCAGATCATCGACCAGGTGATGGCTGGCGTAGCGGCGGGAGCGCTGGCGCCGGGATCTCAGTTGGCTACGATTAGGCAGCTTGCCGTGGATTTGGCGGTGAACCCGAACACGGTGTTGCGGGCCTACAAGGAGCTTGAGATCCGGGGGATCGTGACGACGCAGCAGGGGTTGGGGACATTCGTTACGGCGAAGAAAGTGGAGCAGGACGAAGTGGCGCGCCAGGGGCGGCTGGACAGGCTGGCCGTCGATGTAGCGGCGCGGGCGGGGGCGGAAGGGTTTGGGCTTGACGAACTGATAGTCCGGCTTGGGGAGATGAGCGCGGGCGGCAAAGGCAGAAAAGAACGGGGAAAGAGAAGGAGCTGACCGGCCATGTTTGAGAGAACCAGCATCACGTCGCCCATTCGGGCGAAGTCGGGCAAGGAGAAGGCGCCAGTGCGTTCGCAACCGGTGAGCGTTCCGGCGTTTGCGGCATTTCTGATCTGTGCGGCGGCGGGTTCGGCGCTGGCGCTGGCGGTGGGCAAGGAATGGCCGCTGGTGGTCTTTTTGCCGGTTGGCGCCTACCTGCTATTTGCATTGAAGGTGGCCCTGCAGTGGGAGAAGGTGGCGGTGTTGCGGTTGGGCCGGTACCGGGGGTTGCGGGGACCGGGGCTGTTCATGATCATCCCGGTGGTGGACACGTTGAGCGATTTCGTGGACCAGCGGATTCGGGTGACGGACGTGCAGGCGGAATCGACGCTGACGCGCGATGCGGTGCCGGTGTATGTGGACGCGATCGTGTTCTGGCTGGTATGGAACGCGGAGAAGGCGGTTTTGGAGGTGGAGGACTTTTTCGACGCGATTACGATGAGCGCGCAGACGGCTCTACGCGAGTCGATCGGGCGGCACATGCTGGCCGAGATGCTGACCGACCGCGACGTGCTGGGGCACGAGTTGCAGAAGATTCTGGACGAGAAGACGAACCCGTGGGGGATCACGGTGCAGAGCGTGGAGATCCGGGACGTGCAGTTGCCGCAGGGGTTGGAGGATGCCATGTCGCGGCAGGCGCAGGCCGAGCGGGAGCGGCAGGCGCGTATCATTTTGGGCACGGCCGAGACCGAGATCGCGGAGAAGTTCGCGCTGGCGTCGGAGCACTATATCGGCAATCCGACGGCGCTGCACCTGCGGGCGATGAACATGTTGTATGAGGCGATCAAGGAGCGGGGGGCGATGGTGATCGTGCCGTCGAGCGTGGTGGAGACGATGGGATTGGGCGGGATGTTGGGGGTGGCGGCGATGGCGGAGAAAAAGATGGAGTAAGGACGGGGAGCCGCTGGCTGGGTGGTCAGCGGCTCTTTCGCGGGGATTTCGTAGTACGTCAGGAGAAGCGGGTGCGGCGATAGAGCACCACGCCGCAAACCACCAGGAAGACCAGGGAAGCGGCGGATAGCGCTATCATCCAGGGCACATTGGCGGCGATTTCCTGGGGCTTGGCGTCGAGGCCGAGCCAGATGAAGATGCCGATGGCGGCCACGACGACGAGCGCTTCCCACCAATGGCGTTTCAGGTTGGCGGAGGTGTACGCCTCCTCGCCGCGGAGCGCCGCGGCGACGGCGACCGGGTCCATTTTGTAGCGATCGCACTCGCGGTCCATGGCCCGTTTCCAGGACAACTGCTCGGAGGCTGGCGCTTCGGCGAAGCTGATCGCGACGGCTCCGGCGATCATGACGAGCGAGCCGCCGATAACCAGAATGCGGGCGTCCATGCCGAGGTTCGCGAGTTCGCCAAAGACGAGAGCGCCCCAGGCCAGGCCCCACAACTGATTCGTATTCGAGAGCGGGATGCCGCGGCTGATGCCGATGTACTTGGCGGCGTACTGTTGAAAAAGGTCGCCCAGCACCCAGCAGAAGCCGCCAAGGAAGAGCCAGAACATGGCTGGCCGCGCCTTGCCGAGTTCGAGCCAGAGATTGGCGAGACCGCCATGGAAGACCGAACCGAGCACGATGGTTGTGCCGAGTTCGCCGAAGGTGAAGACGGTGACAAACGACAACGGATTCATGCCGCTGATGTAGGCCTTCCGGTAGGGGATGTACATCGTCCCCCACATGACGCCCGCGCCCAGTGCGGCGAGGATGCCGAGCGTGGCGTTGTTGGCGGCGCCGCTGGAATGGTGTTGCGTGGCGTAGGCCAACAGACATGCCCCGACGACGATCGCGGCGGCGCCGCCGAGCACCTTCATCCAATCCCTGGCCGCCGAGCCTCGCAATTCATTGAACAGCAGCCAGCCCCAGAATAGGCCGACGAGACTGTTGGTGTTCCAGAGGGGAAACGCGATGGAGAGCCCGACATCGCGAATGGCGAAGACGGTCAGCGTGTTGGCCACGGCCCAGAGCATTCCGGCGAGAATCGCCCAGACGACCAGGTGGGATTTTTCCTTGAGGTCCATCCAGACGAAACCGGTGCCTTTGAGGGCCACCGGCACGGTCCAGCGGGCGACGAAGACGCCGGCGACCATGCCGAGCGAGATGATGAAGGGCGAGAAGCCCATGGTGACAAGCTTGGTTGGGGCCTCGGCGGCTCCGAGCCATGCGCCGGCGGCGAGGCCGGACATGACGCCGAGTTTGTGTAGGGAACTGGGCGAGTGGCCCTGTGCTGCGGTCATGCCGGTGTTCATGGGATTAGCTGAGAACGATCAGGAGCGCAATTCCAGCAATCAGGACGGCCACGGGCACCCAGAGGTGCACGTCGGTGACGACGGCGTTCAGCATGGAACTTTTCACTTGGACACTCTCCTTGGGTTCGGGCGGCTCGACAGAGCCATCTCAAGAGGTTACTGGATTTCGTCGAGCCGCACAGGGCGGCGTTCGTCGAACGACTTTCGTGCGGCCAGGGCCATGACCACCGGGATGCGCCCGTCGATGCCGGTGACGGCGGTGGGCTTGTCTTCGACGACCGACTGGACGAACGAGCGGACCTCGCGCGAGAAACTTTCGGTGTAGCGGTCCATGAAGAAGTTGTAGGGCAGATCTCGGCAGATCGACGCGCCGGTGGAGACGGTTGCTTCGTTGGGATAGCAGTTTTCGGTGGCGATCTTGCCGAGGGAGCCGAGGATTTCGGCGCGCTGGTCGTAGCCGTAGGCGGCCTGGCGGCAGTTGTCGATCGTGCCGATGACGCCGTTGCGGAACTTCAACACGATGAGGGCGGTGTCGAGATCGCCGGCTTCGCCGATGGCAGGGTCCACCATGACGCCGGCGGCGGTGTAGATCTCCTCGACCTCGACGCCGATCAGGAAACGGGCCATATCGAAGTCGTGGATGGTCATGTCGAGGAACATGCCGCCGGAGAGTTTGACGTAGGAGACGGGTGGAGGCGCTGGATCACGGCTGACGATGTGCAGCAGGCGCGGCGTGCCGATCTCTCCGCTGACAACGGCGGCGCGGATGCGGGCGAAGTTCGGATCGAAGCGGCGGTTGAAACCGATTTGAAGTTTCACGCCCGCCTGCGCGACAGCGGCCAGGGCGGCGTCGATCCTGGCGAGGCTGTGGTCGACGGGCTTTTCGCAGAAGATGTGTTTGCCGGCCTGGGCGGCGCGGACGATGAGATCGGCGTGCGTGTTGGTCGAGGAGCAGATCAGGACGGCGTCGATGTCGGGGTCGTCGAAAATCTGCTCGGCCGATGGCGCCACGACGGGGATTCCACAACGGGCGGCGACCTGGGCTGCTGCGTCAAGGTTCAGGTCGGTGATGGCGGCGGCGCGGGCCTCGGGGACACGGAAGGCGATCGTCTCGGCATGGACCTTTCCGATGCGGCCGGCGCCGATGATACCGATGTTCAACTGATTAGTGCTCACGGGGATACTCCTGGTTAGACCGTCTGTGTGAAGTTATGTTCAATCGAGCGGAGGTACTCGCGGTTGCGAAGCGCGCTTTCCCTGGGCGAGCCCATGCCGGGCAGGACGTCCTGCTCGACGAGCATGTAGCCCTGGTAGTTCCATTCGGCGAGCCGGCGCAGCAGGCGGGGGAAATCGACCGAGCCCTTGCCCAGTTCGCAAAACACGCCATGGCGGAGCGCTTCGAAATAGTCCAAGCCTTCCGCCCGCGCCTGGGCGGCGACCTGCGGCTGGCAGTCCTTCAGGTGGATGTACCAGATGCGTTCGCGGAAGGCTTTAAGGGCTTCGACGGCATCGGCGCCGCCGGAGCCGTAGGCGTAATGGCCTGTGTCGAAAACGAGTCCGAAACTCTTGGGATCGGTGAGATCGAGGAGAGCGGCGATCTCGTCGTGCGTCTCGACGTAGCCGGCGCAATGGTGGTGGAAGACGGTTTTCAGGCCCGTCTCGGAGAGAACGGCATCAGCGACGGCCTCGGCACCGGAAGCGAAAGTCTTCCATTCGGAGAGGCCCAGGCTGTCTTCCACCGTGATGCGACCGGCGCGCTTAGTTCGATTGGTCACAGAGCCGTTGTTGTCGGCCAGGACGAGGTAGGGCGCGGGATCGGTTGCCACCGCGGCCAGCAGACGCGCCGTCTTGACGGCATTGGCGATGCCGCCGGCAAGAGCGGATTGCTCTTTCAATGCGACCGGGACGAATGCGCCGAGCATCACCAGGCCACGCTTGGACAACTCGGCGCTGAGCGCGGGTGGGTCGGTGGGCATGTAGCCCCAGTCGCCGAGTTCGGTGCCGGTGTAGCCGGTTTCGGCGAGTTCATCGAGCATGCGGCCGAAACCGATCTGCTCGCCGCCGGTTCCTTCGAATTCAAGAGCGCCCCAGGAACAGGGGGCGTTGCCGACAAGAAATTTGGGCATAGTACGACTCCTCGGCCGCTAGAAGCGGCGGCTCCAATCGCGTGGCCAGCGCTCGACAACCACCTTGGTCTGCGTGTAGAATTCGACGCCGTGCCCAGCCTGGGCATGGAGGTCGCCGAAGAAACTTTCACCCCAGCCGCTGAAGGGGAACTGAGCCATGGGCGCGGCGACGCCGACGTTGATGCCAACGTTGCCCGCGTTCACCTCGTACCGGAAACGGCGGGCATATGCGCCGTCGCTGGTGAAGATGCAGGCCATGTTGCCGTAGCTGCGCTCGTTGACCAGGGCGATGGCTTCGTCGATGGTCGAGGCGTGCATCAGGCTGAGGACCGGGCCGAAGATCTCAGTTTTGGCGATCTCGCCCTGAGGGGGGACGCCATCGAGGATCGTCGGGAAGACGAAGTAACCATCTTCATAGCCGGGGACCGATTGGCCGCGCCCGTCAACAAGGACGGAGGCTCCTTCCTGCGCGCCCTTGGCGATGAGCGATTCGATGCGGGACTTCGAATCCGCGCTGATGACGGGTCCCATTTCGACGCCGCTGTCGAGGCCGTATCCGACCTTGCGATTCCGTGCGGCCGAGACCAATTGATCGGTAACGGGCCGGCGCGCCTCGCCGACGGTGATGGCGACCGAGGCGGCCAGACAACGCTGTCCGGCGCAGCCGAAGGCGGAGTCGGCCAGAATGCGCGAGGTCATCTCCATGTCCGCGTCCGGCATGACGACGACCGGGTTCTTGGCGCCTCCCTGGCACTGGGCGCGTTTGCCTGCGGCTGATGCCCGGCTGTAGATGTAGCGCGCCGTGGCGGTGGAGCCGACAAAGCTGATGGCGCGGATGGCGGGATGATCGAGCAGGGCGTTGACGGTGTCGCGGCCGCCGTGGACCATCTGCAAAACGCCGGGCGGGAAGCCGGCCGATTCGAGCAGTTCGAAGATCCTGGCCGAGGTCAGCGGGACGCGTTCGGAGGGTTTCAGGATGAAGCAATTGCCCGTCGCCACGGCGTAGGGCAGGAACCAGAACGGGATCATGCCGGGGAAGTTGAACGGGGTGATCGCGGCCACGACGCCGAGCGGTTGGCGGATCATGTGTTCGTCGATGCCAGGGGCGATGTCCTCGTTGTTGCGGCCTTGCATCAGAGCTGGGATGCCGCAGGCCATCTCGACGTTTTCGATGGCGCGCCGCATCTCGCCGGCG
>CAZLDN010000169.1:0-9015 GCA_964558355.1 uncultured Candidatus Solibacter sp.
GCTTCAATGGGGCCGCAGCTTGGGGGCTGCGGAAGGGGCTCGACTTCTATCCTATTCTATTTTCAAAGACCTGCGAGGCCTTTTGCGAGCGGTCCATCGGAATGCCTCTCCCGGATCCTCTTTGCTCGGGACTCCATCGCACATCTGCCCTGATTTCAATCTCATACGGCGCGCGAGCGGCCCCCGGCTTTTCCGGAGCCCCCCGCCGCTCGCGACCTATCTCGTGACAAAGACCGGGTACTCGCCGATCTCTCCCTCCACCACACGGGCCAGGAGCCGGGTCTGAATCTCCAGCAACCGGCGGTAGCTGGTCCGGTAATCGAACAGCGGATGGGTGACCAGGCTATCCATTCGCGCCTCGTAGGCTCGGAAGAAACCCTTCCGTCCATTCGCATTCAGGTTAACCCCCTTCCCCGCCCGGATGAAATCGCGGGGAGTGACCATCCTCGTATTGATGGCGCTCAGCACGGCGGATTCGGCGATCAGCGGCCGGAAAGGCTCCATCAGATCGAGCGCCAGCGCGGCGCGGCCGAACCGGGGCTGATGATAGAAGCCAATCAGGGGATCGAAGCCGACAGCATAGCAGGTGACGGTGAGGTCCTTGGCCAGTACGCTGTAGGCGAGCGAGAGCAGGGCGTTGACGGGATCGCGGGGCGGCCGGCGGTTGCGGGTGGTGAAGTCAAAGTTGAATTCGCCCTCAGAGGCCTCGGCTTTGATCATGCCGGTGAACTGCTGGAAGTAAAGCCGGGCGGCATAGCCTTCCAGCCCCAGTAGCTCAGGGAGGCTGCGGGCGTGGCCGGCCTCATCGGCCGTGTCCTTCAACCCCCGCAGCACCGCGGCCGGCGGTTCGACATGGTTGCGGAGGAGCATCGTGCGCTGGTTGCGGATCTTCCCGGCGACGATCCTGCGAGCCACCTTCAACTGGAACCAGTCGCTGCCCGCCAAGGCAAACTGGGCCTTGCGAAGGAAGACGTTCTTCGTATTGAGTCCCGTGGTGATCCCGTAGAACCAGCCTCCGAGCGAGAAGTAGCAGACCGGCACCTCCGCCTCGCACAGCGAATGAACAGCCTGTGTGGTGATCTGGATGTTGCCCATCAGGTTGAGCTGGCAGATCTCGCCGGTGCGGATTTCCTGGAGGAGTTTGTCCTTTTCCCGGACCTGGAGGACGCCGCCGGAACGGCCAACGCGCAGACCCTGTGTATTCAGGTAAACGGGCCGGCGTTCGGCCCGGGGAGGAGTGAGGCGCCGGACGCCGGCTTCGCTGCCATCGTCCTGACCGTCTTCCAGGGCGAAGCCGGGAAACAGGGCGAGTTGTCCGGAAGCCGGCCGCTCGTGCCGGAGAAGGTTGGTCTCGTCGGGAAGGCAGATGCCGGCGAGTGAGCAGCCTCCGCACTTGGGGGAATCGACCAGCGGCGGGGGGATTTGCCCGCGCTCGGCCACGGCCCATGCCGCGGCGATCGCGGTTGTGGTCTCCGCGATGACGGGCTCGTCGAAGACGACCCGGACGCGCTGACGGGTCTTCCAGTAGTATGCGAGCCCTTCCTCGCAGGCATAGCCATTGTCGCGGAGCACGAGGGCCTGGACGGCAAGCTGGGCGCGGTCGGCGGGCCATAGATCGAGCCCGGCGGCGGTCTCGACAGGTTTGCCGTGCTTGTAGTCAACCGGCGTCACACGGCCGCCCTCCATCTCAACGAGGTCCAGCTTGGCGATGACGCGGAGGCGATCGCTCGACAGGGTCACCGAGCGCGCGTGGATCGCGGCGTCGGACGCCTCGGCGGCGTCGGGCAGGTCGCCCTTCCCGGAATCTGAGCGGGCGTGCAGGGCCTTGCCTTCCACCGTGTCGGCGCTCTCGCGGAAGACGCCGTCCACCCATTCGTAGAAAAAGAGCCGCGGGCAGTAGACGTACTCGTTGACCATGCGCGCGGGCAGATAGTCGGGCAGGTTTCGGCGCTCGGGTTGGCTCATACGATGATCACCGGGGAATCGACGGCGGTGTACGGTTTGCCGAGGGCAGTGATGACGCGGTCGCCTCGGCCCTCGGCGGGTCCGAGGTTGACGAACAGGACCTGGTCCTCGGTGTGATGGATCTCGGCCGACAGCGCCGCCTTCAGCCGGGCGAGATCCATGGTGGTCAACTGGCACTCGAAGACCGAGAACTGAAGGTGATCGCCGAAGGCGCGCATGAGTTTGAACACCCGGCGGAGGCGCTTGTCGTCGGCGATGTCGTAGCAGACGAGATAAGAGGATCGCATGGTTCAGAGGAGCGCCCTTGCCGGGCTGAAGTTGCGGTATTGTCCTTCCGTGAAGCGCCGGGCTCGGAAAACCTGGACAATGCCGCGTTGGGTCATTATTGGTCTTTCGGGAGACTGGATGTCCTTCGCGGCAAGGAGAGAGGAGGCAGTTCTGAGATTAAGAGGCTCTACCCAAATCGGCCAGGTGATCTGGTCCTTCGCGAAGGCAGTAGTTTCCAGCCGCTTTGCGGTCGGAACCGTGGGGAAGAGTGGCAGAGCCTCGATCGCGAGCCGGTTCGCACCTCGGACGTTGTTGCGCTTGCGGTCTTTCGCGGGATCGTCGGCTCTGAGAGCGTGCGGCCTGTACTCGTTGGGATCCCAGCGCATTAGAGGGGGAGGATCCGAATAATCCCATTCTTGGAAAAGAGTCTTACTAAGGTGCTCTACCACGGTTTGAAGGTGGATCGTCCTCATGAATCCTAGAAACCCGTCGTTGTTTCCGCCCCCGATGGCTCGAAACTTTGTCGTTGCCGGTTGGTCGAGCTTATTTTCGCCAAAGCAGTCTGAACCAAGAGCGGTAAAGAAATCCGCAACCTCTCTGCGATCAAGTTCCTGGGCTGCATTCTCCAATTTCTTGCGAAAGTCGGCGAGGCTGAGGTCAAGATGATCGTGCGTATAGGCAAGATTGGCGTTAGCAAGACCCTTCGCAATAAGCTCGTCCGACGCAGCATCCGCTTGTTTCTTTTTGCCTTTCATTTTCGGCTGGGCGGCAATCCGGGCAGTCACGATCAACTCCAGTACCGCGATCAACTCCTCGCCCGTGCCGATGCTTGCATGGTGGATCACCGGTGTCCACCACCGCTTGTCCACCCAACTCATCCGTACCTCGGCCCCCGGTTTCGCAAGCGTCAGGACACGCAGCGTCCCGAGTGCGGCCAAAAAGCCCAGCAGGTTCCCGCCGTCCAGGCCGATCAGTTCAATCTTAGGCATGGATCGCTCGCTCCTCTGAAGTCTCCTCTTCATTCTGTTCGGCTTCGCTCTGGCGGTGGTCCGCGAGCCGCACGAGCGCCTCTAGAAAACAGAGGCCGTACCATCCATACCGCCGCGTCAACCGCCAGAAGCGCTCGCACACACCCGATCCGACGCGGGCCAACCCGTGATCGCTGCTGGCCTGCCAACCTCGGTACGCCACGTCCACCCGTTCCCCGTCATCTACCACCGGCGCGAACGGACGGCAACGCCCATGGTGACTGCCAATCAGATGGAGAAGCAGCTCGAAGTCCAACTCTGCGAACTCATCCCCGCGGCCCTCCAGCAGTGCCACCGACGCCAGTTCGTGGCGGCCTCCCTTCGGATACCCTGCCAAAAGCCGGGCCCGCTCGATCGCCGCCGGATTCTGACCCGACCTCCCCGATTTGGCGATCAGCTCGTGCGACCGGATCGGGTTCCCCCCTCGCAGCCATGCCTGGAACCGGGGATCCGCTTTCCCGATGTCGTGAAGCTCCGCTCCACAAACCACTGTTTTTCGAACCACCTCCGGCAAGTCGCGCGCAAAAGTCTCCGCCCATGCCCGGCAACCCCGCAAATGAGAATCGAGGCCAACCTCATTGGTGTAAGAAGCGCCGATGCTTTCCTGCTGAAAGACACCCCTCCCCGTGATGGCAGCCAACTGCGCTGAATCGTCGTCCGGGTTGACCACCAGCTTCACCGTCCGGCGGCCTCGCAATGCGGATACGGCGTCCCGCACCCAGTCGGCTGCGTCCGTGCTAACGGCTCCGTCAAGCGCCGCCCGCGCCGCCCCCACCGACTCGACATTCGCCAGCCGCCCGGCGAGTTCCGCGTCGTTCCATGCCGAAACCAGCTTTGCATGGAGTCGCAGGATCGGCCGGCCCATCCGCAGCTTCACCGGATCTCCGATATCGGTAACCTCTGCCGCCGACGCCGGATTCCATCCCCACTGGTCACACCCCCCATAACTGCCCGGTACCACCACGGTCATCCCTGGCCGGATGTCCGCCGCACTGTTCAAAACATCGCTCTCATCCGGCCCCCGCCACTCCAATACCGGTCGTTCGCCCACCGGGCCTGTCGCGTTCTCCCCGGCAGCCCCTTCGATATCCGCGAGTTCGGGCGCCTCCTGTCCCGAGAGCCACTTGCGTACAGCCCAAATCGGCATCGAAACAGCTTCCGCCGCACTGGGCGGGCACACCGACACAGTATCGGCCCACAGACCCGTATCGTCACCCAGATCCTGACGCCAGATCACCTGCACGTCCGCAGGGCCTGTCTCCGGCCCGTGGAGGAACAGCGAAGGTTCGGGACTCAGTGCGGGTTCCGGCGAGGTTCGACACAACAGATCTACGTGCGCCGGCATCAGCACCGGGGCGCTTCGCCGCGGCATCGTCAGCCCGGTACGATCTTCGGTCGCCTCGAGAGATGCCCGTAGCGCCAGCACACCCATCGCCACAAATTTATCCTTCACCTTCTTCGTCTTCGGTTTCTTCTTCCCGTCGGCGGGCACTGTCTCGATCCGCTCTTCCGTGACCTGGTGTTCCTCCAGCCACTTCCACGTGGCGCTGAGCGCAGCCCCGTAGATGGGATCTTCATTCTTCGCCTTCGTTTGATCTTGCTGCGCCACGATCGCCGCATACGTCAGGCCGTTACGGCCGTTCCGATCCAATCGTCCGAAGCGCTGTTCGAGTGCGTCCAGGCTCGCGATCTCAGTCACCAGTGCATCGAAGTCGAGGTTCGCGCCCACCTCGATGCACTGCGTGGCAACCACGAAAACGGGCTTCTCAGGGGCTGCCTCGCGATCCAACCCGATGAGGGGCCGCCACTGTTTCCAAAGGCTGTCCCGGTCGTAGGCGCGCGCGCGCCCGGTTAGCAGAATGGCGTCGCTCTCCCCATCTGCCGCGAGCGATTGGTGAACTCTGCGCGCCGTCAGCACGCGGTTCACGACGACTCCGATTACCTTCGCCCCGTGCTCTTTCCGCATTCTTCGGGCTTCGTCAACAAGTTTTTCCACGAGCGCAGTCATTCCGCCAGCGGTTTCATCTTCCGCCTTGGGGCTCTCGACCAGCCGGGCCCTCTTCTCGGCCTCCCATCGCTTCTTCAGCACCGGGTGCGTGCGATCATCGTCCTGTTCGCGGAATACCTCTCCGTCTCGCGGCGTTGCCGACATCTCCACAATGTGGAAAGGGCGATCCAGCGGACTTTCGGCCCATCCCCGGTACTTTCCGATCCAGCCGAGCGTCTCGGCGAACGGCTGGCTCGTGTGTGCCTCATCCAGGATGATCAACGAATCGTAAGCTGCAAGCCCGGCGCGGATCGGTCGAGCGTATTCGCTCTTTCCGTAAGCGCGGAACAGCAGGCTCGAACCGACTTGATCCACCGTGGAGCAGATCACCACCGGCTGGAGTGGTGAGTCTGTCCACGAATCGTCCCGTTGAATTCCACCTCGCAGAATCGCCGTCGTGAGAGGGTCGGGATTGCCGCCGAGTTTTTTCAACGCATCCGCGATGAGACTAAGGTCCGTGCCCGTCGGGGCCTCGCGGAGTTTCTTCGCCAGTTCCGCCGCCCGCTCGGCAGCTTCGTCAACGATAACACGGCGGTCCACAACGAAAAAGATCCGCCGTGCCGCCTTTGGCGCTCCTTGCGCCAGTGCGAAGACGGCGATGTCGATCAGCGCCGTCTTGCCGGCTGCTGTCGGCAGTCCGATCGATGCCGGCCACTTGCCTTGTAAAACCAACTCCGACAGGCGCTCCTGCCAGGGAAATGGCTCTTTCCCCCAGACAGCGTGGAAGAATTGCGCAAACGTCATTGCGCCTCCTTCTCGAATAGCGGCCGGAACAGACCGTACCCGTAGTAGCGGCCAGCCCCTGCCACAACCGGGCCCAGAATTGGCTCCGACCATCGCGCCCACACGTGGCAGTGGTAGCGTTGGGGCTTTCCGGGTCTCGCAGCGGCCGCTGGAAACGCCGAGGCCTTCGGAACCGCACTGTGCCAGGGGTTGTAGTGGAGATCGATCTCCTGCGGTTCGGGCAGCCCAACCCGCACGAATGCCTCCCGCACGATTCGTTCCGCTTCCTCTCCGTAGGGGTCCTTCGGGTATCGATCGAAGACAAACGGAGTGACCGTCGACCAGACGTGGTGCGGGCGGGACCAAGTGGTCGGGAGTAACGCCCTGCGGCTTTCCTCCGCATCGGCCACCGAGACTCCCCATCGTCCCCAGGGCATCTGCAAGCTCTCTATTTTGCCGACTACGCCCCAGCATATCTCGCGCTCTTTATTAGTCAGAGTTCTTGGAAGCAGCGCCGCAACTCCCATCAGATCTCCCGTTGCATGTGGAGCGCCCACAAATGGCAGCGCCACCAGTGACACGTGCGGGCTTTCGCTGCGAACCGGGTTCTCCGGTGTGCTCTCCGGAGCATGGCCGCTGAGATACTCGGCGACGGGTTGCGGCGCCAATTTCAGGACCGCCCCCCGGAACGAGCTCACCACCGAAAGCGCTGACCGCAGCGAGGCTCGCGGCCCTGCATCGCGCCGCAGCACGATCATCTGGTCGAAAACACCCTGTGGTGTTTCTGGTACCGTCCGAGTAAGCGGGGCATAAAGCGCAGTCTTTCCTTGCGATGGCCGGTTAACCTTATTCGGATCCTTTTGAAACTTCTCATACCGCTCGGCTAATTCTTTCAAGCGATCCGGGTATGGAATGCGTAGTCGACGTCCGGCCGCTGCGTTAGGTACCCATACCATCCACTGTGCGTCCGGAATTTGCTCCACGATCTCCACCGAAACCAGGCTCGACGAGTGACCCAGCGACGATGTGCGTTCGAGGATTCGCTCAATGGCTGGCAGCACGTGTGGGGGCGGCGTCGAGTCCCAGGCGAAATAGACCTCCGGCAGAGACAGCGTCGCCGATGGGAACGTGCGCGGCTTTCTCGGCCTGTCCTCGGGTAGTGTCTTGGCATCGTTCACTGGAACGAATGCCTGCACCAGTTTCCGGGGCGTGCAGTCCCCGGCGTATATCGTCGGGGGATCATGCTGCTGCTCGATCCACTCAAGTCCGGGTTTCAGTTCTTCCTCGGCTCCGCCATCGCCCCATGCGGCGACGAGTGCGGAGAACAATCGCGAAGGGTGGGGCGGCCACTCTGGCTCGCGTTTGTCATCGCCGTCATCGAAAGCGGCTGAGTAGACGCGCCCCATCAGGTAGGTGACGCGGAGAGCGAACATGGTTACTCTCCAGCGCTCGCCGCCATGGATTTCCGCCGGCTCTCCACCACCAGGCGGCTCAAATCGGGAGAGGGTTGGAGCGTGATCGGTTCTTCGGCCCAGGGCAAACCCACGCCCTTTGCGGCCTCGACGGCGTCCGCCAGCAGTTGCGCGGCGCCGTTTGTATCCAGGCTGAAAGGACAAGTTTCACCGCGTCCGACAAACTCGAATGTGCCCGGCTTACCATCCAGGAGGCAACGGGAACGCAAGTCGTAGCCGTCCTCGTCCAGGAAGCAGATGGCCGCAAGGCCCAGCGCCGCAAGCACACTTCGTGCCGCCCCGTCGACCTCGGGCTTCGTAACTCCACTGATCGGAAATCGCAAACGCCGCAATGCCGCCAGTGATAGCACCGTGTGTTGCAACGCGTATGACAACGTCACTCCACCGTGATTCAGCACCTGTTTGCGCGTGTTTTTATCCTCGTGCCTGAATGAAGGAGTGATATTCCCATGGTTGATCTCAGATGGTTTCCGCCTCACCGGTTGCCCGCTCTTCTGCTCGGCCTCGTTCGCGTCGAAGGTCCAACCGCCCCCCGCCTTCTTGTAAATTTCCAGGTTGTTCTCGATCTGAAGGGGATCGATGCGGCTGGACGACCGTTTCCCTTTTTCCACCTCGTACCCGACGATCTCCGACACGAGTGCCCGTTGAACCTTTGCCCCGAGGCCGCCGCGGGGGCCAGTCGAGTCCCAGAAACCAAAGAGCAGGGCGGTCGGGCACAGTTCAAATACAGGAGTTGCATTCGCCGCTTTTGCCCCATCCAGTTTCTTTCCGAGTTCTGCCTTGCGAAAAGGCTGCCCATCGTGCATCGCGTCACGGAAGATCGCGTCACACATCCTGTGGGGAGCCTCAAGTGCCGTGATGCGCCCGATCTCCTCAAGAATCGGATCACCGCCGTCACCCGCGAACTTCACCTCCAAGAGCGGCATTTTGATCCGGCCACCTTCATAAGCTCGGAGAAGGGCCATTTCCATGCGGTTTGCCTGCGATTGCACCGAGTCCAACAGCACAGTCTCAACCTTCAGCACGGTGTCAACCTTTAGCACTGTCCCATCGGCCAGCACTGTCCCAGCGGACGCCCGCACCTGCCGCGGCTCCTCGGCATATTCTCCGCCTTCATAGGTTGGCGGGAAGACCTTGTCGCCCTGTGGCTCCAGGCGGGTTACCCGCCTGATCGCGGCAAACTCGCCGGCTGCCGCTCTCGTGAGGGATTCCAGATTCAGCATTGTCATTTTTGAATGATCACTCCTTTTTTGCCCTGCTCTACCTGGACCAGGTAAACAGTTCGAGTTGCCGGGTAACGCCGGCTGATCTCACGCTTGTCGGTAACAGCCCAAGCCTACCGCACCCAGCACTCGACAGGGAAATCTCCAGATTCCTTTGGCCAATTCATCTGAGAGATCATGTCTATGATGAGCGATCTTTCCAACGCCGTGAACGATGCCTTGATCCGCCGTCTGGCAGGAGAGCAGTTCTTCCGCCGCCGCCTGGATATCGCCCGTTTGGGGCAGGATGG
>CAZLDN010000170.1:0-8896 GCA_964558355.1 uncultured Candidatus Solibacter sp.
ATGACAGCAGAGAGGTTATCAACGGGCCGCGAAGCGATAGCCGGACGCTACTGGTCGGATGTCGGATGTGGATTCAGGAATAGACTGGGGTCATGGCTGCAACGCGACGGTTCACCGCCATCATCACCCGCGAAGGCGATGGCTACTCCTCACTCTGCCCGGAACTCGACATCGCCAGCCAAGGCCAATCTGTCGAGGAGGCTCGGGACAACCTCAAGGAAGCTCTGGAATTGTTCTTCGAATCGGCCTCGAAAACCGAGGTTGACGGACGACAAGACCGGAATGTGTTCGTAACTCAAGTGGAGGTGCGCCCGAAAATGAAACACTGGAAAGATGGCCTCTCTGCGGGCGAGCAGGAGGACAAACTGCTTTGCGCCTGCCAACACATCGTCCACGACTACGCGAATCTGGTGTCCTCTGCCGAAATGGTCTTGACCCAAAGACACCGCTGCAGGCTCATTGATCCGCCTATCAACACGCACATCAAGCATGCCTTCCTCCTAAACTGCCGGAAGGCGAGAGACTTCTTTCTTAAGCCGCCGAAGGGCGACGATCTTGTCGCTGCTGACTACCCTAGCGGTCCCACGTGCGATCTCCCCATCTGTGAGGACTGGAAGCAGCCCATTGACAAGCAACTTGCGCATCTCACTATGGCCAGGGATGAGAAGTCGCGAGACATCGACCTTGCGGCCAGCGAAGCGATCTACACCGAACTGCGGCGCGCCTGGCGCTGCTTTCTCCAGCGACTTCCCGAGAAGTTCAACGGAAAGTTCCAGGAGAAGATCCAAAGCAAGTTGCGGGAACAGGGCTTCGAAGGATTGGATCTGACCTGAGAATCGGCCGGCTGCCAGAACTGTCTCGCGTTGAGGTTACCCCAACCGCGCCAGCACCTTCTCGCCTGACAAATCCAGCGGATCCGTCCCCGACAACTCCAGATCCGCATACTCCCTCGTCGGCAAAATATGCAGGTGCGCCATCGGTTTCACCGTCTCTTCGAACTGCCATTTGACGCTTTCCGGCGTCCGGCCGCGTTCCACTGTGTCGCGCTTCAGCCGCCTTTCGAAGCAGACTTCGTCCGGCGCACCGACATACAGTTTCAAATCAAACAGCGCACGCAGTTCCGGCCAATACAGCGCGAAGAGTCCTTCGAGGATGACCAGTTTTCCTGGCTCGACGATCTCGTCGCCGGGGGCTTTGGAGTGTGTGGCGAAGTCATAGAGCGGCGCGTGAACAGCGTGGCCGGCGGCCAATTCGCCCGCATCGGCGAAAATCTGTTCAACGTCCACCGATGCGGGTTCATCGAAGTTGGTCCGCGCTCGGACATCGAGGGGGAGGTGGGCCAAATCCTTGTAGTAATGATCCAAATTCAGGATGTGCGCGCCTGTCCGCCGGCTGATCCACCGGGCCAGTTCCGTCTTGCCCGAACACGATGGTCCTGCGATACCGATCAGGCGCGGTCTCATCCTGGTTCGCTCCTACGCCCGCGCCTCGGTCTGGATCCTTGGCGGGGGGGGAGGCGGCGGCGCCTGCAGCTTCACGCTCACCAGCTTCGATACGCCTTGTTCCTGCATGGTGACGCCGTACAACATCTCGGCCATCTCCATCGTCTTCTTGGCGTGGGTGATCACAATGAACTGCGTTTGCGCCGCCATTTCCTTGAGTAACTGTGACAGACGGCCGACGTTCACTTCGTCGAGCGGGGCGTCGACTTCGTCCAAAATGCAGAACGGACTCGGCTGATACCGGAAGATGGCCATCAGCAGCGAAATCGCCGTCAACGCCTTCTCGCCGCCCGAGAGCAATTGGACATTCTGCAGACGCTTGCCCGGAGGCTGCGCCTGGATCTCGATGCCCTGGTCGAGCGCGTCGCCTTCGCCGGTCAGCCGCATCTCGCCCATGCCGCCGCCAAACAGCACCCGGAACATCTCCTTGAAGTGTTCGTTGATCACTCCAAAGGCCTCGGTGAACCGTTTGCGCGACTCGACATCGATCTCGTTGATCGCCTTCTCGGTGTCGCGGATTGAATCGATCAGGTCCTGGCGCTGCGTGTTCAGGAAGTCGTAACGCTGCTGCGACTCCTGGTATTCGGTCAACGCCTCGGGATTGACGGGTCCGAGCGATTCGATGCGCCGCTTCAGGTCCGACACCTTGTCTTCGGCTTCGGCCACGGCGATCTCGTCCGGCTCGGGTTGGGACTGGTCGCGCGCCGCTGACAGTTCGGCGACGGCGATAGAGAGGTCCTTGCGGCATGTCTCGTCGAGGTAGCGCAGATCGCCCTGACGGCGAACCAGTTCCAGTTCAACCTGCGACCGCTTCTCCTGCAACACGCTCGACTGCGACCGCAGCGCTTTGAGATGTTCGTCGCGCGCGGCCAGTTGCGACCGCTGCTCTTCTTCGAATGTAGCCAGTTCGGCGACACGGGCGGTAAACCCTTCGACATCGGCGGTGAGAGCGTTTGATTTCTGATCGAGGTCGAGATTGTTCTCGAGCAGACGGGCGCGGTTGACCGCCAGGCGGTCCATCTCCTGCGACAGTTCTGTCCGCCGCCGCGTCACGTCGCGGATCTGGCCTTCAAGGCGGCCGGCGGCCGATTCGACGCCCCGGCAGCGTTCTTCGAGTCCTGCCAGTTCGACGCGCACGACCGAATGTTCCTCGGCCAGGAAAGCCGCCCGCGACTTGACCTCTTCGAGCGAGGCCCGCCCGTCTTCGAGAGCCGCCTCCATCGCCAGTCGCGCGGCGTCCTTCTCGCCGGCGATCGCCAGGCGCTGTTCGCACTGCCCCCGTGCCGCTTCGGTTTCACGGCTGATGCGTTCGAGTTCCTTGCGCGAGGCCGACAGGCGCTGGCTGGCGCGGTTGAACTCCTCGTTCACCTTGCGCAACTCCTGGTCGAGGACAAGGGACTCTTTCTCCTCGCGCTGCAACTCGGCGCGGACCGTCTCGAGTTCTTCCGAAAGCGTCTGGATCTCGGCTTCGAGCGCTTCCATCTGCTGCTGCGACGCGGCGAGCGCATCCTGCCGGGCCGCGTGCGACTGCGCCAGTTCCCTCAATTCGCGCTTCAACGCCAGCGGACCCGAACCGGTCCGTTTGCCGCCGGTCACGGCGTGTCCGTGATAGCAGACGCCGTCGCTCAACAGGAAAAACAGGTCGGGATATTGCAGCGAGAGCCGCTGTGCCGACGGCCGGTCTTCAGCCAGGTAGCAGCGCGCCAACCGCGGCACCAGCGATGCCGGGGCGTGGGTCAAGCCGTTCGTGAAGCGGATGCCGTCGCTCAGTCTGCCGGCGATACCGGTCTCAGGGCCGATCGGCGGCTCGGTCAGCGGCATGGCGGAAAACTGCGTTGCGTCGCCTGTCAGCGCCGGTTCGACAAGAAACGTGGCCCGGCCATCGAGGTCGCCGCGCAGCAGGTCGAGACCGCTTTGGGCGTCCTGGAAGTCGCGCACGACGACGTATTCCAGTTCTTCGTGCAGGAACTCTTCGGTGGCCTTTTCAAAGCGCGGGTCGGAGAGTTCGACGAAATCGGCCAGCACGCCGGCCGGCTTCAAGCCGCCGGACTGGTTCTGCTCGACGGCCGTGAACAGGCGTTTGACCGATTCGGCCGTGTACGCCCGGTGCGACAGGATCTCTTCCAGTGAATCCTTCCGCGCCCGCAGACGCGAGGTCTCGGTCTTCAGCGCGTCCAACTGGCGGCGGGTCTCGGAGAGCATTCCGCGGCGCGTTTGAAGGCCGCCGTCGAGTTCCTTGCGCCGCCCGGTGAGCGATTCAAGGAGGTCCTGCCGCGAGGCGAGTTTGCCGGAGATCTCGGTCTTGGACGCTTCCAGCCGCTCGATGTCAATCTGCGCGGTTTCGGCGTCGCGGCCGACGCGGGCGGCGTCGCGCTCCATCGCCGACAGTTGCGCCTCAGCCTGCGAGATCAGGTTGCGCAGGGTCGACGCTTCGCCAAGCAACCGCAGAACCTGTTGGCGGGACGCTTCGATCGAGCGTTCCTTCTCGCGAACTTCGCTGGTCAGTTCCTCGCGCTCGGCGTTCTTAGCCGTCAGGCGTTCGCGCGATTCGGCCGCCTGCACCTTGAGCGTTTCAAGCGATTCGGCCAGATGGACCCGTTCGTTCTCGAGCGCCGTCAGCCGCGCGTCAAGCTGTTCGCCTTCCAGTTCGCCCTGTTCGAACCGCTGGTCGATGTTGGCGACTTGCCGAGCCTGCCCTTCGATCTGGCCGCGTACGCGTTCGCTTTCCAATTGCGCGTTCGACAGCGCCTGGCGCGCGCCGGTCAGTTCGGTTTCGGTATGCCACGCCTGTTGGCGCGCCTCGGCCAGAGCCTTGTCTTCCTCCGCGACTCGTGCCTGGGTTTCCTGATAGATGCGTGCCGCTTCGTTCAACTCCAGGGCCACGCGGGCGGCTTCGCGCTCCAGGATCAGGTAACGTCCGGTGAGCGAGCGCTTCAGCCAGTCGTCCAACTCGCCTTTCAGTTCTTCGTAGCGCCTGGCTTTGCCGGCCTGGCGTTTGAGCGAGTTCACCTGGCGGGTGACCTCCTCAAGAATGTCGAAGACGCGCGTCAGGTTCTGCTTGGCGCCTTCGAGCTTGGCTTCGGCCAGGCGGCGCTTCGTCTTGAACTTCGAGATGCCGGCGGCCTCTTCGATGACGGCGCGGCGGTCGAGCGGCTTTGAGGAGAGGATCTGGCCGATGCGGCCCTGTTCGATGATGGCGTAGGATTCCGGACCCAGGCCGGTACCCATGAAGAGATCCTGGATGTCGCGCAACCGGGAGAGCTTGCCGTTGATGAGGTACTCGGATTCGCCGGAGCGGAACAGGCGGCGGGTGATGGTGATTTCCTGTTCTCTGGTAGGCGCTGTGCTCTCAACTGCCGCCTTTTCAACTGCCTGAATACCGTCAGTTAAAGCTTCGGCTGAAGCAGCGACGGAGCCGTGCGCATGGCCGTTTGAGCCGCCGTTCTTGGGTTGTTCGGGCCTTGCGCCTGGGATGAGCATCCGGCCGGTGGGGTCGACCAGGACGAGGCTGACCTGGGCCATGCCCAACGGTTTGCGGTCGCGCGTGCCGGCGAAGATGACGTCTTCCATGCGCGTGCCGCGCAGGCTCTTCGCCGATTGTTCGCCCAGCACCCAGGAGATGGCATCCGACAGGTTGGACTTGCCACACCCGTTCGGTCCGACGATGGCGGCCACGCCGCTGCCGGAGAACCGCATCTCGGACCGGTCGCAGAAGGACTTAAAGCCCTGCAATTCAACGCGTTTGAGGATCAGCAACGGCGCCTTCCTTTCGTCGATGGGCAAGGGTTCCGATCCTGCTCATCGGAGCAAGACCGCTCGGGGGGGTGACTTCAGATTACACGAGGAGGGCAGGGAATGCAAGAGGCGAGTGTACGCATTTTGCGCCGGTTCATCCATCGCCACAAGATATGGTATGCAAGCTCCTCCAGGCGCGCCATTTACGTCAATCAAGAGTTCGTTTGGTCGAGGCTCGGGTCAGCGGGGGGTCCGCTTGTGGGGTGAGGCGCGCTCGACCCTGAGACGCAGCCAGTCCGGCATCAGTTTCGACAGCAGGATGCCCGCCTTGTACTGCCAACCTGGGACGACAAACAACTTGCGCGACGGCAGCGCGTCGAGCGACTGGCGGACGACGAAATCGGCCTTCATCCATAGCCAGCCCGGGATGGTCTCCCGCTTGACTCCGGCCGTCTCGTGAAACTCGGTATAGGTGAACCCCGGACAGAGAGCCTGCACCGTTACAGGCGATTTAAGAAGGTCGAGTTCAAGGCGCAGGGCTTCGGTAAAGTCGTTCATCCAGCCCTTGGTGGCGCAATAGCTGGCATTGCCGGCCGAACGGAAGAAGCCGGCGACCGAGGCGACATTAATGATGCCGCCGCGCGAACGGGCGATCATGCCGGGCAGAACGGCGCGGGTGAGCCGCATGGTGGCCAGGACATGGACCTTCACCATGTCCACCTGGCGCGCGTAGTCGGTCTCGTGGAAGAAACCGAGGGTGCCGAAGCCGGCGTTGTTGACGAGCAGGTCGAGGTTCGGCTCGTTCTCGATGCGGCGGGCGACATCCTCGATCTGCGCCTCGTCGGCGAGGTCGGCGCAAAGCGGTTCGGCATGGACATCGAAGGACAGTTCGAGTTCGCGGCAGAGCGCATCGAGGCGGTCGAGGCGGCGGGCGACCAGCAGCAGGTCGTAGCCGCGGGCGGCGAGAAGCCGGGCGTAGGTTTCGCCCAGGCCCGATGAGGCTCCTGTGATGACGGCGAGGGGGCGATTGGAAGACATTTCAGATCTGTTCCTGTCGGGGGTGGAAGGCTCGCTATAATCGTACGCGATGCAGGCCCAAGCACTCCATCTGCATACCTACTTCATGCTCCCCTTCGCGGTGGACAAGGAAGCCGTCATGGCCGACCACCAGAAGGTATGGGGTGAGCACGACCATTGGATCGAGGGCCTGGATGAGTGGATCGACGACCATGGCCATGCCGCCGGATCGCCCGTGGCCGGCAAACTGGGCCGCTGGCAGCGCGACAGTTACCGGCGCTTCGACATGGACAGTTTCGCCTATCAGGACATGGTGTTCTTCCATCCCTTCGTGCGGCGGGTCTTCTTCGATGTCGGCGAGGCGTTTTCGAGCGAGGTGGGCGCGGGCGAGTCGCTGGTGCGCTGCTATGCGATTCCGCTCACGGCGCTGGGCGAGACGGGCCGGAAACTCATTTTCGAGGCCGAGGACGCCCGCGGACGCCAGGCGTCGGTTTGGGTGAACGACCTGCGGCTGTTCCTGTTCGCCAACGGCATCGGCATCCTGACGATCGGCGTCGAAGCGTCGCATGTGGATGTCGCCGACGCGCTGTGGATCAACGAGATGATGCGCAAGGTCTATCCCTCCAGCGGCCGGCAGGTGCGCGAGGGACGGACGCCAAAGCGTCTGACGCTCAAACTCGAAGGCGGCGGAGACACGCAGGTGCTGGTCGAGGAGACCTTCGAGCGGTGCGTCATGAAGAGCTACGCGCCGCCATTGTCGAAGATGATCACCGAACTGCTCTACTTCGCCAACTACACCAAACAGGAGTTCGAGCCGGTGCTGGACGAGCGCATGATCGTTTACACCTATCTGTCGGTGGATCCGGCGAGCGTCGAAGAGAACTATGACCAGAGCGAGGACTACGAAATCCTGATGAGCCGGCTGCTCTATGTCGACCGCTCCGGCGACGAGTACCGCTATGAATCCGACTTCACGCGCGAGCAGATGCGGCAGCAGGTCTACCGGCGCTGGGCGCACCAGGGCACGCTCTACGGCTTCACGTCCTATTCAAACGTGACGCTGGTGATGGGACGGTTCGATTGCGACGAACACGAGTTGCGCGAAGGCTTTCTGGTGCACCGGATGTTCATGTCGCGCTACTACCTCACCGTCGTGGTGGCGCTGTTCTACCGGGCGACGCTGCTCGACTTCAGCGAACGCACTGCGCTGGTGTCGCGACTGCTGTACAAGAAGTACCGCACGGTGGATATCGAGCAGCGTGACGTTTGGCTGGTTGGCCAGATCATGGCCGACTTCCAACACTTCTCGAACTACTGGTATTTCAGCGAACTGGCCAACAAGGACGAGGAACTCGAACACTTCCAGATGCAGGTGAAGGCCTACCGTCTGGACACGATGAAGACCGAAATCGAGCAGGAGATCGAGAAGCTGAGCGGCTACCTGGAGCGGGTCTTCCAGATGAGGAACACGGAGTCGATCAACCGCCTGGCGATGTTAAGCCTGATTCTGGGCGGCGGCGCGATGTTGACGGGATTCTTCGGGATGAACTTCGGCCGGACGTTCGCCGCGATGTTCTTCGACGGAACCCAGGCCGGCTGGACGCACTATGGCGCGATCGCGGCAGTGACGGCGTTCGTCTCGGGCAGCATGATCTTCGCGGTCTTCCTGGTGGTGTCGAACTGGAGCGACTACAGGACGATTCTAATGCCGTCGAAGAAGAAGATGCCGCAGGAGAGTTTGAGGCGGACGCTGGAGATGCTGGAGGAAGAGGAAGAGGAGTGAGGGAGGCGAGCGAGAGGATAGTTTTGAGTCTCGGGTAGGCTAGGTTTCGGAGTGACGCCGTGACGGATGTGTTCTCGCCCGAAATGCGCAGCTTGGTGATGGGACGAGTCGGAAGCAAGGACACCAAGCCAGAGATGGTTGTGCGCAGGATGATTCATTCCCTCGGGTTCCGCTACAGGCTGCATAGGAGCGATCTTCCAGGCAAGCCCGACTTGGTGTTTTCGTCGAGAAGGAAGGTCATCTTCGTCCACGGTTGCTTCTGGCATGGGCACGCCTGCCCGGCGTCCGCGCGGCCCCAAAGCAACCGCTCTTATTGGAACGAAAAGCTTGACAAGAACATTTTGAGGGATAAATGTAACTATAGGGCCTTGAGAAAGCTCGGTTGGAGTGTTCTCAAGGTCTGGGAGTGCGAAACCCGCAATCCAGGAAGACTGCGGGACAAGATTGTAAGATTCCTCGAAGGGTAGCCGATGCGTAAGAGTAAGGCGCCTTCACTGACCTATCACGAGTTCTTCGCCGGTGGAGGCATGGCCCGCCTGGGTCTCGGGCCTGGTTGGGAATGCCTGTTTGCTAACGAGTGGTGCGAGAAGAAGGCTGCCGCATATCGGAGGGCTTTCGGGGACGGGACTCGTCAGTCCTGCCCGGAACTAGTTGTGGCGGACGTGGCCAAGCTGAAGCCTTCCGAAGTGAAGGGACACGCCGACTTGGCCTGGGCCTCGTTTCCCTGCCAGGACCTGTCTCTTGCGGGCAATGGGGCGGGGAGCGCAGCGGCACTTTTGGACTGAACACAGCGTCTTAAATTTTTGCGCATAGACGACGCAGGGTGGCGTTCCCTTTATGCCATTGGTTGAACTGGTTC
>CAZLDN010000171.1:0-8841 GCA_964558355.1 uncultured Candidatus Solibacter sp.
AGCCCCGCCCACCATCACTCCCCTTCAGGCTCATCCTTCGATGAGAATATGCTGTGCCGGCGATCCATCGGGCGTGCGAGCCAGGGCTCGGACTGCTAGCTCATGCCCAGGGTTTTTGCCGTCTTGCGCAGGTCGGCCGGAGAGACGGCGATAAGCGCTCCAAAGCGGCCAGCCCCTGCGCTCAGGGCATGCAATGAGGTCACATTGATGCCGGCGTCCGCCAGCCTGCACATCAGTTCGGCGATGACTCCGGGGCGGTCCTCGCCCTTCACCATCAACCCCTTGTGCTTTGCTCCCATCGTGAGACCGGCTTTCTTGCCGGCGGCGCTGATCCCCGGGGTCTTCTCGTCCAGGATGAGGATGATCTCGGCGTTCCACGCGGTTTTCCAGTAACCCAGGAAACCCGTCAAGTTCATTCCGGCGTCCTTGAACGCAGTAAGAATCCGAGCGCCTTCCCCCGCCTTGTGAGGTATCGCTGCCACGTAGTATTCAACGAGTGTGATCTCGTCAGGCATTGTCTCTCTCCTCTCAACAGGATCTGCCAGGAGAAACAGCGGTACGGCGTGGACCGCGCTTATCGTTTCTCAAGCGAGTCTCGCGCGGGCGTCGCGCGAGGGCATTGGTTTCGATTAGACCATAGTTGGCGCGGGCTCCATTGCAGGAGCGCGAAACGGCGGCGTGCCGGCGCTCAGCGTGGGCTGCGTCCCCGGATGTTCCCGATGAACTCGTCTATCTCGCGGCGCGTCGTGGCGGGGTTCATGAACACCGCCTTTTCACCAGGAACATGATGACAGCGCCCCATTTCGTCATAGGACGTGCGGGCTATGAACGACACCCAGTTCGTGTATAGCCCCACCTTGCCCCGATCCAGGAAAACCTGCCGGTGATACCTGTTGTTCACCGACAGCCGTTCCAAGCACTCCTTGCCGGGCTGCTGGCACTGCTCGAAGGCGAATTCCTCGTCCGCGTCGTGGACCGCGTCGGGATCATAGAGGCGAAAACCGACGCTCGGCCCCGCGTTCTCCGGAGCGATGACTTTAACGAAGCCCAACTGCTTCAGCCTGTACCGGAAATAGTCGGCGTTTTGCAGGCAGTGGGCGAGGACCGTTTGGTAGCCCTCGATCCCGAGGTAGTTCAGCGCCGCGTAGGCGGCAAAGACGCCCGCGGCTCCACGCGAACACTCGATCGTGGATTGCAGGTGCGTGTGCCCCTGCAGTTCGTCCTCGAAGTAGCTGAAGTTGTCCGGATCGTTCTCCAGATATTTCAGATCGTTCTTGTCGGCGAACATCACCAGGCTGGAAGTGTATGGGGCATAGCCCCATTTCTGAAAGTCGACAGTGAAGGAGTCCGCGTACTTGAGTTCGCGGAACAGTTCCACGTTGCGGCGGATGCCGGCCAGCGTCGCATCGTTGATGCGCAGGGGGTTTGCCGCGAAGTCGTAGTTCAGGAAGAACAGCATCGTCCAGCCGATGGCCGAATCGACGTGAATGTGAGGACGCACCTCGATCCCGTACTGCCGGCAGAGACGGTTTCTCAACTCGTGCACGTCCTTGACGGGATCGACGGCGAAGGTGTCCGTGGTTCCCATGGTCAACATGATTGCCGGCACGACGCAGCCGACGTCGAAGCATGCCCTCAGTTGGTGTTCCAGATCATTGAGGTCGATGTTGTTGTTGGCGCTGATCTTGATGCGGATCGCTCTCTTCCGGATATCCACGCCCAGGAGAGAGAGGTTCGTGATGTTGGAGTAGTGGCCGCCCTGGGAGTTGACAATCCGGTAGTCGTGGGTGTATCCCATGCCATGCTCTTTGGCCTCGGGGAGCGACTTCCGGATTCCCGTCAGATACCCGTAGAGGTTACAGAACGTACCTCCCTGCGTAAAGAATCCGGAGGCGTGATCGGGTTCGTAGCCAGCCAGATTCGCGATCTGCCTCACCACGAGCTTTTCGAGTTCGCTGGCCATCCCCGCGTATTCTTCATAGACGAGGTTCGCATTCGCCAGCGCACCCATCATCGCGCCGTATATGGCCGGGTCGCTCGGCATGGTGATCACATTCTCGGCGCTGGAGGGATTCTCCCAGTCTTTGGACATCGCGGCGGCGAACTTCAGCATGGCGTCCGGATCGCCGTCCGGCGGCGTGATCCCGTCCGGAATGGCGGTATCAGCCTCGATCTTCATCAACAGAGCCTTGCCATCCGGGTAGGCGTCAAGCCTCTTGTGAGGAGGCAGGTGGAGCGCGCGAAAAGCCGTAACGTCGCGGAAGCCGGCGTCTGAGAAGCATGGCCAGTAGCCAGGATCCCGTGAGAAGAAGTAGCGCTTGACCGTCTTGAATCTCTCTTCAAAGGCGCGGTCGATCTGATGGGAACGATCCGGTTCCGAAGCTCTCATGCCGAACCTCCTTCCCTCGCCCCCGGGAAACCTGCTGGTGGTCATCGTCCCTGGGAATTCGCAGCCGTCCGGTTGCCCGGCCGGATCTCGTTGAATCCTCCCGGCTCGGCCGCAAGCAGTTCATTGATCCAGGCGGCTACACGCCGCCGGTACTGCTCGACATACTTCTGCTTGTCCACGGCATCCACTTTGTCGTGCTCGTTGCCCTCGAGCAGCCTGAGGGCCCTGCCTTGCGGTACCTCCACTCGCAAGGCATCGAGCGAAGTCCGGATCCTGCCGGCGGCCGGCGACTTCGCCTGCGCAAGCATCCACTCCAGCGTGCGCAGGTATCGCATGTCGTCGACGGCTTCTCTCAGTCCCTCCCAAGAAACCGAACCTACGAGCGGGCCTCCGGGTTGCCTGGGCGGCCAGACCACGCTGGCCGTCGATTCGGGGTATCCGTCAAGGTCGTTGTAGGGATCGCCGTTATGGTAGTTGTAGGCCCAGAACCAGGAAGACTCCGCTCTGTACTTCCATGGCTGCCAGGCCTGCGTGTGCCGGATGCCGGCCGCGTCGCGGCTGGACACGCCAGTGTAAACCCAGAACGGTTTCCCGGTCTCATCGGCCAGCTTCCGGATGGCCTCGTAGTCCCCGTTGGCGACGAAGATGTCCACCATGTGCGACACGGATTTCGCCCAGTCGACGCGGTTCATCGTGACTCCGTAAATACGCACTTCAGGCCAGAAGGACTTGATGAACTTGTACCGGTTTTCGTGCTCCACCATCAGGCACTCGGTGGGTTCGTCATAGATGAGGATCACAATCTCCGGCCAATTGCTCGTGCGCGCATGATCCCGAATGGCCAGCAGCAACTCCTTGAGCAGTCGGTTCAGTTCCGGATTGTAGATGTCGGAGAAGTCCCGCGGCCTGTCGCATTTGTTGGGTTTCGGAGGCTCTTTCGGCAGGTTGAACAGTTGGGACAGCCGGTTTTCCAGGAAGCTCTTGGAGTCGTTGCCCATGGACCAGACCAATGGACCGCGCATGCCCGCGGCCTTCACTTCCCCTATCCAACGGTCGACGGTCGAGAAGTCCATGCCCAACTTGCCATTCTGGTTGGACAAACCCACCGAGACCGCGCCCCAGAAAAACTGGAGAGCGTCGTAGCCGTGTTCGTGAAGGTCGGCGAGGTGTTGTGGCGTGATGTTGGTGTCCTTGCCGGCGCAAAAAGCTCCAAAGAAAAATGGATCGGCGCCACGCAGACGAAACGGGTAGACTTCCAGCCGAACGCGCAGGGAGGAACCGGCAAGCCCGACACGCAGATCGTACCTGCCGGGCCGTGTCTCTTCGCCCGTTTTGAAGAGCAGGTAGTAGACTGACTTGGTTCCCGCCGCCAGGTCCACCGACGGAACCTCCTCCATGAAATACGGCTGTGTCACTAGCCGCTTGTCCTGCATCCGCAGGATGCGCGCGTGGTCAGTGATGCGGTAGAGTTTCACCGACACGCCCTTCGGTAGACCGTCAATTCTGACGCGAGCGCCGTTGAGCGCGCTTCCGGCGTCGATCAACACAGCGAGCGGCTCGGATTCGCCCACTGCCAGGCTGACGCCGGCCGGATCAAGCGGCTTCAACGAATCGACGAAGGTGGGAAGGTCGAGATAGTCCACGGCCCGAAGCGTGGGCTTGGGACCATCTGCGAAGCCGGATCCGGCGGAGATCGCCGCCAGCGATAGAAGGACCAAACGGTAGATCATCAGATGACTCCTGTCTTATCGATAATGGAAATCCCACAAGAGGATTCGCTCGCCGCTGTCTTTACTCTTCTCGAAGTGCAGAAACACGTTTCTCACCGGGTCGCGCTGCATCAGTAACTGCCGAACCAGCGCTTCAGCACCTCTCTGGTTTCGGGCACATGGCGCTGCATGATCTCAATCTTTCGCTGCAACAGGTCCGCGAAATTGGCGCCGTATCCCCAAGTGGTTTCCTGTGAAAGCAGTACCATGCCAAACTCACCGCCCTCGGCGACGAGCTTCCGCAATGCCCGCGTGTTTTCGATCTCGCTGGCGACGATACGCTCAAAGCTCGCGATGTCGGCATCGACCTCGGACTTGAGGTCGTCCTCGATAGCCTTCTTGGAGTATCGATCCAGGATGCGCTGGCCCTCATAAAGGTTTGCGCCGGTCGCGTACACGTGACTGAGGAACCGCAGTTGGCGCTCGTGTGAGACGAGATAAGGCCACTTACCCGCCGCTTCGGGATGGTCCTTCAGGAACGATTGGAGTGCCCCCGAGCCCTGTCGCATTGCCGCGGCGGCCCTCTCCGATTGAGTTCGATTGGTCGTGTACCAGTCCTGCGGCGGCGGCCCGCCTTCGTTGCGGAACAGGTGAGCATGGCCGAAGCGTAAGTCGCCCCCAAACGTGTAGGCCTGCCACCAGTCGCGTTCGTCGGCCAGAAGCGCCGGCTCATCCGGCACCAATGGCCGGACGAGCGTACGCCGCGAGGCGTACTCGGTTCCGAGCGCGAAGCCCAAACTGTTCCTGTTCTGCTGGATGGCCGTTTGGATCTCTTTCCAGGCTGTTAAGAGCAGGGCGCCTCCCTCAGGCCCGCCAAGGTCGCGGGCTACCTGCTCAACCAATTCGTTCGCCGGCTTCGTGGGATCCAACAGAAACTGCCGGTAGACCTCCTGCATCGCACTGCGGGACTTCACCGGCGGCGAGACGATTCCACCCAGCGTGTTCAGCACATCCAGCTTCAAGGTCAGTGCGCGGTGCAGGCGGCCGGCCAAATGGTAGGGAACCGGGAACTCCGTGGTCGGCGCACCATCAAATCCGAAAAAGTGCTGCTGGTAGTAGAGCACGCGGCGGCCCGTCTCGCGCTGACGGTCGAGGACATGCCTGTCGACTTCCAGCGGATCGTGCAAGGTGAGACTCCAGGATGCCCATTGGCCGGCGGTGAATTCGATCTCCCGGGGAGCTGTGTCGAAGAACTGGTCGAACTCGCCGCGGCTGCCGCCATGCGGTTGAGCCACCAACTGGATGTCATGGCCGGCGTCGCGAAAGCCCTGCCGGATCGCCTGGAAGAACTTGCTCATCCTCTCGCCCGCGGGAATCTTCCGGCAGAAGGCCGGACCATTCCGCCCCGCATACAGGCCGTGCTCCCAGCAGAATCCCGAGCCGCTGTCCAGGAAGATGACATGCATTTCCGCCAGGATCGGCACGGCCTCCGAGAGGTGGCGCGCCAGTGTGCGGTAGTGTTCCAGCACCTCGGGACGGTCGGTGCAAAGGGAGTAGCGCGGCTGCATGCTTCGCAGCGGGTGGTCGACCCGCGGCCCTCGAAGTTCGGGGTGGCGTTTCAGAAATGAATCCGGCACGTAGCGCGGCTCATACCCCACGAATATGGGTTTCAGACCAAACGAACTGACCACTTCGGCCACGTGCTTGAGGTCCGCCAGGTTCCGCTGCAGGTACGCTTTTTCGAAGACGCCTTCGAACAGGGGCGACGTCACGAACTGGTCCATCGACGGTCCCCAATAGGTGTACCAGGGATAGGGATCCCGCGGATGGCCCTGTTGCGGCAGTGTCGTCCCCACGAAGCGGTTGCACTCCATCCCCGTGTACCCGAGCCGGACCGCCTCGCGGACGTGCCGCTCCAAATCGAATCCGATCGAATCCTTGTTCTGGCCGGTCAGCAGCGCGTCCCACAACACATACCTGTCCTTGAACGGATAGGCCACCTGCTTGTCCGAACCACCCGTGATCGCGGCCGAATCCCGGAACTGATCCTCAAGCAGAAACACGCCCTGATAGACCGACAGCGGCGTGCGGCCCTCGACGGTAACGCTCAGTGCGTCCGGAGCGGTCCGCACGCGGAAGCCGTTCACGGGAGCCTCCAGACTGGTTCGCAGGACGATTTCACGCGGGCGGGGCTGCTGCGAAATCCGCAGCTCGACGCCGTGCCGGTCGCGCAGAAAGGACTGCAGGTCCCGTGCGGCGCGCGTGACCGCGGGATGACTCTGAGCCGGCGTGCGGATCTGCCACTCTCCAGTCACTTTCTCGCTTGCCTGCCCAGCGCCGGCCATCTCCGCCGCGAGACAGAGAAACCAAAGGAATCGCAGAATCAAGAGGCCTCCAGGGTTAGTTAAACTTCCTAACTACGAATACTGACGCCTTAATCCGCCGGTGTCAAGAGCCAACCGGAGATAGAGGTGGATCGGCCGGCCAAAGAAAAGCCGCCGGGCTGTTGACCCGGCGGCTGGAGAGTTTCAGCGATCTTGATAAGACTATTCGTCTTCTTCCTCTTCGCCCGCGGCGGCCGCCTTGTGGGCGGCGATGATCTTCTCGGCCTGGAGTTGCGGCACATAGTCGTAGTGCGAGAACTCCATGCCAAACGAACCCCTGCCCTGCGTCATCGACGTCAGGTCGTTCTGATAGGTGAGCATTTCCGACATTGGAACCAGTGCGCGCACGATCTGGCTGCCGCCCTTGGTGTCCATGCCGGAGATGCGGCCCCGGCGGCCGTTCAGATCGCCCATGAGGTCGCCTGCGAACTCCACCGGAGCCATGACTTCCACCTTCATGATCGGCTCCAGCAGCGTCGCCTTCGCCTGTTCCATGGCCAGTTTGAACGCCTTGCGGGCGGCCATCTTGAACGACATTTCAGACGAGTCGACGTCGTGATACTGGCCGTCGTAGAGGGTCACCTTGAAATCGACCATCGGGTAGCCGGCGAGGTAGCCCTTCTCGGCGGCTTCGACGAAGCCCTTCTCGACAGCCGGGATGAACTGCCGCGGCACCGAGCCGCCGAACGTGTCGTTGACGAACTCGAACTTCCCGCCGCGCTCCAGCGGCTCGACCTTCACCTTGATATCGCCAAACTGGCCATGCCCGCCCGTCTGCTTTTTGTGCCGTCCATGGACGTCGGCGAAGCCTCGGACGGTCTCGCGATAGGGCACCTTGGGCGCCTTCAACTCGACCTCGACGTTGTAGCGCTTTTTCATCCGGCTGACAATGATCTCGACGTGCTGGCCGCCGCTTCCGGCGAGGAGGAATTCCTTGGTCTGCGGATCGCGGTAGAAGCGCAGGCCCTGATCCTCTTCGAGGATGCGGGCGACGGCGTTGCCCATGCGGTCTTCGTCGTTGCGGGTTTTGGCCGAGATTGCGTATGCGATGGACGGCTCGGGGACCTGCACGGCCGGGTAGGCGATTGTGTCGCCTTTCTCGCAGAGGGTGTCGCCCGTCAGGACGTCCTTCAGCTTCGCAACGACGCCAATGTCGCCGGCGTGAAGTTCATTCACCGGCACAAGGGTCTTGCCCTGAGGAACGCTCAAATGGGCCAGGCGTTCCTGGCTGGACGAGCGAATGCAGACCAGTCCGCCATCGTTCTTCAGCACGCCCGAACAGACCTTGAAGAAGGTCAGCCGGCCGGCAAACGGATCGGCCATGGTCTTGAAGACGTAGGCGGTGACGTGCTCGTTGTCAGTGATCGGCCGCTCGATTTCCTGACCGTCAGCGATTGCCTTGAGGGCTGCATGTTCGGTGGGATTGGGAGTGAATTCGAGGACGAAATCCATCACCAGGTCGGTTCCGATGTTGCGCAACGCGGAGCCGCAAAGGACGGGGAAGATCCTGTCATCCTTGATGGCGTTGTGAAGGCCGGCATAGATGTGTTCTTCCGGCAGCGTGCCTTCGGCGAAGAACTCCTCCATCAGTTTGTCGTCGCCTTCGGCCACCATCTCGATGAGCTGTTCGTGAAGCTCTTGCGCCTTGGCGGCGAGTGCGCCGGGGATGGGAATCTCCTTGCCCTTTCCATCGCCGTCGGGGGTGTAGGAGAAGGCCTTCATGTGGATGATGTCAACGATGCCGGTGAAGTCGCGCTCTGCGCCGATGGGTAGGTGGACTGGGATGCAGGGGCGGCCGAAGTTCTCCTGGATGGCGTCCAGCGTGCGCTGGAAGTCGCTGCGTTCGCGGTCGAGCTTATTGATGAGGAAGGCCCGGGGTTGGTTGAACTCTTCGGCATACTCCCAGACGCGCTCGGTCATCACTTCGACGCCAGAGACGCCATCGACGACGATCAGCGCTGCGTCGGAGGCGGCCATCGCTGTCTTCGTGTCGTACATGAAGAGATTGAAGCCGGGAGTGTCGAACAGGTTCAGCTTCTTCTTCTTCCATTCGAGAGCGGCGACGGCGGTGGAGGCGGTCAACTTTCGGTTGATCTCTTCCTCGTCAAAATCCGTGATCGTGTTGCCCTCGTCGACTCGGGTCAAGCGGCTGGTCGCGCCGGCGGCAAAGAGCATTCCTGCCGCCAGCGACGTCTTTCCGCCATGGCCGTGGCCGACGAGGGCCACGTTTCGGACATCGGTGCTTTCGTAAACCTTCACTTTGGATCGCTCCCTTCGGGGATTTGGGCGTGGAAGCGGCGCGCCTATGGCCGCAATGCCCTTACGGACGATATCGTATCAGAAATGAAACTTTGGGATT
>CAZLDN010000172.1:0-8833 GCA_964558355.1 uncultured Candidatus Solibacter sp.
CATCAAGCTCGAACGAGTGCTTCTACAGAATCATCCAGACCTGGACGAGCGCTGGCCCACGGGAAAATTGGGGGGAACCTTCAGGGGGAACCGAGGCTTCCCGTTGACGCGAGGAGCGAACGCGAATGGCAGGGGACACGAACATGCCCGATGGGTTTGCACGGAGAACGCTGACAACACCGGAACCATGGCCGCGAAACAGGCTCAAGCCAGCACCTTGACGATCAAAAGCACGGGTCAGAGAACGGCAAGGGCTATGTCACTGGCGCTCACGGCTGGTATATTTCCACATCGAAAAGGCCGGGCATGCCACGGGCGGGGAACGGCTCTATCGCGCGGGGATTTTCCAGCACAAAAGCACGGGGCCGGGGGACAAGGGCGAAGGGAACACGGCGGCTGCCGGGCATGGCCGCAAGGCAGGGCAGGAAAGTCTCTAACGGGCGGGCGCTGCTCGGCGATTTCTGGGGACGAAAAGCCCGTCTCTGCCGGCCTGGGCAGTCCGGAGAGAATTATGCCTGCGGCGGGCTTTTCTTCATGTTCAGAGAGCGAGTTCAGCGAGCAAGTCGGCTTGTTTCGCTGGGCGCTCGGCGTGTGGGAGGAGGGCGGCAATTGCTGGCACGGGGACGTTGGCGAGCTCCTTCGGTTCGAGCTTGTGAAGGCCTCCGCCATACACGCGGCCCTCACTGAGGAGCTTGTCAGGGGTGATCTCGTTGAGCACCTGCCATACGCGGCGTATCAGGCCGGGATCGCGCGTTATCGCGCGGGAAAGGACAGGCGTAGGATACATTGCGAGGTAGACGTTTGCGACGGTTGCGCGCGAGCCGTTGAGGATGAAACGAAACGGGCGGCCGCTTTTCGTATCGCCGCGGCCGAGGTATGTGCAGACGATGGGCGCGGGCGGCCGGATCTCCTGGCCGTACCACAAAGAGCGGTGTTGGCAGATATAGCCCTCGTTAAGGCCACGGGCCTTGCCCTCTTCGAGGTAGTCGTACAGGGCAGGGAAGCGGTGCTTGATTTCGTCCTCCGGAAGCTTCGTGTCGAGAAGAAAGCGGCGGCGCTCGATTTTCGGGTTGCCATGCCTGTCGGCTTTCACCTCGTCTTCGGTGACGTAGCGCGGGCTCGGGAGGATGGGGCTGAAGGCCTCCATCGGAAGGCCTCGCGCGTTGATGTCATCTTCCGAGAGGATGAAATATTCGTTGTGGCCGGTCGCCACGCCGCGCTTGATCTTGAAAAAGTCAGAAATCGTCGAAATGCCTGACCTGGTCCGGACGTCCGCGACGGGGAAGCGGGTCCATTTCGGCTCCTGCGCGAGGGCGCGGGCTGAGACTGTGCGCGATAGTGTGGGCTCGAACAGCGATCCGCCGAACGTGAAAGTCACGGAATGATCTTTTGGCGGACTCGCCTTGCGAAACCAGACGACGGCGGAGGATACAAGGGCGTCGGCGAACTGCACGTCGTTCGGGTCGAAGCGGTGAATGTGCAGTAGCGTGACGCGGTCGAGAAGATACCGCTTGATGGCCTGACCGTAATTCACGTCCATGAATTCGCTCGGGATGAGCCACCCGGCGACGGCGCCGTCAGTCATCCACGCATGGGAGAGCCCGAGGAAATGGCAGTACAGGCCGGCAAGGCCACTGATCTTCATGCCGCTGGCCTGATGGGTGTGAAGCTGCAGGCGGGTCTTGTCGCCGTTCTCCAGGTGATGGTGCCGGACATAGGGCGGATTGCAGATGATGAGGTTGAAACGGGGCGATGGCTTCGCGTGGGTAAAGTCGGCGAGCTTCATGGCAAGGCCCGAGTCCTTCCAGAGGTCGGCGGCAGGCTTGGCATAGTGCGGGTCGATCTCGAAACCGAGGGCTTCGGCGATTTGTGTCTTTGGGTAAACTTTGCGGAGCGCGGCATAGAATGAGCCGGTGCCGATCGCGGGATCGAGGAAATGGACGTTTTCGCCACGGGGCAGAAGTGTGGAGGCGTATTTGAGGATGTCCTGGGCGAGCGCGGTCGGCGTCGCAAACTGGCCGAGGCGGTTTCGTTCGGCCTGCGTCTTCTGGCCGTCGAGGTCGGCCTGAAGGGTGATGCGCTGCTGTTCAAGGGTGTCGATGGCGTGATGCATGATCAGATTCCAAAAAGGGCTAAGTCGTCGATGCGGTGTTCCCAGACCCAGTCGATGCCCTCGGCGGCTTCGTAGCCGAGATATCCGGTGTCGAAGTAGCCGCACAGGAAAAGGTTGAACTGGACCTTGTTGCCGTAGGTGCTGCGGAGCTGCGCCATTTTCATGGCTTCTTCCTTGCGGCGCTTGTTGGTGTTGGTGAAATCGCCTGCGGATTTCGCCTCGAAGAAAATCGGGAACTCTCCCGCCTTCACTTTCTTCGGCATGATGACCGCGTCGATCGGGATATTGACGCTCTGCACGCCGCCTTCGAGCTTGACGGGGACGTTCGTGCGAAAGCTGAAGGTTCCGGGCGGCATCGCGTCGAAGCGCGTGCCGTCTCCTCCGGGGAGATGCTTGTAGCCGCGCGCCTCAAGCCAGGCTTTGACGGCTGCGAGCTGGCGCTTCTCCTGGGCGTTGCGAATTATCGGATTGGCGACGGAGCCGCAAAGACGGTCAGCCACGATGGTGGCAGCGCGGTGGATCTCCGTCTCGGTCGGCGGCTCTTTCCTGCCGAGCCAGACGAAAATATCCGGGTCGGCCAGTTTCTCGATGATGGTGGCGATCTTTGCGAGCTGGAGGTCAACCTCGGTCGCCTTCATGCGGGGCGGGATCTTCTTCTCCAGCTCCATGGACTTGACGAGGTTGGTTGAGACGCCGGCCAGGCCGATAAGCCGGTCCACGGCGAGAGGCGGGCAGGTGGACATGCGAAGGGTCGGGAGGATCTCCGGATGCTTGCGCATGAGGGCGGGCTGGATGTTCGTGATGTTGCCAGTCGAGTGAAGCGCCGCTTCAACGTCCTTGGTCGTGTGGACGCGGGTGGTGCGGAAGGCCTGCGGTGCGAATTCCATAAACCAGCCGTTGTACATATCGACGGACTGGACGATGTCGGCTTTCCATTGCTGCGGTTTGTCGAGATTGACGGGCATCCGTTGGCTCACGCGGTTTTCTTGGTCTTGTAGAGCGTCCACATTTCGCCGAAGAGCTTCCGGAGCGACAGGTTCCTTTTTGCTGCCTCGACCTTCACCTCGGCGGCGAGGGCGGGCGGCAGGCTGAAACCCACGATCTGGCGTGTTTTAGGATCCCGGCGCGGCGGGTCAGCTTTCTTGCTCATGAAAACCAGTATGTCGACTTGTCGACAGCGCGTCAATGGAATAAATATGCGGTAGCAGGAAGGCTGCGGATGGCCGAACCAGCGCGCCACTGGCGCGGAATGCCGCGAAACAAGGATACCGCCTTTTGTTTCAATGGCAATGTACAATGGGAGTGTGGACGGACGGCCAGAACGTAGTACCCGAGGCGCGGACCTTTTGGGCGGCGCGCAAGGGCATTGTAGACGGGCGCGATCGGGGGCGGCGGTGTCAGCTCCTCGGGAACAAAGAACGCAAGGAACTTTGTCACGATGGGCACGCGGCGCACGATGCGCTGCAGGGTTCTATACCGCGCGACGAAGCGCGACACGGGTGCTGCCATCTTTTGGAAAAACCGGCTCGGGCACGATGGCAGAAAGCGCGAGCGGGTTACTGTATGCGTTTTGGCGGGTCCAGACTTCGGTCCCGCTCCCTCTGTTGCTTTACCTGTTCAATAATCCGCTCGGCCTCTTTGTGCTCGCGGATGTAGCGGTCGCGCTCCTCCCCGCCCCTTGTCGAGAGGTCGCGCAGCTGCTGCCCCTGCCGCTCTTTCAGGTTGTCGATTTCAAGCTGGCGCGTCTGGATCAGGAGGGTGTTATAGTCGCGGCGCCCCTCCGTGCCAACATAGATGAGACAGATCCGGTTTGCCTAATTAGAGAGCAGGGCGGACAGGAGAACCGGAATGAACAAGCACCAGATCAGTGGTTTGACCTCGGCCGTGGAGGCCGCGCAACGGAGCGAAGACGAGCGAAGCGAGACGAAGCGCAGTGCAGCGGCCTCCACGGCCGGCGCCCAATCCCCGCCCAACCCGGAGGTCAGACCACGCGCCAAACGGCGTAACTTCTCGGCCGCCTACAAAGAGAAGGTCTTGGCCGCCGCCGACGCCGCCAGCGGTAGCGGCGCCATCGGCGCCCTGCTCCGCCGGGAGGGCCTCTACTCCTCCCACCTCACCCATTGGCGCCTGGAGCGCAGCGCCGGCATCACCCAGGGCCTCACGCCCCGGACCCGCGGCCCCAAGCCCCAGGTCGAATCCTCTATCAGGGAAAACCAACAGCTCCGCCGCGAAAACGAGCGCCTGACCGAGCACCTGCGCAAAGCAGAGATCATCATTGCCATTCAAAAAAAAAGTGGCCTCGCTGTTGGGCCCGGCACTGGGCACCCCGGGCGACGAGGGCCGGCTCTGATGGCTGGCGCTGAGGAGTTGGCCGCGCTGGTCGGAATCGCGCCGGCCTGCGCCGCGCTCGGCGTACCGCGTGCTTCGTTCTACCGGAACCTGGCCCCTAATCCCGGCCCGGCTCCGGCGCGCCCCCGGCCGGCCCGGGCCCTCACCAAGTCCGAAGCAATACGAAATCGGTTGTGAGCGGGCACGAGCCGTGGCTGGTCCGGAAGATCAAAGCCGCCTATCAGCCGGTTGTCGCGTGGTCACTCGATCACAGCACGGTGGTGATCACGTTGTCCGTGCTCCTGCTGGTCACCGCTATGGCAAGCTATCCATTCATGGGCCGGGCCTTCCTTCCGGAGTTCAACGAGGGCACTCTGACCATCAGCGCCGTGACGCTGCCTGGCACGAGCCTGGCCGAATCGGACCAGTTAGGGAATGGGCTGGAGAGGATTCTCCTGTCCGTCCCGGAAGTGACCTCGACCGCCCGCAGGACCGGCCGGGCGGAATTGGACGAGCACGTCCAGGGCGTCGAGTCGGCCGAGATCGACGTCAATCTCCAGATGAAAGGCCGGAGCAAGCAAGAAGTGCTCGAAGAGATCCGAGAGAAAGTGACGCTGCTTCCAGGCATGAACGTCACGATCGGCCAGCCCATCTCTCACCGCATTGACCACATGCTTTCCGGGACGAGAGCAAACATCGCCGTGAAGATCTTCGGTGATGATCTCGTCGCGCTCCGGTCCCTCGCCAAGCGCGTGCAGGACTCAATGGCGACCGTGCCCGGCGTGGTAGATCTCTCCACGGACCAGCAGACCGATATTCCGACACTGCGCGTGAAAGTCGATCCCATGCTTTCGGCCAGGCTCGGGCTCCAGGCGGGCTCGGTTGCCGAGACGGTGCAGACGGCGTTCGTGGGAAAAGAGGTAGGCCAGATCCTCGAGGGGCAGGTGAGTTTCCCGCTCGTCGTCCGCTTTCAAACCGGACCGATTGAGCGCCTGAAGCAAGTCCGCGACCTCCTGATCGACTCTCCGGCCGGACCCAGGGTGCCCCTCGGTTCGATCGCCGAGATCCGGGAGGATCGCGGGCCCAACTTCATCACCCGAGAAGCTGTCCAGCGAAAGATCGTTGTGCAATGCAATGTGGCCGGCCGCGACCTTCGCAGCGTAGTGACCGACATTCAGAAGCAGGTGGCCAAAACTGTCCCGCTCCCGCAGGGCTACCGGATCGAATTCGGCGGCCAGTTTGAAAGCGAAGCAAGCGCGTCCAACAGGCTCTTGTTGCTCAGTGGTTTTGTGCTCATAGGTATTCTGCTCATCCTGATCACCGCGTTCAAGACCTTCCAGGACGCCTTGGTGATCATGCTGAACCTGCCGTTTGCCCTAGTGGGCGGTGTGGCAGGCGTCTTCCTCTCGGGCGGGATTCTCTCGGTAGCGTCGATCATCGGATTTATCACGCTGTTCGGCATCGCAACACGGAACGGGATCATGCTGGTCTCCCACGTCCGGCACCTGACGGAGGTCGAGGGGGAGACCGACCTTCGCAGAGCCGTCCTGCGTGGAGCTTCGGAACGAGTGTCGCCGATCTTGATGACAGCGCTCGCGGCCGGCCTGGCGCTGATACCAGTCGCTCTCGGATCGGGCAAGCCCGGGAGCGAGATTCAGGCGCCGATGGCCATCGTCATCCTCTCGGGGCTGTTCACCTCAACCCTGTTGAACATGATCGTGATTCCTTCAGTGCTGGGCCGGATCGGCCGTGGTGGACAAAGGCAACTGGCAAAGGCGGACTCTGTTGCTTGAAGCCGCTTCCGCGAAGGACTGCGGGCCCAGAAAGATTAAGGAGTCCTAGGAGAATGGGCTGGAAACCACGTTTTCTGGGGACGGCAAGGACTGCCTCCAGCGCCGCGCCTGGTGGATGACGCTGAAGGCCGATGCCACGATGACCGCCATCGCCACGGCGGCGCCGAAAGTGGCCGAGGCCGTCGAGGGCTCCACCCTCGCCGCCCAACAGGCCGCACAGTCCGCGGCGGTCACCTCCCAGAACGTGGCGCTGCTCACCAAGCCCGGCCCGCGCTGGCTCCGCTATGCCGGTTTGGGGCTGAGCATCGCGGCGCCCGCATCCCAGATCGCGTTGCCGTTTGCCGTGGGCGCGTTGGGTAGGAAGTAGCCTTTCATGAATGCGCCCCAGCACGATTTGAAGACCCTCGACAGGCTGCTCACCTAGCTCGCGGCCTACGTCGGCCTGCTGGCACTGGCCTGCTGGGCCGCCGGTGCGCTGAAGGAACTGCTTCCGATCCTGACTCACCTGATCAGCGGGTTTTCCGGGGCGGCGTTTGCAGTCATGCGACTGCAGGGTGGGGAGCAAGAGCAGCGAGATGGCGCCGACCGAAAGGAGTAGTTGGGAGTTGGCCTCCGCCTGGCTGCTGACCGGGAGTCGCTTCCGCCGGATCGACGGCCAGAAAGACCTATGGAGCCTGGCCGCCATCCTCGGCCGCGAAACCGCCCAACACCCCTCAGAGAAAGAAAGGGTGGCGGAGGATCAATGAAGTCCGCCGACTCAGCCTTCAACTGAACGAGGGACACCTTCAGCACTTAGGGGGTGATGCCCATCTCCCGAACTTGCATGTTGAACGGCGGTTAGCGACGGCGGACCAAGTACTTGGCGACGCTGGTTTCACCGACTTCGATACCGAGTTTGACAAGCTCGCCGTGGATGCGCCGTGCTCCCCAGAATGGATTCTAACGGCTCATTTTGCGGATCAGTTCCCGCATGTCTTTCGGGACTGCCGGCCGTCCAGGCTGCCCGCGTCGAATCTTCCGTGTCCAGAACCACCGGAACCCCTTGCGGTGCCAGGAAATGACGAGTTCCAGCTGGACGCTGACGAAGGTAGCTGGCAAATGGGACCAGACTCCGCTCGTCCACGCCCAAAGGAGACGATCGGACGATATGAGTTTCCGCCCATTCACGGAGTGCCGCAAAACGCCGACTTGGTGCCCTTCGGCACTCGCGAGAAGTGACCCAGGTCTGCTCTCGATAAGTGACCCACCAAGACGACCCATTTGGCGCAGGGCAAGTGCGCGGCCTAGGTGCCAAGGGGAGCCCGACGACCCGCTCGTGGGTGGGATACAAAGACCTTACGCGCCTTCGGCGCGGATGAAACCGCCAGCTTCATCCCTTGCCCACGGGGAAGGCCTGTTCTTCGCATGGGTCACTCTATCGGAGCACAAGTGGGTCACTTCTCGTGAGCGCCGAAGTGGTGCCGAATAGACATATTCTCCAGCTGGAGAATAGCCCGGGATTCGAAGATTGCCGAAAGGGCAGTGGCCAACACATGGAACGCGCTGACCACGAAACGGGGAATTTGGAGGGAGACACTCAATCCCCTGTTCTCATGCAGCTCAAGTCTGAAATCAGCAGGGACGTGCAGATTGACAAGGTCAATCTGGGAAGCTCAGGAGCGGCACAACTGAAAATGAACCCGTCGGGTGAAAACGGATATTGATGGCAGTAAAGGAGTTCGGAAACATACCGGGCAAACCGAGCGTCACATTTTCAATGACAAACGTGCCCTTCGTGCCCAGCAGCATTGGAAACCTCTGCGCAAGATCAAATACTAGATGCTCGGCTGGTGCCAGGCTTAGAGAAAATACATGAGTCTGAACACCATCAGAATTGAGTATCCTGAGTAGGTATTGTTGAGACCGCAGTGAAGGATTAACAATTGCGCATCCTGTCGAAAAACCCTGAGTTACGTCAAATACTCCCCATGACTTTTTGTTGAGGCTGTATGTCGCAATATCGGTTCCTTCGTTGTCGTTTCGGCCAGCTACACGTTGCCGGAAAGTATAAATCACATCCAGATCGCCAGAGCTCTGCTGCTCAACGTAAGCAAATCCCTGCTCAACAACAGAGGATGTGTCTAAAGTTTCCAATTTAACAACTCCCTTGGCCTTGATCCTTACAACTACAGTTTCAGCGGATTGAATCGGGCCGTAAGAATTCATTGTTGTTACGGGCCACCCTTGGCCTTGGCTCTTGAAAAAACGAAATATCGCTGGTACCTCACTCGATCTTCTATTTAATACCTGAATCTCAGTCTTCCACCCGCCCCCATCTACAAACTGGGGCACCCATTTCCGCAAGACAACCATGGAGTCAGCAAAAGGAGGCCTGGTTTGGGAATACATGCACTGAACCGCGGCAACAAAACAGAGAGCGACTTTAACATAGAGTGCACTATCGCGCATTGTGAGACAACCTCACAGGTGATGGTATCACACAAGGCATGGCGGATCAAGGGCCTGCTCCAACGGTCAGCCATTTCGGAACTTTGCCGCCAGATTGACTGTGCCTGTCGCAAACCTCGAACTGAATGAGAACATGGAGCTTGCGCTTCAT
>CAZLDN010000173.1:0-8653 GCA_964558355.1 uncultured Candidatus Solibacter sp.
CCCCAAGCCCGCAAACATACCGCCGGCTACCCCCTGCGCCAAGGTATGGATTGGATCGACCTCCTCTGCGGCTCCGAAGGAACCCTGGCCGCGGTGGTGGAAGCCGAACTGATACTCCTGCGGCAGCCCCGCGAACTGCTCTCAGGAGTCGTTTTCTTCCCGTCGCCCGCCTCCGCGCTCAGAGCCGCCGATCAGTGGCGGACGATCCCTCAACTGCGCATGCTCGAGTACTTCGACGCCGCTTCGGTGCGGCTCCTCCGCGGCAGCTACAGCGAGGTTCCGGCCGCGGCCGGCGCGGCGCTGCTCATCGAGCAGCAGTTGGATTCGCTCGCCGGAGACCCGCTAGACGATTGGATCGACAGGATCGACGACGCCGGCGCCCTGGGCGAGCAGTCCTGGTTTGGTGAAACGGCCCAGGACCGCGAGCGCTTCCGCGCCTTCCGCCACGCCCTCCCCGAACTGGTGAACGAACGCGTCCGCCGCAACGGCTTCCAGAAATTAAACTCGGACTACGCCGTCCCGGTGGAAGCCAGCGCCACGATGATGCAGTATTACAGCCAGCGACTGGATGACGAACTGCCCGGCAGGTACGTCATCTTCGGACATATCGGCGACGCCCATGTCCATGTCAACATCCTTCCCGAAACCGAAGACGACGCCCGGCGCGGGCGTGCGCTGATGATCGAATTCGCCCGCAAGGCGGTCGAGTTGGGCGGCACTGTCAGCGCCGAGCACGGCCTCGGACGCAAGAAGAAGGACCTGCTCGGCATCGAGTTCAATCCGGACCAGATCGAGGCGATGAAAGCAGTCAAGCGCCATCTCGACCCCGAGTGGCTCCTGGGACAAGGGATTCTGTTCGGTTTGGAGGAAAGCGCGAAACGGTGACAACGGAAACCATCGTGGGCGTCGGGATTGTTGGTACCGGGAGGGTGGCCCAGGCTTTGGGGCGGCTGCTGCGGGAACGAGGTTCGACCGTGGTGGCGGTAGCTGGGCGCGATCCGGTGCGTACGGCGGAAGCAGCGCGGTTCATCGGCGCTTGCGGTGTGGCGGCACTGGAAGAGATCGGGCGGCTGGCAGGGCGGCTGGTGATCGCCGTTTCCGATGACGCGGTGGCCGAAGTGGCCGCAAAACTCGCTCCCTGCGCCAGAAAAGGCGGGGTTGCGCTGCACACCTGTGGAGTCCGCGGTTCTGAGGCGTTGAAGACGCTGTCCGCCGTGGGCGTCCATTGTGGCGCGCTGCATCCGCTGGCGACTGTCCCGTCGGCCACGGAAGGACTTCGCACGCTCATCGGGGCTGCTTACGGTTTTACGGGCGATGAGGCGGTTCGCGGGTGGGCCGGGGAGATGGTGGAAGCGCTGGAAGGCGAGATGTACGATGTCCCGGAAAGCGGGCGGGCCTTGTACCACGCCGCGGCGTCGCTGGCCTGCAACTCGATTCCGAGTCTGCTGGATGCCGCCGCCAGGATGCTGGCCGGATCTGGCGCGGTGAGCGGGGCGGACGCTTTGCGGTTGCTGGAACCGCTCGTGAGATCGAGTCTGGAGAACACATTCAGGCTCGGTCCGGAGGCGGCGCTCACCGGGCCGGCCCGGCGTGGCGACGCCAGTACGCTGCTCCTGCATCTGGAAGCTCTGGCAAGCCAGGATCCGGCGATCGGGGATCTATACCGGGCCCACGGGTTGTGGCAGTTGGCTTTGGCGCGGCAGGCGGGTCTGGATGCGGAAAAGGCCGAACGGGTGGAGGAGGTATTGCGACATGAGTGAAGTTCCCAGACGTGTTCGATCCACTCACCTGCGCGCAATGAAGAAGCGTGGCGAGAAGATCGTCATGCTCACCGCGTACGACGCTGCCATGGCCCGGCTGTTGGACGCCTCGGGTGTGGATGTGTTGTTGGTGGGCGACTCGCTGGGCATGGTGGTGATGGGCTGCGAGACCACGCTCGAAGTGACCTTGGATGCGATGATCCACCATGCCAAGGCTGTTTCCAGGGCGGTCAAGAGAGCCTTGGTGGTGGCCGACATGCCCTTCATGACCTATCAGGCCGGCCTTGACGAGGCAGTGAAAAACGCCGGCGCGCTGCTGCAAAAGGGCGGTGCGGCGGCGGTGAAACTGGAAGGGGGGCGTGCGGTGGTGGAGGCGGTCAAGAGGATGACATCGGTTGGCATTCCGGTGATGGGCCATTTGGGGTTGCTGCCGCAGGCGGTCCATCAACTGGGCGGCTACCGGAAACAGGCAACAAGCGCGGCGGCCGAGGAACAGCTCATGCAGGACGCATCGGCGCTGGAGGAAGCGGGCGCATTCGCCGTGGTGCTCGAAAGCGTTCCGGACGCCGCGGCTCGGAGAGTGACCGGGAGCGTCTCCATACCCACCATCGGGATCGGGGCCGGGCCTGACTGCGACGGCCAGGTTCTGGTGATCTACGACATCCTGGGCCTGTCCAGCACTGCTCCGCCGTTCTCCAAGGTGTACTTCGATGCCGGGGCGGCGGTGTCGGCGGCAGCGAAACAGTTTGCCGCCGAGGTTAGGAACGGGCAGTTTCCCGGCAGGGAGGATCAACGCAAATGACGATGGAATCAACCAGCCGGATCGAGGATCTGCGGCGCGCTCTGAGCGATGCCCGGCGGCAAGGAAAGCTGATCGGCCTGGTTCCCACCATGGGCGCGCTGCACGACGGCCATGTCCGGTTGCTGGAGGTGGCTCGAACCGAGTGTGACGAGGTGGTGGCAAGCATCTTCGTCAACCCGCTCCAGTTTGACCGTCAGGGCGATTTGGACAGTTACCCGAGACCCTTGGAGGCGGACCTGGAAGTCTGCCGCGCGGCCGGCGTGGATTTGGTCTTCGCCCCGTCCGTGCGGGAGATGTATGGCGGCGGCTGCGAGGTCCTGGTCGATCCCGGACCTGTGGCCAGGCATCTTTGCGGACCTTACCGGCCGGGGCACTTCCAGGGCGTGGCGACGGTAGTGCTAAAGCTCTTTCACATAGTGCAACCCGGCAAGGCATACTTCGGCGAGAAGGACTTCCAACAGCTCGCGCTGATTCGCCGGATGGTGGCGGACCTGAACGTGCCGGTCGAGATCCGGCCCGTGCCCACCGTGCGGGAACCCGGCGGATTGGCGATGAGTTCGCGCAACCGGCATCTGACACCCACCGAAACCGAGGCCGCCCCGGCGCTCTACCGGGCGCTCTGCGTCGCGCGGGACCTGATTGAAGGCGGTGAGCGGGATGCATCCGAGGTGAAGAGGCGGGCCATCGCGGTGATCGCCGGGACTCCGCAATTCCGTGTCGAATACCTCGAAGTAGTCGATCCAGACCGGATTCAACCGGTGGACCGGATTGAAAGCCGCGTCCGCGTGGCTGCCGCCGCGTGGCTCGGTTCCACCAGGCTCATCGACAACGTCGAGGCGATGGGGGCGAGTCCGGACCGTTAACTTTTTCGTAAGATAAAGCAATCGATGGGATGCCTGATCGGCGGCCGGCCGCTGGCCCGATGGGCCAAGTTGAAAGTTTTGTCACGACGAGCACTTTGACCTCATCAGACAAACAGGTTCTAATAGTAGCGTTTGGTATACATCTCGCCTGGAGGTCTCATGTCCGATAACCGGCTTACAATTACTGATCACCGCACCGGGGCCCTGTACGAGGTCCCGATCGTCGACGGCAACATCCGCGCAACCGATCTCCGCAAGATCAAGGTCAAGCCAGATGACTTCGGCATGATGACCTATGATCCCGCCTACCTCAACACCGCATCCTGCCGCAGCGCCATCACATATATCGATGGCGACGTCGGCATTCTGCGCTACCGCGGCTACCCCATCGAGGAGTTGGCCGAGAAATGCACATTCCTTGAAGTCGCCTGGCTGCTGATGCACGGCGAACTGCCCGCCATGGACGAACTCGTCAGCTGGGAACAGCGCGTCATGCGCCATTGCATGATCCACGAGACCAGCAAGAAGTTCCTCGAGGGCTTTCGCTACAACGCCCACCCGATGACGATGCTCATCTCGACCGTCGCCGCCCTGTCCACGGTCTATCCCGAAGCGAAGGACATTCACGATCCGGCCAACCGCGCACTCCAGTCGATCCGCCTGCTGGCCAAGATGCCGACCATCGCCGCCTATTCTTATCGCCACGCCTTCGGCCTGCCCTACGTCTATCCGGACAAGTCGAAGTCGTTCACCGCGAACTTCATGCATATGCTGTGGTCGATGGTCGAACCAAAGTTCATGAGCGACCCGACCATCGCGCGCGTCCTCGACATCCTCTTCATCCTCCACGCCGACCACGAACAGAACTGCTCCACCGCCACCATGCGCCAGGTGGGCAGTTCCCAGGCCGATCCTTACCTCTCGGTTGCCGCCGCCGCCGCCGCCTTGTCCGGGCCGCTGCACGGAGGCGCCAACGAGGCCGTTCTAATCATGCTTGACGAGATCGGGACCAAGGCCAACGTCGCGCCCTACATCGAGAAGGTGAAGAAGGGCGAAGTGAAGCTGATGGGCTTCGGCCACCGCGTCTATAAGAATTACGATCCGCGCGCCCGCATCATCAAGTGGGCGGCCGACGAAGTGTTCAAGATCACCGGCTTCAACCCGCGCATCGAGATCGCCCTTGAACTCGAACGGATCGCCCTCCAGGACGAGTACTTCGTGGCGCGCAAGCTCTATCCGAACGTCGATTTCTACTCCGGCATCATCTACCAGGCCATGGGATTCCGGCCCGACCTGTTCACCGTGCTGTTCGCCATTCCGCGCGTGGTGGGCTGGCTGGCGCAATGGGAGGAACTCGTCAACGATCACGAGCAGAAAATCGCCCGTCCACGCCAGGTCTACACCGGCTACGGCGAGCGCCATTTCGTTCCGATGGAACAGCGGACCGCGACGACGCAAACCGCCTGACCGCGTTCCATCCTTCTTACAGAATCCGGCGGCGTTGCCCATCCAGGCTCGCCGCCGGTTCTTTTTCTTTGGCCCGCGCTTTGCCTGGCCGGGCGTGAAGGCATATGCTGTCAGACGGCATGTCCAAAATCGGCTTTCATACAGACGCATTCAACTCCAGCTATTGGAGCTTTCAGCAGTGCCTCGATTGGGCGCGCGACCACTCGCTTTCCTACATCGAGTGCGGCGCCATCGACGGCGTAAGCTGGATCCACGGCCTCGGCTACCAGCCCCATGTCGCACTCTGGGAAGACCCTCTGGCGCTGCGGCGGAAGATGGACGCAATGGGCATCGAGTTTTCGCAGATCGACGCCGCGTTCCCGCTCTCGATCCCCGAAGGCGCGACTCTCGGCGTCGAGTACATCATGCATACCCTGCGCTGGGCCAAGCTCGCCGGTTGCCCCTGCATCGACACCACCGACGACCGCTGCCAGCCCGCCGGCATGACCGACATCGAGGCCATGGCGCAGATGCGCCGAATCTACACCCAGATCGTCCGGGCGGCGGAACTCTACCGCATCACCATCAACATCGAACCCCACGGCTACTACACGACAAAGCCCGAATTCATGGCCGAGATGCTCGACTTCTGCGACTCCGAGTATCTGAAGATGAACATGGACACCGGCAATACGTTCATCTCCGGCCATGACCCGGTGGCGTTTCTGCGCCAGTTCAAACGCCGCGTCAGCCACGTCCACATCAAGGACGTCAGCGAAAGCCTGGCCGCGGCGGCGCGCGGCGAGCTCACCGGCATCGCCGTCTCGCAATGCGCAATCGGCGACGGCGTGAACGCCATCAACATCATCGAGTGCCTGCGCATTCTCAAGGAATCGGGCTACACCGGCGTCTACAGCATCGAATGCGAAGGACAGGGCGGACCGATGATCGAAAGGAGCCTGGCATGGGTCAGAAACGCGCTCTCCTAGCTCTGCTGCTCGCCGCTTTCGCGGCCAGCGCCATTGCACAGTCGAGCCCAACGAAGGTGCTCATCCTGACGGGCGACTCCGACGAGCAATATCACGACTGGCGCGCCACGACCGGCGCAATCCAGGAGATCCTGGCCCGCACGGGCAAGTTCGAAACGCGCGTCGTCGAAGAGCCGCGCGGGCTCACCGCAGCGTCGCTGCAAGGCTACGACGCGGTGTTGATCAACTACAACGGCCCGCGTCTGAGCGCCGGGATGGAGAAGGCGATCGAGGAGTTTGTCCGCAATGGCGGCGGGTTGATTGCCTTCCACCTCTGTAGCTACGGCGAGTGGTTCGGCATGCAGTGGACGGGCGGCAAGTGGCAGTCCGGCCCAACGCCCGGCTGGGCCGAGTATCCCAAAATGATCGGCATGAACTGGGCGGCGGAGAAGATCAGCCACGCTCGCCGCTGGACCTTCCTTGTCGACTGGAAAGACAAGTTCCACCCCATCGCCGCGGGGCTTGATTCTCCCTGGATGGCCAACGACGAGCTTTATCACAAGTTCGACCTGATGCCGGATTCCCATGTCGTCGCCGACGCCTTCAGTCCGCCCGCGATCGGAGGCACAAACCAGCGAGAACCGCTCGCCTGGGCGAAGCCCTACGGCAAGGGCCGCGTGTTCTACACCACGATGGGCCACGACACGATGGCCTTCTACCAGCCAGGCATGAGAAACCTCTTCGCGCGTGGCATCGAGTGGGCGGCGACCGGAAAGGTCACTATCCCGCCCATCGACTGGCACAAAGTGGACCGCGGTCCGAATCCGGTTCGCGTATTGGCCGTCACCGGCGGGCACGGCTATCCGGTCGAGTTTTACCAGATGATGAACTCGCTGAAGGGCGTCGCCTGGACGCACGCGGCGACCGAACAGGATGCGTTCTCTCGTCCACTCGAAGACCGCTTCGACGTCGTGATTCTCCACGACATGCGCGAGACCACGTCTGAAAACACGCGGGCGAAGCTGAAGGCATTCGTCGAGGCGGGCAAGGGCGTGATTTCGCTTCATCACGCCATCGTCGATTACACGGACTGGCCATGGTGGTATGAGGAGGTCATCGGCGGCAAGTATTTCACCAAGGCCGCGCCGGGACACGCGGCCAGTACATACAAGGAAGACATCGACTTTCTTGTGACGCCCGCGGCCGGCAAGCAGCGCCATCCTGTGCTGGCCGGTGTGGGTCCGTTGTATGTGAACGACGAGGTCTACAAGGGGATGTGGCACTCGGAGAAGATCGAAGTGCTGATGACAACCGATCATCCCGGCAGCGACCCTCCGGTGGTCTATGCCGGGCCGAATCCGAAGATGCGGGCGCTACATATCCGTCTGGGCCATTCGGCCCATACGTTCAACCATCCAGGCTTTCAGAAGCTGATGTCGAACGCCGTGAAGTGGGCATCGGGCCGGAACGAGTAGTTGAGGAGGGAGACGAAATGGATACGATTTCCAGGCGGGCCATGTTGATCACGCCGGCCGCGGGCGTTTTCGCGCAATCCACGGCGGCGATCCGGGTGGGCATCATCGGCTGCGGCGGTCGCGGCGAGGCCGCCGCCATGAACGCGATGAATGCCGGGGAGGACGTGCATGTCGTCGCCATGGGCGACCTGCTGCCGGACCGCGTCCAGGAGAAGCGGACAGCGTTGAAACTGAAATACGCGAAGCAGATGGACGTGCCCGACTCGCGCTGCTTCGGCGGTTTCGATGCCTACAAGCAGGTCATCGAAGCCAGCGACGTGGTTGTCATCACCAACGCCGCCAAGTTCCATCCCTTCCACCTGATGTCCGCCGTCAAGGCCGGCAAGCATGTCTTCCTCGAAAAGCCGCATGGCGTCGATCCGGCGGGGATCAAGATGCTGCGAGCCGGCTGCGACCTGGCGAAACAGAAGGGGCTGTCGGTGGTTTCGGGCCTTCAGAGCCGTTACCACCCCGGCTACCGCGAGACCATGGAGCGCGTGCACGGCGGCGCCATCGGCGACATCGTCGCGATTCAAGAGACCTGGCTGCGACCGCCCTATGTCCTCTACCCGCGCCGTCCGGGCATGAGCGAGATCACCTATCAGGGCAGCAACCAGTATCATTTCAACTGGCTGTCGGGCGACGACGTGCCGCAGACGCTGATTCACAACCTCGACCGTTCGAGTTGGGCGCTGGGCGACGCCGCGCCGGTCAAGGCATGGGGCATGGGCGGCCGTTCGACGCTACATGGCGAGATCTACGGCAACGTCTTCGACCACCACGCCGTGGTCTACGATTTCCCCGGCAACGTGCGCGTGTATGCCTACTGCCGCACGATCGACAACTGCTACAACGAGAACTCCAGTTTAATCATGGGGACGAAGGGCCGCTGCGACCTGTTGAAGCTGCGCATCGAGGGTGAGACCAACTGGCAATCCGCCGGACCGCCTTCAAAGAACAACGCCTACGATCTGGAACACGTCGCGCTGTTTGAATCCATACGCAAGGGCAAGCCGGTCAACAATGGCGACTACATGGTCCGCTCGACCTTGATCACGCAGATGGGCCAGTTCTCCTGCTACACCGGCAAGGAGGTCACCTGGGAGCGGATCAACGCTTCTGACTTCTATTACCCGCCGAAGCCTGAAGACGTGCGCGCGGACATGGAAGCGCCCGTCAAACCGGGCCCGGACGGGATCTATCCGGTGTTCACGCCGGGCGTGACGAAACTGCTTTAGCGGGCGCGGTGGGGCAGGCTTCACAGGCTGCTGAAAAACCCACCTGGATTCTCCCTTACCCC
>CAZLDN010000174.1:0-8480 GCA_964558355.1 uncultured Candidatus Solibacter sp.
TCCTGATCGCCATCAGATTGGAATCAGTGATCGGCTTCGCTGGAATACGCAGCCATGACACAGGGGGCACTAAGGCCTATACTCCTTCTCTGATGATCATTGCACAACTCCCACTCGAAAAAAAGGACTTTCCTTAGGTTTCTTGGTCCCTCCAGTAGTGTAGTAGTACTAGACGCCTAGTTTGGGCGAGTACATGGGACCAAGGCCCTCCGACGCAAAGGGAGTTGGAGAAGCCGGTGACTTTGCTCGTCAGGGATGATGCCCATCTGGGATAAGAGCCATCAAATCAACATATTAGAAGGCCAGACTTCGATCATAGCCAGTGAAAACCGCCTCAAACCTCTGATCCGCCGGCTCGCCAAGTTCAATGGATTGCTCCAGCCACTGGGCAACCCCGGCATCGGAGAAGTGGGGGGCCAGCCGTGCCGCGTTCCTAATAATGTCGGCCCGCCTCTGAGGATCGCTCAACCTCTCCATTGCCCCTTTGACACTTCCAGCCTCGTAAGGGACCACCTCTCCCAGACCGAAGTGCTTGACGAATCTAGCCCCGCACGTTTGATCGCTACCCACGAGGAGCAGGGGTGTATGCGATACAGCGAGGGCGAACAGAATCCTGCCCGGCAGGCTAAGGGAGGCCACCCCCTTGTTGTGCTCGTCGGAATCCAGAAGGCCAACCGGGATGATAATGAACGGGTAACGGCGCAACTCCACGGCCAAACGATCTTCGGTGACGACCCCCAGGGGAGTGATGCCCGCCCGTTGGAGGTCGTCAGGGGGAAATTTGAACCATGGGGAACGATTATTCCCATACCAATCTATCTGGCAATTGCAGGTGGAGAGGATGTCACACAGGCGGTCGAACCAGCTTTGATCCCAGAAACTGCCAAGCAAGGCGGCCTTTGAACTGGATTGGGGGATCTCGCGCATCTCCGGAACAGTCCGAATCAGATGGGCCGGGACGATTGCAGGGAGTATGTGGAAGGGGAGCCCGTACTTCTGCTCGTAGACGCCGGCCAGTTCAGGGTGGGTAGCCAACCGGAGGCTACATTTCTCAAGGAACTCGCGCATGAGTTGATCGGGGACCACTTCCACGGCGACGTTCTGGTCGTCCATGATGTAGGCGCACATTCTGGCGCCGAAGACTTCCTTGACCGCGAGCGCTGTAATGATCTCGTCAGCGTCATAGGGAACACACAGGACATTCCTGATCCGCCTGCCCAGCAGGAGTTTGATCACATCGTGGAAAGCCTGACGCCTGGACTTGCCCTGTTGAGGGAGCATGGCATCCCAGGCGCCGAAGTCATGCTCTCCGTAGTGGTTACGGCTGCGGATAGCCAGCACGTTTGGGTTGCCTTGATACAGACGCTTGATCAGGGGACCGGTACCGTGTCTGTCATTGACCTCGTTGAGGGTGACCACAACATCCAAAGCCTGATCGTGGCCGTCGAGCGGAGAACTCGTGTCCTGTTGAGCCGCGACGGGTGAGTTGATCCGGCGAGTGAGACACCGGGTCAGTTCCCTCAAGTGATGGTTCAGCCGGTAGCTCTCGCCGGAGGAAGCAGAAGATGCCATTGTGCCTACGATTGGGCCTCAAAATCTACCCGCTGGGGCCGGCAGGGCAGGGCTGGCCGATCCGGGGGCATCATTAATTCAAACCTGGCATCGGCTGGAGCCTTCCGGGCAAGCGATTGCCAGATCCACTCGGAGGCTCCTATGCCGGTGAATGAGCCAGCCGCCAGGAGGGCGTTCCGGCGCATCTGGAGGTTGGCTTCCGGTTCGGTGATATGGTCAACGGCGGCAGCGAAGGCAGTCCGGCTGTATTCACAGACGGAGCCGATTCCAAACTGCCGTACAAAGTTCGCAGCCGCGGTGCGTGGACTGCCAAGCACGATTACCGGCAACTGGGCAGTTGCCATCATGTAGACCAACCTGCTGGGGAGGCTGAGTTGCGCCAGGAAGCTTCTATCGTCTGAGTCATCGAGGGCGCCGCTTGGCAGGACGGCGAACCTCGCCTTGCGCAGAATTTGGACCAGATCTTCGTCGCTTGGCGGCGCATGCGGGACGATCGAATCCCTGCGAAGTTCCTCCTTGCCGCACTCGAGCCACCGGAACTCACCATTGCTGTACCAATGCAACTCGACCCCGGAACCGCGAACTGTCTTTCGCAGAAGGTCCACCCATTGCTTACCCCAGATGTTGCCAATCATGACCCCCTCGCGCCGAGCACTGTCTGGCGGAGGGACAATCAGTTTTGAAGGGACCAAGCCAGCCGGAACCACAGGAGGCATGTAGTTGAAGCCGAGGCCATATTTTGATTCGTATGCGACCCGAAGCTCCGGAGAAATGGCCAAGCGGAGGTCCGATTTCGTCAGCAGTTCGCGCATGATCCCGTCCGGGATGCCTTCGTGGTAGATATTCTGATCGTCCATCAGATAGGTGCAGAGAGGGACGCCAAAGAGTTCCTTAAGCGCAATGGCGGTCCAGGCATCGTCAGGGAAGTACGGGATGCAGAGAATCCGGCGAACTGTCGTCTCCCCCAAGGCTTCACTCACTCTGTCGAAGACCATGTCCCTGGAAGAGCCTGGGTGCTTGATGATCAACGACAGGTCTGCAAACTGATGATCCCCCTCGTACAGGTCTGCCGACCGGATGGAGAGAATGTTCGGCTCGCCCAGGAAGAGTTTTCGGACAAGAGCGCCCACGCCGTGCTTGTCATTCACCTCAACGTGCGTGATGACCACATCGGCGTTCTTCAACGCGGGTGCGTTGGCTTGCACGGCATCGAATGGGATCGGTTCTGGCGGGAGGCCCACGAGGCCGGCGGTCATGGCCTTCAAGCGGGAAGCCAGGGCCAGAAGCGTACTGGCGGGCTTGGGTGCGACCATCGTCAGTTGTGACTCCAGGCGTGAACTCCTTACTTTATCATTGTGCTTCCATCACGCGGCTCTCAAACCGCGCTTACAGCATTGCCGGATGGTCGCGTTGTCCCGGTCCTTCGAGGAAGTCGATTCATTACCGTTTCAAAGTGAAGCACCTGGCCAATCCTGCCTTGGGGCGTAGTGCGTTTGTCCGGTCCCTCTCCGACACCGTCCTTCCGTCGACAATGGCCGAGCCACAGTTACAGAGTATCGCTCGACGTAGCCGGTCGAGTCTTGGCTGCGCACGAGGGTCCAACTGTGCCACCCAACGACCGGCTGCAGGAGGAATCCTAATCCCCCACATTTTTCCAAACAATGTGAGTAGAAACTGAGTAGTTCCAAACGGCGCCCACGCCGGCGCCGCACAAGCCTGAAAGCCACCAGGGAATCCCATGGCCGAACAAATAGGCGGCGAGTTGAACGCTGGTGGCCGCCCCGACGCCGCAGACCAGCATGAAGACCAGTCCGCCCCGCAACATCCTCCCCCCGCGGAGGCGCCGGTCGGAATGGGTGAAGTTGTTGTTGAGGAGAAAGTTAAGACTCATGGCGCAGATTGCTGCGGTGCCTTGAGCTACCGAAAACCCCCGTCCCATCGCCCGGTGGAGCACCCCGAGGACAGCCAGGTGGACAACTGCCCCCATGCTGCCCATCAGAACAAACATGACGAATCGGATCGGCAAGACCCTGCCGATCGTCTTGTCCGCCAGCAAAAATAAGTAATCCAAGGCAACCTGGGCAGTGAGTTTGCTCTCTCCCGCCACGCGCACTCCAAAATGGAATGGGATCTCTTTCAATCTGAGCCCGGGCGGAGCCGATGCCAGGAGATCAAGCAGGATTTTGAAGCCGCGTCCGGACAGTTTCCTCACTGCCGCCCAGAAAACTTCTCTCTTGAGCAGGAAGAAACCGCTCATGGGGTCGGCAACATCGGTCCGGAGGACCTGACGTCCCAAGATTGTCGCTCCATGGCTGAAAAAGTGACGGCGCCGGTCCCACTCCCTTGAAAGCCCGCCACCCGCAACATACCTGGAACCGATAGCGACGTCGTAACCCTCATCCCTCACTGCGGAGAGCATTTCCGGAATGACATTTTCATCGTGCTGCAGGTCTGCATCCATGACCAGGAAATACTGAGCCGCTGTGCTGGCCATTCCCTCGACGCAGGCCGAAGCGAGGCCACGGCGTCCGACTCTCCTGATGCACCTCACCCGCGCGTCGGCTCTTGCCGCCTTTATAATCTCGTCAGCGGTGCCGTCGGGCGAGTCATCGTCGACGAAAATCACCTCCCAATGAACGCCATCCAGCACGTTGCCCAGACGCTCCAGAAGCGGGGCGATATTCTCACGCTCGTTGAATGTGGGAATCACCACCGCCAGATCTGCAGCGCTGGTCTTCATCGCTTATACGCAGTCGCAATCAGGAGGTGGCCAATGCCTTTGGATGCGAGCGCGGATTCCCACCGGTCCATCCAGTCCGCAAGGCTCCAACTCAACGTGGCCAGAAGGGGTGCGCTGAACAGGCATGTCTTCACCTGGACATCCTCAAAGCCGGCTCGCGCCAGAAGGGATTTGAGGTGGGATGCAACATACTTCGTGATGTGCTGTTCAGCGTATGCGACTCCGCCAAGGCGGTCCACAAGGTACTCCAGCAGGGGCCACAGCGATGCGTAGTTCGGAGTGGTCATAACCAGCTTGCCCTGGGGCCGAAGCACCCGGAAGACTTCCGCCAGCAGAAGCTCCGCCTCGCTGACGGAGATGTGTTCGACAAGTTCCAGCATAGTCACGATGTCAAAACTGTTCGGGGGGAAAGACAGTCTCCCGGGCGCAGTGACCTCGAATTTCTTTGCGCGCTCCCCGTACAGCCGCCGCGCATACTCCACCTGTCTGGCCGCTATGTCCACACCTGTGCTGTCGATGCCGCCGGGGAGGGTTGAAATGAAGGTGCCTGGACCGCAGCCGATATCCAAATGGAGGGCGCCCGAAGAGAATTCCCTCGGGACGTGTCCAAATTTCAAATGATGCCATTTGCTCTGCACCCCGCGCCGGCGCTGGAAGACCAGATCATAGTATCCGACTGGAATCGAATCATAATCAAAGGGCGACTCCGGTGTGCAGTCGTAATTCATTCAGCGTCCGATTTTGTTCCGCAGGAGCATGTAGAAGCGCATCCGGGCGCCGGGCGTTGGGATGGGTCTGGTTGTGGTGAGCAGTCCCACCGAAGTGTCGATCGAGGATACACGGCTCAATCTGCCTTGTTCGGAGCGAAGCAGAATCAGTTGATTGGAATCGATCCTCATGTAGGGGCCGCCCCAGTATTCTGGCATCCACTCGACTCCGCTGTCACCGCGGCGGAAGGGCACGGAGTGCTGCAGGACACCCAGGTGTGCGAATCGGGGGCCATCCCCGTTCGAGCCGGCCCCAAAAAGCCAGCGGTACGCATGGTAATCGGCCCACGAATTAGCCGCGATGATCTCGCTTCCTTCCGGGTCGACGCCTCCTGTGACAAGAATGCCGGTTCGGGCGTCCACGTCGGGACAAAGCTCAAAGACCTGCTGCCAGAAGTGGATCTGAACTTGCCACGCTCTCGCATATTCGCGCTGTACAAACTGATTATAGGAGAGGGTAAGGAAAAGTCCGGCTACAAGCAGGATGTGTGATGCGGTCCGCCAGGCCCTCGACCGGCCGGCGAATGTGGCGTAGAGTGACCCGGCGAGCAGAGCGACCGGGAGGGCTGCGGCAGTATGAGTCGAGGTCATGCGGCCGGCGATCTGCGTCGGCGGGTAGTTGACAAGAGTAAGAACGTAGCTGGCCGGCCAAAGAGCCAGGATCTTTATCGGCAGGGGGATTGGGGTGGACTGCGGACCACCTGCTGTCTCGTCCGCCACACCGGGGCCGACTCGCCGGTCGGAGTAGTACAGGTGCCAGACAACCAACAGGGCCGCAATCATCATTGCGCCGGCAATTGCCCACACGTCCACGTGGCGGCCGCCCTCCCAAAAAGCATGAAGGAACGCCTTCACGTCGGTGAGGGGGCCAAGATACATGGACGTGAGGGCCCGGAATGCGGCCTGTGACGGATTGCCCAGCACCTCGTGTGCACTGCTGTGTGCGCCGCCAGCGAGCGCTCTGGCCAGCATAACAAGTCCCAATACGATGGAGCACCCGGCAGCATGGGCGGCCCAAGTCAAGCGGCGGCGAAATTCAACGGCTCCCGCAAGCAGCAAAGGGGCGCAGAGGAAGGGAATATAGGCAGTTTCATAGCTAAGGAGTGATAGTCCGGCAATCGGATAAGAGAATAAACGTGAAATTCCGGCTCGCCGCCACAGCAACAGCCCCAGCAGGGAAAAGGTCATTGCACCCTGAACGTGGGAAACATGAATGAGGAGTTGCCGGGTGGTGTCTGGGGGGAACAGAACGTAGGTGACACCAGCCGCCAGGGCGGCGGGACCGGGGAGCAACTGCCGGGCGATGCGATTCACCAGCCACGCATTGAGCAGAAGCCCGCCGGCAGCGAGCGCATACATGGCCTCCACACCCCCGAGCCTGACCCCGACGAAGGACAGCAGGTTCGGCAGGAGATGATTCAAGGGGCGCCCGGTAGGCCAGGCCTGAAAGTAGTTTTGTGCCCTCGCCCAGAGTTCAGCGCCGGTCAGCCCCATGGAGTTGGCGATCGACCAGTAATCATCCTCGTAAAACCCGAACTGAGCGAAGCGCATGAAATGCGCAACCACTACGGTCGCTGCCAGTATGAGCAGCGACAGCAATGCCTCTGCGCGGCCCTCCAGCACGGACAAGGAACCTCTGGTGCCCGATGGTTCGACAGGAAGTTTCATTATTAGGGTGCCGTCGAAGAGAGTATAGCCCAGACCGGCGGAGACGGGCAACGACGCCTTGCGGCTATCGCAAATGCCGAACTGCATGAGAACATGGGGTTTGCGCGTCCTCCATCGATCCCTCCGCCTGGCGCTCAGCGCTCTTTGCCTGTTGGCCGCCGCCGCGCCGGTAGCTTTGAAATCCCGAGCCGTGCTCCAATTGGAGAACCTCGCGTTACGGCACCAACTCGCCGTTCTTCAACGATCGGTGAAGAGGCCGAATCTGACCTCGTCCGATCGTTGTTCCGTACCCGCAAGGGCGGCATGGGGGATTCGCTATCATGGAACGTAGTTCCCAAGCGCGATCGACACGCAGCAACGAATCTACAAGGGGGAGGATGAACTGTGCCACAAGAGTTTTACCCCCATGAGCGGCGAGTTCTGCATGGTCTGTTGAAACGGGGTTACGAGCCGCGGGTCGTCTACGACATCGGCGCCTCGACCGGCATATGGTCTGAAGTGATCGCGAGCGTTCTCCCGGAAGCGCAATACCATCTGTTCGAGCCGCTGGCCGCTGTTGCGGAAGAGTACAAACGCGATCTCCCGGGCCGGCTTGCCCGCCTGCCGAACCTGACCTTGCACCCCGTGGCCCTCGGCGGCGCCAACGGCAAAGCGGACTTTTACATCAACGCCAACCCCTACTGCAGTTCTCTATATGACCGTGGAAACATTGAAGACGGCAAGGGGCGGATCGAAGTCGAGAAGTATCGTCTGGACGACTACCAGGCGAGTGCAAACCTGCCACTCCCCGATATCATCAAGATCGACTGCCAGGGCTCCGAAGACGTCATCATCCGGGGTGGGGAGAGGGCGGTCCGGAACGCGCAGGTGATGTTTCTGGAGACTTGGTTCGACCGAGGTCTCTACGGACCAGACACACCTCTCATCGGCGAGATCATTGAACTGCTGCGCCCACTGGGATTCTCTCTGGTGGGGATCGGCGAGCACTTCTATGACGAGAAGCACCGCCTCTATTCAGTGGACGCGTTCTTCTTCGCCGAGTCTCTGCTGGAGAACATCTGGCTCCCGGCCGAAGAGTGAACCTCCGCTTGATCGCCGGCGGATCAAGAATCCTTCTTCAAGCCGACCATGCGCAGGAAGCCTGGCCAGGAGACTTGAGCGGTCCATTCCCTGAGGTATCGGGGCCAGTGGCGGCGGTTCTTCATGATCCCTTCCGGGAGGCTGATGAGGAAGGCGAGGAGAGAAGGGGTGAGAGGGGTGAAGAACTGGTCGGAGCCATCAATCAGGTACGCCCGCCGGCAGTAGATCCACTTGAAGGGAACATAGCCGTAGTACCGCGACAAAACCGAGATGCTCTCTGCAAACATGACCTGCCGCTGCCCGAGGCTCTTGTTCGTTGCATGCATGCGGGAGAGCGCCCAACACCCAGGGACGCCAACAATCGGACCCAGTCGAGAGAGACGAATCCAGAATTCGTAATCGAAGGCTGAAGAATAGGACGGATCAATGCCTCCGGCGGCGCTGTAGGCGTCAGCGCGGAAAAAACAGGCAGGTTGGCAGATCAGACATTCCTCGAACAAGTGACGCTCAGCGTCAAGGGCGACGGGGTATGGCCGAATCGGTTGCCCCGCTTCGTCGATCCACATGGCGCCACTGAAGACGGCAACGGCGTGGGGGTTGGTGTTCGGCGTCAACTATTTTTACCGGTCAGCGTCAACTATTTCTCCCTATCG
>CAZLDN010000175.1:0-8414 GCA_964558355.1 uncultured Candidatus Solibacter sp.
TTGTAGAGATTATTAACATCCTTCTTGTTAATCGCGCCAACCGTGACCACCATGATCTGAATGTTCGGGCTGGTGGCGAAGTTGCGCACCTGGCCGAGCTTGCTGGAGTCGTAGAGGAAGAACTCGAAGGGGGTGTTGGAGTAGAGGGCGCGGAAGTGCTCTTCGGTGATCTTGAGCGTATGGTAAACGCCCTCCTTGATCGCCACGGACGGGACAACCACCACGAACTTGGTGAAGCCATAACGGCGGTTCAAATCGAAGATCGTGCGCAGGTAGACGTAGGTTTTGCCAGTGCCGGTCTCCATCTCCACAGTGAAATCGCCCGAGGCCAGGGAGGTCGAAGGCCGCAGGGCGTTGCGAATCTGGATGTCGCCCAGGTTGGCCAGGAGTTCATCATCCAGCAGTTGCAGGCGGTTGCCGATGCCCAGATCGCTCTGGGCAAAGGCCAGGGTTTGCTGCGCGGCGAGCGCATCGCGGGTCACGGTGAACTCTGTGCGGCAGGTTTCCTGCCCACGGAACAGGTCGCACACCGCTTCGATGGCGGCGTGCTGGTAGTCCAGGTTAGGCTCAAAATGCAGTTTCATGATTGTGGCTTCCTACGGGGTTTCTTCAGCAAACGGCTCGCTTGTTTCTCCAAGGCCTTCACCTCATCCCGTTCCGATTCCGATTCCAGGAATGCCCGGCGGCGGGCGGCAAACTGCTCATACTGTTCCGCCGCCAGCCCGTCCGCTCTCTCTTTGCTTACTCGGCCTGCGTCTTTAAGAACGCGCCGCTCGTTGAACTGGAGGAATTCGTTTAGCTTGGTCTCCCAATCCCGCAGAAACACCTGCTTGCGGCGTTTGGCCTGATCTTCGGCATAGTCCAACCACATCACCACGATCCGGTTCAACTCGCCGATCTCATCGTGATCCAGGTAGTTCTTGGCGATAGTCACGTCGCCTTTCCGCACCTGAACGCCCTTCCACGTTGTCAAACCCATATTCGGCTTTGTATGGTCTGCCCGTTGAGAGATCAGTTCCGGCGCGGTCTTACCCGTGGCTGCGAAGTGGAGCTTATTCTGCATGATCTGGAAAAATTTCACACTCTCGGTATCGGAGGCTCGATAGTCGGCTGCCAGAGCGAAGATTTCCTTCACACGCAGGTACATCCGGCGCTCACTGGCGCGGATATCACGGATTCTTTCCAGGAGTTCGTCGAAGTAGTCCGGAACCCCGGAGCCTTCGACCGGCGGATTCTTCAGCCGCTGGTCGTCCATCGTAAAGCCCTTGACCAGGTACTCGCTCAATCGCTCCGTGGCCCAGCGGCGAAACTGCACTCCGCGCGGCGAGCGTACGCGATAGCCAACTGCGAGGATAGCGTCCAAGCTATAGTGTTCAATCAACCGGGCAACGTCCCGGCCGCCCTCAAGGCGAACTATCCGGAATTTCCGGATAGTTGCCCCCGGATCTAGCTCCCCTTCTTCAAAGAGGTTTTGCAGGTGCTCGTTGATCGTCCTGACATCCTTCCCGAATAGTTCGGCCATCAAGGCCTGGGTAAGCCAGACGGTTTCGCCTGCGAACCGGCACTCGACTCGGGTACGCCCGTCTTCCGTCGGGTAGAGGATGACTTCGCCTGTGGGTGGGGGCAGCTGCTTGGGCATAACGGTTCTCCTACAGGCTGCGCACGTTCTCCAGCCCGTGCTGCTGGAGAATGGCGGTGAGGTTAGTCTTGGCAACGTCGTCGGCAAACGCGCTATCGCGGAAGACGACGCTCGTCTCGCCCGCAGGGGCCAGTTCCTTGTGCCAGGCAACAATGCCTAGTGCCAGCGGCTCCACTTCAGCGGCGTTAATATGCTCGGCGAGGCACACCAGAAGCGTTCCCGCACCGATGTTATGCACGGTTTTTCCGGCGATGGTCTTCTGTTCGATGGGAACGGTGAGGTCGAGCCCGAGTTTGAGCAGTAGCTCGAAGAGGATGTCCTGCTCTGTGCGGTCAGTCTTCAGGTGCTCGATGGACTCTTCAAGCGTCTTCGGAAGGTCATCGCGGTTCGGTTCCCAAGCCCGTATGTTGCTGGAGGCCAGCTTGAAGACGCGGAACCCAAGGTCGCCCGCGAACATCAGGTTCTCTTCCCGAATTTTCTTTCCGGCACGGCGAAGGCGTTCTTTGGTCAGTTCGGCGATGGTGCGAGGCTTGCCAAGTTGGCCGCAGAAATCAGCAGCCACTTTCTGGTCTTTGTCATCTGGGTCGAGCGGCTCAGGGAGTTGGACCAGGATGTAACGGCGGTTGCCTCCGTCAGCCGCGTTTTGCGCCATGACGGCGTGGCCGGTCGTGCCGGAGCCGGCAAAAAAGTCGATTACCAAATCATCTTCATCGAGGGCTTGCTCAGCGATTCTTCGGATCAGCTCACAAGGTTTCGGAAAGACAAACACCTCCGCCCCGAAAAGCTGCCGAATCTCCTGCGTTCCATCGGCCGTGTGGACGCCGTCAATGATCGTTCGGAACGAAATGAAGTCAGACTGCATTTCGCTTCGAAACTTCTTTTCTCTAGGCCGACCGTCATCCTTGGCGGGAAACAGAATGCGCCCCGCGGAAACCAGTTCACGCATTCTTTCTGGCGAGTACCGCCAGCCGGTTGCAGGATTCGGCGGAAAGATGCGCCCGCTGATCGGGTCAACTAAGTCGTAGTGCAAATTCGGCCGCTGATCGCGAGTCGCTAGGCCTAAGATGCTCCGGCTCATCCACGGCCCTTCCGGATCATTGTCAGGATTCGAAAACTTTGATTCATCTCTTTCGATTCCGCGTAAGGAAAACTCCGGGGTCCTGGCATACGCGAGGATGTACTCGTGGTCAGTGGATACGTTGGTGGTTGCTCGTGCGTCTGTGAACTGCCTCGCCTTCCATACGAACTGGGCGACAAAGTTCTCTTCTCCAAACACCTCATTTAACAGGCATCGCAGGTTCTCCGCCTCGTTGTCGTCGCACGAGACGAACATCACCCCGTCTTGGTGCAACAGATTCCTCGCCAATTTCAATCGGGGATACATCATGTTGAGCCAGTCGGTGTGAAAGCGGCCGGAGGCTTCAGTATTGGACGCGAGCTTGCGACCATTGCCGTCCACCTGGCCGGTGAGTTCAAGGTAGTTCCTAATGTTGTCCTGAAAGTCGTCGGGATAGACGAAGTCCTTGCCCGTGTTGTACGGCGGGTCGATGTAGATGAGCTTCACCTTCCCGGCGTAGCTCTTCTGGAGCAGCTTCAGGACTTCGAGGTTGTCGCCCTCGATCATAAGGTTGCGGGTGGTGTCCCAGTCTACGCTGTCTTCCGGGCACGGGCGCAGCGTGCCGGTGGAGGGCGTGAGGGCGAGCTGCCGGGCGCGGCGCTTGCCGTGCCAGTTGAGGCTGTATTTCTCCTCACGCTCATCAACGGCCCCGCCGAGAAGCTGCTTCAGGATATCGAAGTCCAGCTTCCCTTCGGTGAAGGCTTCGGGGAAGAGAGCCTTGAGCTGCTCGATATTGCCCGCGACGAGGTCTGGGGATTTGGTTTCTGGGTCTTGAGCAGTAAGTTTTTTCATCTGCATTTGCATTTATCCTTCAGAGTGTCCGTGCCGTAGCTGCCAGTTTAGCTTCCAGGCACTTGATTTCAAGGTTTAGTTCCACGCGGCGATTGAGCTGCTTTTCCTTCTCCGCCTGGGCTCGCAAAACGGCGAGGTCGCGCCGGAGCCGGGCGTGGGTGTCGAGGCTGTCGCGCAGGGCCGATGCGCGGTCGGCGGTATCCGGTGGAGCGAATACCCCCGTAATCCCGGCGGCTTCCAACGCGGCCATGCGGTCGAGCCAGCCCTGATAAAGTGCAAACAGGTCGCGGGCGGGCAGACTTGAGAGCCCGAGGCTGGCGAGGAACAGGGCTTCATCCGCCTTGGGCGCACCGGCGAGAAACGGGGCCGTGCGGTGCACGTCCTCGATGACCACCTTGCCCGTCTCGCCTTGCGACCAGCGTTTGTGCGCCAGCGACAGGCTAACGGTGTCGCCGTGTGCTGCCACGAGCACGAGGGGATAGGGAATGGCGCGATGAATCAGTTCGATAAGGCGGGTTGGCTTCGCGGCGGAGCGGAGCGTGGCGGTGAGCACCGCGATTTCCAGATACTCCCGAGCCTCGTCCCGGAAGGCCGGCACGGCGATATTGGTGGGCTTGAGCGCGGCCACCCAGAGCAACTCCTCAATACCGTCCTGAATCTGGCGCTTGTCGGCGGCGGTAGGCGCGCCCTGTTCCAGCAGCAGCTTCTTGGGAACCCGCTGATCCACGCGGGCTTCCGGCGGAATGGCCAGGGCGTTGATGACCGGGGCAAAACTCATTCGCTTGCTGGCTCCGGTAGTACGACAAGAAAGGCCACCACTTCGAAGTCGTTGATGCCCTGGAACTCGCCCTTCATGGCATGGGTTCCACCCGGAGTGAAGAGGCTGGCGACGGCGCGTTCCTCTTTCTTGCCGACGATGGAGGAGACAGCCTTGGCGAGGAGTTCTTGGGCGGCGCTCATGTCCTTGCCGTCCTTGGTCATCTTGTCGAAGCGAGCGCAGGCTCCGGCGTCGGGCAGGTCGCGCCCGATGCAGAGCCGTTTCAGGCGGTCGAGCGCCTGCTTGGCCTGAGTGAACGGAAGCAGAACCGCACCGTCGTCGCCCACATGCACCACGTAGTGCGGAGCGAGCGGGTAACCCGGCTCGATGGCTTTGAGCGCCGCTTCTCCCACCGCACGCAGGCAGAAGATGAGGCCTGGCGGGATAGCGGATTCGCCGCTGCTCTGCGCGGTGGTGACGGCAAACGTGCCAAACGGCAGGCTCTCCAACTTCCCGGCGTGTTCCTTGAGGAACCCCGCGAGGTCGATGCGGAAGTCGTTCAGGGTGAGGTCGGCGATCGAGACGCCGCTGCTCAAGTCTTCGAGGTCGATGACAGCGTCCTGGAGCTTGAGGAGCTGCTTGCGGCGGTATTCCAGATCGTTCATCTGGTCGCCCGATTGGTGCTCGATGATGTTCTCCTCGCCAGTGGCGGAAATATCGAGAAGTACCATGCGGCCGCTGACCCGCTGTTCGAGGTTGATGTACTCCTCCAGCTCCATGTTGGGCCAGAAATTAGTGAGCTGGATGCGCTCGTTGGACGAGCCGAGACGGTCGATGCGGCCGAAACGCTGGATGATCCGCACCGGGTTCCAATGGATGTCGTAGTTGACGACGGTATCGCAGTCCTGCAGGTTTTGACCCTCGCTGATGCAGTCTGTAGCGATGAGCAGATCGAGTTCGCCATCGCCGGCGAGGTCCTCGGGACGCTCCTTTGAGCGGGGCGAGAAGGACGTGATAATGCTGGCGAAGTCTTTGCGGAGGTTGGGCAGCGTGGTCTTATTGCGACCGGCACCGGTGACAAGAGCCGAGTGCAGGCCAAGTTCCTTCTGCGCCCAACCCGAAAGCTCGTGATAGAGATACTGGGCGGTGTCGGCGAACGCGGTGAAGACGAGCAGTTTTCGGTTGCCGTCATTGAGCGGTTGGCGGCACTTGCGTTCGATGACATCGCGGAGAGCCCGGAGCTTGGCGTCACGCGCCGCTCCTACCTGTTTCGCTGCCGAAAGCAGCGTGGCAAGCCGGTTGCGGTCCTCGATGAGATCCTGCCGCCAGCGGACGCGGTCCACGTCCTGGAGCAGCACCTTAACCTTGCGCCCGACCAGTAGGCTCTCGAAAGCCGGGTCGTCCGCGTCCACGCCCTCGATGTCAATTTCCTCCACCGCCTCCGCTTGGGCTTCGATCTTAGCCAGTGTAGCTTCCACGTCGGCGAGCTGGCGCTTGAGTGTGAGGGCAAACGAGGTGACCGAACTCTCCATCCGCTTCAGGACGTTCACCCGCAGGAGGTGGACAAGGCTTTCCTCGCGGTCCACTTGCCGAAAGAAACTCTGGCCCCCGCGAATCTGAGTGCTGTATTTGGCGTCGTAGGCCGCCTGCTTGTGTGGCAGCACGTAGCGCAGAGGGGCGTAGGCGGCGAGGGTGAGGCGGCGGATTTCGTTGTTGATGTCGCGGATGGAGGGGAACTCACCGGCAAGGTCCACGTCGGGCTTGATGTTGATGGGCTTGAGTCGCTCAGGGAAGCGGCCCGTCTCCTGGGTGCCGTAGTACTTCTCGATGTGCTTTCGGGAGCGGGCAATGGTCAGCAGGTCGAGCAACTTGAAGTAGTCGAAGCCGAGCATGTCCAGGAGACGCGGCGGCCTACGCTCGGCATCCTCCAGAGCAAGCCAGCGGTTGAACTGAAGCTGCGCCTGGCGAACCGTTGCCTCGATGCTGGAAATGCCGTGTGCGTCCAGAGCCAAATCGTCGGCTTCGGTGACGAAGGCGATCTGGTTCTTGAGGTCGGCGAGGCGGTTGTTGACCGGCGTTGCGGAGAGCATGAGAACTCGGGTCTTGACGCCCTCCTTGATAATGCGCCTCATGAGGCGGTCGTAACGGGTCTCGCGGGCATTGTGCGTGGCCTTGTTACGGAAGTTGTGAGATTCGTCGATGACCACGAGGTCGTAGTTGCCCCAATTAACGTGGGCGAGGTCAATGTCACCGGAAGTGCCGCCGTCGCGGGAGAGGTCGGTGTGGTTGAGAACGTCGTAATTGAAGCGGTCCAAGGCGAGGAAGTTGCGGCGGTCGTTGGCCTTGTAGAGTGTCCAGTTGTCGCGCAGGCGCTTGGGCACCAGCACCAGCACGCGGTCGTTGCGAAGCTCGTAGTATTTGATGATGGCGAGAGCCTCGAAGGTCTTGCCGAGGCCGACACTGTCGGCAATGATGCAGCCGCCCAGCCGCTCCAGCTTGTCGATGGCACCGACGACGCCGTCTCGCTGGAACTTGTACAGCTTCTTCCAGACAGTGGTGTTTCGGATGCCGGTGGCGGATTTGACGATGCGCTCTTCGTCCAGTTCGTCACCCAGGTTCTTGAAAATCTGGAAGAGGGTCAGGTAGTAGATGAGCGACGGCGCTTTCGGATCGGCGAGTTCCTGAAGGCGCGAGAGGAAAGCGGTTTTCTGCTGGTCGGAGGCCGGCAGCGTATGCCACAGGCTCGCGAACCAAGAGCCAAGGATGGCGGATTCCTCGGGTCGCTCGGAACACTGGATCAGACTGAATTGATTGCCGGGAGTGACACCCAGGCCTTCCGTTGTGAAAGCGCAGTTGCCAGTGATGACACGGTGAAGCTGTGATTCTGGCCTCCCGGAGATGAGTACGGACTGCGGCAGCGAGGCTGGCGCGCCGCGTATTTCCACTTTCTTCTTGATCCACGCGCCACACTCGCGGGCGAGCCAGCGGAGTTGAAGGCGATTCCGGAAGGCCCGGTCCGTATCGGAGCCGGTCAGGCCGAGGTCGCCTCCATTGGTTGCCGGGAGCACCACGCGGCAGGCGTCAAGTTTTTCCAGCAGATCCCGAAGCTCCGCGAAGGCGAAGAGGGAAAACGCGGGAGAGGCCAAGTCAAGCGACGACGGGGGTGCAAGGGTCTGGCGCAGTTCGTCGATCACGCGGTCGCTGCCCGTGTTCTTGATGAGTTTCATGAGGGGTGCGCTGTTCCATCGGTTAGGCGGCCGTCCCTTCCCTCTCTTGCCTCGCCCGCGATGTGCTTCTCTGCCGCAGCACGCACAACCCAGAAGAGATGCGGTGAAAATGACGAGCAGCCTGTGGCGGCGTTCGGCCCAGCACTGGCATAGAAACTAGGCCCGTCCATCTCCAGGAGGAGATACGCGACGATCTGGGCCGCTGAGAACCCATTGATGTAGATGACGAGGTGTTTCTCGATGTTGTCCGGGTCGCCGTTGAGCTTCTCGAAGGTCAGAGGAGAGTGATTATGGAATCGCTGTCCCGCCGCCTTGCTCAACACCCTGTCGAGCGCGTCGTCGCTGAGCTTGCCGCCCTTCCGCTTCTCGTGTTCGGCCAGGACCTTCGCCTTGGTCGGGGCAAGCACGCAGTCGAAACGGCGCAGCACCGTCATGGGCAGCATCACCCGCTCGTACTGCGGCGGGCGGTACGGCCCGCGGAGCAGGTCGGCGATCTGCCAGATGAGGTTCGCGTGTTCCTGGTGGTTCGGCATGAGTCAGATAACAAAAGCGAGTCGGCGCCGGTGGGTGCTCAATGATCGAGTATACCCTTGAATACCATCGACTTAACAGGCCGCGCGGACTGTTCATGCACGTGGAGATGGGACCCTTCCCCTTTCGCCGCGCCGTGACGCAAACCGTTGATAAAACAACGCCACAAGGTTCTGTTTGATACGATGAATTGAGAAGGGGCCAGTATTGGGATCAGGAGCCTCGGCGGTATGGCGTCAATCAAACTGCTCGGTCCGCCCAACTATAGTGCCGAAGAACAACAGGCGCTGATCGACTTCGTGTTACTAATCTTCCCGTAAGTAAGTGCAATTCTTGACGCCTCGCCACCTG
>CAZLDN010000176.1:0-8343 GCA_964558355.1 uncultured Candidatus Solibacter sp.
ACCCTCATTTTCTAACCAGTTGAATCTGTGGGACTTATAGCCGGACGCTAGTGGGCCGCATCGGCCACACCGCAATCGTCCCTTTCCCAGCAGATCAATGCGTATCTACCGGCCCGCCTCGCTCGCTTAGCAGTGACTTTGTGCGCTTTCAACCCCAACTGCTTTTGGATAAATCATTTTATGAGTACCTCGATGTAGCTCCTCCTTGCCCGTTGTTGAAAAAACAACAAGGGTACCGCGTCAGGTGCTCTCATCACACCACCCCTTAACGGCTTACACTCTTGGGAGGCGAACCAGCGGAGTCGGCCTTTTAGTTCAACTGAGTGTTTTCTGATGCGAGCAGCAAACGTCTGACATAGATCCCGACAGGGACCACAACACAAATCGAGTATGCTAGTACAGTCGCCCAAACAACACCTGCATTTCCCCACCGCTCGACGGACAGAATCTTGGCACAGAACGCACAAACGCCAAACAGAACCGCGCACACCACTTGGACTTTCAGTTGATTTGCTCCGTTCATTAGCATGGCCAACGCACTGCCATACCCACTGAGGACGGTCCATGCCGCAAAGCCACAGAGAGTCATGATGGGCACTTCGATTGCTTGCTTTGTCCATATGCGGAGAATTGGCCCTGCGAATAGTATTAAGGGCATTGACAAAGCAGCAGCGAGCGTAACCCCTCGCGTCACGGAACGGACCAGCGTCTTTCGGATCCACTGGTGATCTTTGCGCGCAAAGGCTTCGCCATAGGCCGGCCACAGCGGCCCAAGCAAGATTGCCTGGCTTACCAGAATGAGGGTGAACATCCTCTGTGCCGTCGAGTACTGTGCGACGTCGTCGGGGCCCAAATAGTGGGCCAGTACGAAAAAGTCGGAGTTTAATGCAAGCAACGTCGCCAATTGGAGCAATACGAATTGGATTCCAGTTTGACCAAGGGTTCGGCAAGTTCGAAAGGAGAAGCAGCTTGGGGTTGGAAGGAGCCACGGACGCGAGCGGGAGAATTCGTGTATTGAGTTTAGTAGTCCTCCAAGCACTGGGGCGCCCGACACCGCTATAACCAAGTACACGAGATTGGCCTTGCAGGCGGTCATCAGAATCAACCCCCCCAAGGCAATCAAGCTTGCCAACGCCTGCCAAAGGTTGGCCTGGAATCCCTCTTGGTAACCTAGCTGAATCCGTTGCACGATCCCCAGCGGCATACAGAGCGCCGTGCACACGACGAACGCAATTGAGGCGGGACCAGCCTCAGTTGCGGCTAGGGGCGAGTGCACATTGAATATTCTACTCCACGGTACGAAAGGGTAAGCCAAGGCTGAAGTTCCAATGACGACCAGGGCCATACCTGCAAGCAAGTAGAAGACACTGGCCACGGACCTGCGAGCCTCTTCGCGGTCATTGCGGCCGTTCGCGTGGGAAATGGCGGTGAGAAGGCCATTGCCCATTCCAAAGTCGGCGAAAGTCAGCAGCAGACTCGCTGAGTTGATCGTCATCCAAAGGCCATAGCGCTCAAGTCCGAGATAGCCCAGTGTAAGCCGGACACTCACGAGACCGACAGCTATAGCGACGACTCTGGCGATCACTGCACTCAGAGATGCAAGGCGAACTTTCCTATCACGATCCTTTGCACGTTCGGCCTGAGCATCCAGCGCGTCGACTTGGACGAACGGCTCAACTGGCGGCAGCATAGACTCACATTCGGCGGAGAAACACTGGAACGCATTCTGTAAGCAGGAGGCGACGGCGAGCTGGGGTGCGCTTCATCTAGCAGGGACTTCCCAGCAAACCATGGGGGGCTCGTCAGCAACAGCTTCCAGCACGAGTCGTCCCGTTCGAAGTCCTGGAACGCGATAGCTCAAGGCAGCTCACACACCTATCGCTAGGCATCGCCGCCATGCCGCGAACCGCCCTTGCCCGAACGGGGTCACCTTCACACGCATCTCCTGCATCTCGTTGACCACCGCCGCCGCCTCCGGCGCGCTCGTCACGATCCGGTGTCGGTTCTGTCGAGTGCATCCCGGCACAGGCGCGCTCTGAGATCCACTACTGGGTTTGCCCGAAGGCAAATATGACTGGTTTCAGAAAACCAGGAGCGAACTTCTGATGAGCAACCCCAACTGCATAGGCCAGCTTCGAGAAGCTCAAATAGCTGGGTTCTGGTTCGTATCCGTACACCACAGCGCGGAAATTGCTATTCGTGAGGAGCAGTCGCAGTATCGAAATTGTGTTACATCTATATAGCGTCGGGAAAACGTCTTCTTCTTTCCGCCCCGTCTGTGCTTTCGAAAGCACCGCGCCGTGATGTCTGTTCGGCACAAGCCTGGAAGCGATGCCCACGTAACTGTGGACGTTGGGCGTTCGGATACAAACATACCCCCCCTCGGCCAAGACCCTCTTCGCTTCATGGAAGAACGACGCTGGATCGGGCAGGTGCTCGATCACGGAGTCACAGATAACCAGGTCCGCGGACCGGTCTTCCAGTGGCCAGGGACGACCCGGTGCGAGGGAGCGGAATTCGTCCAGGGACGGATTCGCCTGCCCGATCTCATCCACGTCAACCCCGATAACCTTGGAAACTTTACCTTTCAGAGAACGAAGGTTCCGTCGGAACATCACAGGATCATCCTGGTGGCTGCCACGGCCGCAACCGAAATCCACGATGACGAAAGATGGCTGGAGCAAGGCATTTACTCTGCAATAGAACGCAACGGTCCCATCGGTGTCCGTAAAACCGCCGAAGCTCGATTCCGGGTAGAAGAGCGCTTTGTATGAGTCCACGGCACCCATCCATTCAGCCCGGCACGTTGCCATTGGGGATCACCTGAAGCACGTCCCCGTTGCGGACATGGATGTAGGTCATGCCACAGGCGGCTGCAAGTTGGCGGTCAGTGTCGGTGTCGCCAATGAGCACAGATTCGCTGACGACGATGTTCCATTTCTGTGCTGCCCGAGTTATCAGCCCGGGCAAGGGTTTCCGGCAGTCGCACATACCCTCGTCGTGCGGGCAGCAGAACACGTCGTCGATCAATACCCCCAGCCGGTTGAGTTCCTCACGCATCTTCTCGTGAATTTGAGCAAGCGCTTGCTCGCTCAGAAGGCCGCGGGCAACCGCGCGCTGGTTGGTAACCACTATCAGGAGGAAGCCGCAGGCCTTCAGGATCCTTCCCCAGTCGACGATCTGCGGAATAAGCCGAAACTCCTCCCACGTCCGCACGTACTCACCGCGCCGAGGGGCCACGTTGATGACTCCATCACGGTCCAGGAAGACGCAACGTCGTGACTTCGGATTAGCCTGGGGTGTTGTCACAACCATGGAGTCAATGGGGATTCAGCCTCTATCGTCTCCCACGTAAATCACTTTGCTGCCCTGAGACTCGAAGGAGAATGGGACTTCGACCAGGTCGGCCAGCGCTTCGCGCAGACGGTCTTGGTGGTGGGGCTCGCAGAAAAAGAGCAGGAATCCTCCGTCGCCAGCCCCGAGCAGTTTTCCACCCAGTGCCCCAGCTTTCAGTGCACGCTGATAGCAATCGTCGATGCGGGAGTTGCTGATGGTGATTTCGAGCCCCTTCTTGATCTCCCAAGCATCGTGCAGCAGGCGGCCAAAATCATTCAAGTCCTTTCCGGAAGTGAGGACGTCCCGCATTTGTCTGGCGATCTGGCACAGATGGCACAACTCGGTCAGGTGATTGCAGGTAGTCTCGGTCTGTCTGGACAGGATCTCGCGTGCGTCCCGCGTAATGCCAGTAAAGAACAAAATCAGGCGCCGCTGGAGTTCCAGCCGGGTCGCCCGGCTCCACACTACGGGATCGACGAAAACCTCGCCATTGGGCTGAAACTGGATGAGTTGGAAGCCACCGTAGGCCGCGATGTACTGATCCTGCTTTCCGATCGGTTCCCGCAGGCGGTGAATTTCGATCTGACAAGCCTGGTCCGCCAACCGCTGCGCGGAGACGGAGTGGCCCTGGAGGGCGTGCAAGGCGTGCAGTAGACCGACGGTGAAACTGCTCGACGATCCCAAGCCGGTTTTAGAGGGTATGTCCGCAATCGAGACGATCTCAAGGCCCTTTTCGATTCCTAGCTCTTCGAGGCACGCGCGCACGATAGGGTGCTGAATGGCTTGCCGATTCTCAGCCAGTTCCGTTCGCGAGTAGCCGACCCGGAAGGTGTTGCCGAACCGCTCCTGGACCGTCAGGTACATGAACTTGTTGATGGCGGTCGAGAGCACCATGCCCGGGTGCCGGGAGTAGAAGGATTCAAGGTCGGTCCCTCCACCAGCGAAGCTAATTCGAAAGGGCGTCCGGGTGATGAGCACGGCGAAGGTAGTCCTCGAAGACCGTCAAGCGGTCAGAAGTTCCGATGTCGTAAAAGCGCTGGCAGGTTTCATAGGCCATCAGGGCGCCGCGCTGGATCAGTTCAGGAAAAACTTCTTGCTCCAGTGACACCACATGGCCAGGCGGGACCATTTCCACAACGGAGCGGCGAAGCGCGAGCACCCCAGCTTCGACGTGGGAAAGCGCAGTGGTAGCGGCACCCTGCCGTTTGTCATACCGCACTACCTGCCCATCCTGCCCCAGTGCGATGTTGTTCGGGACGGCAGTATCTGCATTTCGGTTGTCATAGACAACCACGACTGCCGCCGCAGGCGGGCATGTACGCAGCCGGTGCAGCACCAGCCGGTAATCAATGGGAAGATAGGAGTCCCCGTAAATGACCAAGAAGGCGTCCTCTAACAGATCCATGGCGTGGCGCAGAGCGCCGCCCGTCCCAAGCGGCTCTGGCTCACGGGAGTAACGAATGGAGAGGCCGTAGCGTTGGCCGTCTGAGAAGTATTCCTCTATCGAGTCGGCCAGATAGGCAGTGAGAAGCAGAACGTCGGCGATCCCCTGCGACCGAAGGAGTCGAATTTGGTACTCGAGGTAGGGTATGCCGAGAACGGGCACCATTGGTTTTGGAATCACGTCGGTCAGAGGGCGAAGACGAGTTCCGAGGCCTCCTGCTAAGACTACGGCCTGCATACGTCTTGCCCCGCTGGAGAATCACGCTCGAGCTGCGCTTGGATGGCCATACCGACGGCCTGCTCAGAGGTGTGCCTCGCATGCCAGCCGATTTTGTTGATTGCCGTGACGTCGAGCAGGAACCGGGGCACGTCGCCGGGCCAGCCACCGGGAGTGCCTGTGTATGCGAACTCCACCTCGGATAATCCCATCGCCTCGACGACCATCTGTGCGATGCGGGTCACTGTAATGGCATCCGAGCAGCCGAGGTTCAGTACGGTGAAATCCGCACTGCTGTGCCCGACAGAGAACAGAATCCCGTCGACGCACTCTTTGGCGAGCAAGTAGGATTTCTCCTGGTTTCCGTTACCGAGGATTGGTAGTCGCCGCGGATTGTCCCGGAGTTTCGAGATGAAGTCCGAAATGACAGTCCTGCCTCTGGTCCTCACCTTCGGACCAACGATATTGGCGAAGCGGAAAATCCAGCACCTGAAACCGAAAAGGTGATGGAAAGCTGAGATCAGGGCCTCGCAGGAGAGCTTAGTAGCGCCGTACAGGGAGATAGGCTGGGTTGAGCAATCCTCCCGGATTGGCAAGCGCTCGACGAGACCGTATACGGCGGAAGTCGACGAAAACACCAAGTTCCGGACACCCGCCAGACGCATGGCTTCGAGCACATTGTAGGATGCGAGGGTGTTTTGCTTCAAGTCCTTGTCCGTTGGGTCGCCACAGACATACTTCACGTCCGGGTTCGCGGCGAGATGGTAAACAAATTCGGTGCCAGCCATAAGCCGAAGGAGAAGTTCCGTATCGAGGAGATCCCCTTCGACGAATTGAAAGCGCGAATGGCCCAGCAGCGCCCGGATGTGGTCCAGCGATCCGCTGCTGAGGTTGTCAATGACGATCACATGATGACCCTGCTCAACGAGCGCTTCAGCGAGATCTGAGCCAATGCATCCGGCTCCACCGGTTACGAGGATTCTCATATGCTCAAATCGGTAGTCGCGGTGCTACCGCTCCACAGGTCACTCACCACTCCCCCCCATTCCGTTAGTCTCTTGACCCGTACGCTAAGTACCGGAATATCACTCACTTACGAGAGGGGATACAAAAACCTGTTGGCGGAACATGCCCCAACCGCCGACTGTAGAGAAAATCAACAGTTCCGTAAAGGAGGACTTTGGCTGCACTTTCCTCCGAAAACTCATGACGCTCCCAAGGTCCGCCTCATCACCGACGAAGTACTCCAGATGCCCTTTCAGCAGCCAGTCGCGCAAACTTGGCGGCAGCAGCAGATTCTTGTGCGGGCATGTAGGATCGGCAGCCTTTTGACATAGAACATTATGTCCCGAGTTGGCCCGCTGCCACGTGGAGGTGGTAACCGCCGAGATCGCTCAGTGGTTTGAATGTTGACCCGCAGACCCGCCTAAACTGTGGAAACTTCGTTAGCTTTCGAGAGTAACTGTTCTCGCAGATTTAATTGGGCCAAAGGATGTAAGGCACTGAAGATCAGCATTCACCATTTCTTCAACTAGTTGCCGAAACGTATACCGCGGAGACCAATCCAAAGCGGCCCGCGCTTTCGCTGCATCCCCGATCAACATGTCGACTTCCGCTGGGCGGTAGAACCGCTCGTCGGGCGTGACGAACTCACGGTAATCCAAGCCGACTTTTGCGAAAGCGAGTTCGCAGAATTCACGGACCGTGTGGGTTTCACCCGTCGCCACGACGTAATCATCGGGGTTCGGCTGCTGCAGCATCAAATGCATGGCGCGAACGTAATCGGCGGCGTGGCCCCAGTCGCGCTTGGCCTCCAGATTTCCGAGCCGGAGACCTTTCGAGAGGCCGAGCTTGATTCTGGCGACTGCGCTTGTGATCTTGCGCGTGACGAACTCAAATCCTCGCCGCGGACCCTCATGGTTGAACAGCATGCCACCGCAGCAAAACATGCCGTAGGCCTCGCGGTAGTTCATTGTGAGATAAAAGCCAGCTACCTTGCTGATCCCATACGGGCTACGCGGATGAAACGGAGTGGTCTCTCGTTGCGGCACTTCGCGAACTTTGCCAAACATCTCACTCGATCCCGCAAAATAGAATTTGCATTGCGGCTGGAGCTCACGTAACGCGGCAAGCATGTAGTGAGTACCATCTATGTTCGTGGTCATAGTGGAGAAACCATCAGCGAAGCTTTCCGCCACAAAGCTCTGAGCCGCCAGATGATAGCATTCATCGAACTCGTTCCTGCCGATAATACTGAACAGGCTTGGGTAGCTTTCGATGTTCGCCGGGTGGAGCGTGATTCTGTCGAGAAGATGGCTGATGCGGCCCAGCCTGCGTTCGGGCTCCTCAAGCGCAACACGACGAACTAAGCCGTGCACCTCGTATCCGAGACCCAGCAGGTGCTCGGCGAGATAGCTTCCGTCCTGGCCTGTGATGCCAGTAATTAGGGCTTTCTTCATTCTGAGACTGCTCCAGATTGCGTCACTCTCTTCTCAGCGGCTGTCAGTTCCCCCAATTCAGTCGATCACTTCCCCCAATTGGCGAATGTGAAGTTACTCAACATTTCCGTTTGTGGCACCTTCCCCAAACCGCCAATTGGCGCACCTTACCCCACCAGCCAGTGGTGTCAGCTTGGCCCAATTCGGCTTGGCGGATCTGCCCACCTCCGCAATGCTTGCAGCCCGCGCCGTTCGCGTCCCGCGCCCATTCAGAATTCTGGTCACTCTCCCTTGCAAGTCTCGCCCCCTCCCCCTTCGCCCTCTCCAAACCCCGAAAACTTCAACCTCCGCATCCTCCTCGAAACCGGAGCCCTCCGCCTCTCCCCGGAAGTCCCCCACTTCGACCAACTCGCCAAGGAACTGAAAACCCTCTCCGTCCACGGCCCCCGCGCCCAGCACGACGATCTCGCCCTGGCCCTCGCGCTCGCCGCCTGGCCCGCCGCCTCTTCTATTCATGATGGTAATAGTGGCGGTAGTGCGAATACTTCCCATAATATCCGTAATACCCCCCGGGGCTATCCTTCGGATTCCAGTCGTTCATCACCGTTCCGATGACGTGAACCCCATCCTCGAGCAACCGCATCCGAGCCGCCACCGCCGCATCCCGCGTCGTCATCCCGGCCCGCACCACCAGCACCACCCCGTCGGTCATCTTCCCCAGCATCCGCGCATCGGGAATCTGCATCATCGGCGGCGTATCGATGACGACCATATCGAACGCTTCCTTGAGCGCTTCGATCATCGTCACCAGATGCTTCGAATACAATAAATTACTCGGCCCCGCCACCCCACTTCCCGCCGGCATCACGCTCAACCCCGGGATCTGGGTCTCCTTCACCACCCCCTCCC
>CAZLDN010000177.1:0-8334 GCA_964558355.1 uncultured Candidatus Solibacter sp.
TTCGACGTATTTTCTAACCAACTGAGCCTGTTCGACTTATAGCCGGACAGCAGTGTGTTTGAGGCGAGTGGGCGAGTTCGTTTGGTCGGATGGGTCGAGACCTTGCAGGAGTTGGTTGGGCTCGCGCCCACCGAGGACGGCGCGGTCCTACTGATTGACATCGACAAGTCGGTTGACCTGGGCCTGCTGCGGGAGCTGTGCCGGCGGCCAACGCGTCATGTCTGCCTGTTCCCGCGCGGAATCTCCCCGGAACTGTTCTTCCAGACGAGAGAAGCCGGAGTCTCAGGCATTATTGGCACCAGCCGTCCGGCAAATGAGATTGTCGCGGCGATTTGCGACATATCCGAAGGGCAACTCTTCTTCGACCCGCACCTGACGGAGGGTAACACTCTCGCCCGCACGATCCATCTCACTCCGAGGGAAGGGCACCTGATTGAACTCCTGACCCAGGGGCTGAAGAACAAGGAAATCGCATTCCAACTTGGGATCACAGAGGGGACCGTTAAGGTCTACCTGTCGAAGTTGTTCCAGAAAGTGGGAGCGAAGGACCGGTTTGACCTGGCGTTGTCGGGCCTCAAGAACCTTGGATTGGTGCCGGCTGGAGCCGGGTCGGACCAGGCAGACGCCTCCACAAACAACTCGCAGGCCCTGCGAACCTTGGTGACCCGTCTCGCGCCGGTGCGGGAACGGCGATCGGACACCCGCGCACTCGCTGGCTGAGAGAATTCAGATGATGGGAATGCTCTGGCTGCAACAGGAAGAAGCGGCGGCCCGGCAGTTGGAGCCATCGTTTACCCTCTTGCCGGCCTCCCGAGGTCCCTCGCCGGGCGCGTGGGCGATTTCCGTCACCCTGCACTTGGCCAGCGTTCCACTCCTGCTTACTCTAGGGGACTGGCTTCCTCAGCCTCCGCCCCAATTCGTCGCTGAACGGCAGCAACGCCGGGAAGCGCCTCCGATCATATTCTGGGTCCCGCCGCAAGCGCGCATAGTGAGGCAAGCGGCGGCGGCGCCAAAGGCGCCTGTGCGCCGGGATGGTCTGGGACAAGTTCGGAGAGGGAGTCAACCCCCGGCCTCTCCACCTCCGTCTCCCGCGCTGCCTCGGGTCCTGTCATTGCCGCCAGTTCGTGCCGCGGCACGGGAACTGCTGCTCGTGTTCCCGGTTCCGGAAATCAGGGACCAGCGCACGATCCGTCAATTGCCATCCGTCGCCGTCTGGACGGGAGCGCGTCCGCCGCCGCCCGAGGTCTTGACGCCTGGTTCGGTCAAGCCTGTGCCTCCCGCGCCGCCGCCCGACGTCACGCCAACCCTCGCAGCGCCGGTACCCGAGGCTGCGCCCGCCGAGATCTCAATCGCTCGACCCCGGCCCGCAACGTCCAGGCTGACCCTGCCACCGGCGTCGGCTACTCCGATGACGATGCCCGCGTTCGAAGAACCCGCTGCCCTCGCGCCCTTGCCAGGAGAGACGCAATCGGGGATTCCCGTCTCCGTGATTGCCATCACCGGAACTGATCCCGTCCCAGGCAAGTCATTCACCGTGCCGCAGAGTCTCTCATTGGGTTTTGCACCAGTTCAAGCAGCAGCCGAGGAGACGCGAGCAGGCGCCGAACCGGCGCTCGACTCCCGCCCCGGTCCACTCAGCAACGCCCCGCGCCCCCCCGTGGCGCAATCCTCGACACCGGGACGGAATGAGAATGGTACCAGTACTCTCAAAATTCCGGCGACCGCATCAGCCGCTTCGGGCGGCTCCGGTTCAGGTTCCGGTGGTCCTCTCAAATCCGACGGCTCGTCTGCTGCGCCGGTCAACGGGTCGGCTCAGCCGTCCGCGGCCAGGCCCCTCCGGACTTTCACCATTCCGACGAACCTGGGAGCCGTGCAGGCAAGCGATTGGGGCGATGGCTCCCGGCGCCTGAGCTACCCGGAGAATGGGGCGTTTGACATTGTCGTCCTCGGAGCAGGGCTCCCGGCTGGACTCCCCGCGCCAGAGACCCTCCTGAAGGGACGGCCCATATACACGACCTACATTCAGGTCGGTCTCTCTCGCGATTGGATTCTTCAGTTTTGCCTGGATCAGCCTCGTCAGACAGCGGCGAAGCGGAGCGGCATGGTTGTCAACCTCGGAGCCGAGCCCCGGCTTGAAGCCCCTTATGTCCGGTTCGCGGCCATTCCCCTGATTGGTCTTGATGGTGATGGCAAGTACCTGGTTTATTACTTCAGGATCACGACCGAGGGCAAGGTGCGCGACATCAGGCTGGTTTCAGGTTCAGTGGAGAAGCAGGCCACGCTCACGTCACTGCTTGAATCCTGGCGTTTCCGCGCGGCCATGCGTGGGGGGCAGGCGATGCCTTTGGAAGCAGTCCTACTAGTACCACCCGGTTCGTTTGGCAAGTGAATAACCTTAGAGAGCCTTGAGACTTTTTTCTTTATGGCGCATGATATCGCATATGAGGAGGGCGCGGACCGATGATGAGGCAGAAGAAGCGTAAGGGCGGGGTGCTCGTGATGTTCGCCATCTCGATGGTGGTGATCATTGCGTGCTCGGGCCTCGCCGTCGATGTCGGCAGGATGTACGTCACCCGGACCGAAGCGCAGTCGTTTGTAGACTCGCTCGCCTTGGCCAAGGCCGCCGAATACATCGGCGAGCGCGACGAGAACTCTGGTGATGTCTGGAAGCGGTACAACTTCAACACCGAGAGCTTTACCAACTATGAAGTGGGCTACTCCTCGTCGCTGGGCGGGACTTACAGCACTGAAAAGCCCGAGTCGGGCAACGTCTATGTGCGCGCCACAGCCACCGTGGACGTCCCGTTGCTCCTTTTGCGGGTTCTCGTACCAGACGATTTTGGCACCGTCAGAGCCACGGCGGTGGCGGGTGTTGAAAGGTTGACCAGCGCCGGGGAGGGCACGTTCCCTTATGCGATTCGCACGCCTCCTTCAGGTCCTTCAGGCTTCGTGCTGGATGTACCATACACCTTCCGCTGGGGGAACAACGTCAGCAAGGATCTTGAAGATGCCTGGAAGTACGTCATCGCCAACATCCCAGACGCCGGTCTTGATGCACAGTTGGATGCGACGGCAGAGGTGCTGAGGGGTGGCAATCCATTCATTGGGAAGAATCCTCCCAACATCAACGAATGGTGCGCGGGAGACGCCACAAGGGAGTTTCTGATGGGCCTGCTCGGAACTGGCACGTCTTTCGACACCGTGTCCGGCGACCTTTTCAGTTGGAATGGAGGCTTCTTCTCTGGAGGCACGAATACCATCGTCGCGGCTATGGCTTTCGGCTATCAGGATCAGCTTGTCGAAGAGGGAGATACGATTTCGGTCGCAACCGGCGTGCGCCAGGCTACGGTGAATGAACTGAAGTGGGTCGTCTCACACGACACCGATCCGACGAGCGTCACAAAGGCTACATATCTGGCTGACCCCACGGGAAACGGTTTCCGGGTCATCGAAGTGGCGACGGTCGTTTTTGATACTGCCTACTTGAAGCCGGGTTCGGGCGCTGTCGCTACGGTCGCAGCCATTGAAGCATTCCTACTACAGCCGTCAGGCAGCTACGGAAATCCGCAGAGCAACTGGTGCGCAACCTACTACGGCGGCATCTTGGCCGGATCTGAGGGACCTATCGACCAACCTTCCGGCGTATGGGTAGTTAAGCTGATCTCATGAGACGCACCCATCAATCTGGCGCTGCGATGGTGGAGTTGGCCCTCCTGTTGCCGCTTCTCGTCCTGCTCTTGCTTGGAACTGTCCACTTCGGCCTGATCATGTTCTACTACACGAGGGTGGACAAGGCCGTTCACGACGCCGCCCGGTACGCCTCTATGCGTACATACAGTGAGCAGGGAGACGACGCATCCGATTACGTGACCGCGGTTCAGAGCACGGCTGTCTTCGGCGACCCGATCGGCGCAGGAACCGCGGTTGCGCCTGGCTTGTCCATTGGACAAGTCCGGGTGGATGTAAACCAGGATACCCCAGGGGCGCGCCCCCAAACCGTCACCGTCACCGTCACCAGCTATAGCATTGCGGGTGCAATGGGAGACGTCGCTCTTGCCGAGAAACCGAGCGCGACGTTCCCATTCCTAGGGCGTTACATTCCACCAATTGAACTGCCATGAGAAGAATTCGTCAAAAAGGTCAAGAGCTCGTCGAGTTTGCCCTCATCGCCTCGATCGTGCTGATATTTCTGTTCGGCATCATCGATTGGGGCATCGCGTTCCTCAACCACGAGACATTGGCTCAGCGCGCCGCTTGGGCAGCACGCTACTACTCCACCAGCCGGGATACAGCCGGCGCAATTAACATCGTCGTGAACGGCACTCCCACCGGCACGGGCTACACCCCAATCGGCCTGACCGCCAGCAATGTGGATGTCACCCCTACGGGGTACCCGGATCCGGGGGCCTTCACCGGCGTGCCCGTGCAGCGGGAGCATGTTCGCGTCACCGTCAGCGGCTACAATTATACGATGTTCACGCCCTTCGTCGGCCGGCTCATCCAATCCGCGGATATCGTCGCCTCACATCCGATGGAGGACTGACCCGTGGGCCAATTCTCGCGCTGAACGCCGCCACGGAAGGCCGGATCTGATAGTAAGTATTGGATGAAGAGGTCTGTTCGGGCCTCTGCCCCTTGACGCGAGGTTGGTAGGACGGTTGCTATTCCTGTGCCGGACCGGTCGCCAGGGGTGATCCTGGCCCCGGACTTGCGCCTGATCGACGAGACCAGTCGCTGGAAAAGGCCCTGATCCACCCAATCACTGACCCGCCACCGTCAGCCGGCGCCGAGTGTTGAAATTCCGAACTTCGGCGCTTGACCCAGGCTGCCGGTTGTACCCTTATTCATGGATGGCAGAAGCGTATCGGCCAACTCCAAGGCCATCTGCCAGCGAACGTCTATTCGCATGCGCTGGAAGGCATTCCCGCCCCGTCGACTGCCCGCAGGGCGCCGGGGATCAGGAACGTCTCGGACTGCAGGCGGTCCACGGGTGAGTGAGTCTCATATCGATAGTTAACAGGTTCCAGTACTCTCAATTTGCGCCAGGGCGGCAGCTCATGAACCAAAGTTCACGGATAGGACGTATAATCTAAGGCAGACCACTTAGTACGAGTGGGGATGCTGGGTGCTTTTGTAAGGAGGAGTTCGGAGATGAGAAGGAGGGATTCGGAGATGTCCGTTTTCAAGAGATGCAATGGGAGCGTGCTTTGGCTTGCGGGGCTGCTTGTCTTGCTCTGCGCGACTGGCGGCAATGTCTCTGCCGCGCCAGTCGACGTGAATACGTTGAGTTTTTCGTGCCCGACCGGCTGCAATGGCAACACGTATGCCATCTGGGCACAGCCTACCGCATTAGGATCTACAACATACAACCTCGGGGTGCTCATCGACACGACCGGCTACTCGGGGGGAGACCCGGGCTATATCACAGCGCTCGAAGTGAAGAGCTTCGCGGTGGGTGACAACTACTCTGGTTTCATTATGACAGCCGCCCCTGGCGGTCTGGGCGACTGGGGTTCGCCCGTTTCGAATGAGTTGGGCGCCGACGGTTGCACGGGAGGCTCCAACAGCAACAGGCAGTGCGTGGAAGGTGGTGGCACCGCGTTCGACCAAGGCGATATGTTGGAGTTCATCTTCAACTTCATTGCGCCGGACGGGCTGAACGACTTGGCCCACTTGAAGTACCTGTTCACGGACGCGGACGGGGAAAAGATCGGGAGCCTCGGCTCGTTCGACATCGCGATCCAGCTACTGGACCCCCCCCCCGACGACGAGCCCGCTCCGCCGCCTCCTGAGGTTCCGGAGCCTGGCACGTGGGCGCTTATGGGTGCGGGACTTGGAGTTTTGGGCTTGATGGCCCACAAGCGCCGCTCATCCTGACGCAAGTTCTTTGAAGGAAAAGACCCGCCACACAGTATGGCGGGTTTTTCAATTGGCGGAGCCAAGTCAGATGCGAAGGGATCGCCAGAGCGGGCGATCACTTCACTGTGATGCTCAGCGTTGGACTTTGCACGATTGTGCCGGCGTCACTTGCCGTGGCAACCGCGCTATAGGCGCCAGTCCGCCTGAGGAAGAGGCTCAGGGTGGCCACACCGGAGGAATTGGTGGTGATTGTGTAGGTACTCTGACTTCCATCAGGGCGTTTGAGCACCAATGAGACAGGCGCTCCGCTCTGGACGGCGCTACCTTTGGCGACCGTGGCCGTGAAGGTCAGCTTGGTCTTCGTAGTAGGAGCGGCATTATTCGTCTGGAGCGCGATGGTCATTGGTTCGGTAACCGTTGGCTGGGCTGGCGCGCTGACTGAAATGCCGGCGGTTGCGGTCGTTGTGCGCGTCGAGTCATCCGCCGTCGTTCCCACGATGTAGCTTCCCGTTGCGGACGTAGGTGAAGTGACCGACAATTGGCCCGTCACGCTCTGGCCCGGAGCCAGCGCGGAGGACGAAGGCGAGACGGAGCCTGTCCAACCCTGAGGAACAGAGTGCTGCAGACCAAAAGTGGAGGCTGTGCATGACGCGCTGTCGTTGTTCTTCAGAGTGACCGAGTAGCTGGCGCCCTGGCCGGCGATGATGGTGGTTGTGGAGGGCGAGACACTCAACGTTGGGGCTTGCCGGGAGCACTCTTCGGCCCCGTAGCTGACACTCACAGTGGCACCGGCTGAGTTCGCACCGAGCACGGAAACAGTGAGATTCGTGTAGGGGTCCTTCCAGACCGAGCCTGCCGGGAGGGCCGGTCCATTCCAGTTTGCGCTCCCGGGACTGTAGTCAAGCAAGTGAGTCAAGCCTCCGTTCGTGCTGTCTTCGTAGTGAATCAGCACGCCGGAGTAAACCTGGGACGGCAGGGCTGTGTCAAAAAGTCCAGTCGGCTGGCGGTACTCAAGCCATAGCCAGGCGTTGTTGCCTGTGCCTCGCTGTACCTTCAGGGCTTGGGGCGCGGTCGAAGCCAGTTCGGCTGGAGTGATGACGTAGGTCCCGGCGGACTGGACCGTCTGGGCCTGCGTTCCCCATCCCCACCACCCAAGCGAGAGCTTCTGGGGAGCCGCGTAGTGGCCGAGGTTCCAGTAGCCCATTGCTGAGAAGTTGTCGCCGTATGTGCTTACTGTTCCCGCCAATCCCAGGGTGCCAACAGGTTCTGCGCCGAAGTCTCTCGATGCAGAGTGATAGAGACCGAGCCCGTGGCCCACCTCGTGGGAGGCCAACTGAACGGCGCGGTCAACTGTTGTGGTGTAATCCGCGACCAGCATGGAAAGCGAAGCCAACGAGGTTCCGCGACTGGTGGAAATACTGGTGCACCCGACTGTACTGACGCCGCCGAACGAGCACGAACCGGGATTCGGGAAGAAGATCACGATCCGGGAAAACTGCGTCAGGTCCACCAGCGGATCGGCGGCGCGCAGAGCGGCCAACCGCATGTTCACATAGTCGGTGCAGGTGTACAGCTTGTCCAGGGTCAACCAGCCCACGACGGTTCCCGTGACGGAAGCCGCTCCCGCCGAGGCTTCTTTGAAGTACGTATTCAGAGACCTCGATCCGCCATCCGCGAACACCACACTGTTCGCGTGGGATGTGCTGAACGTGTCCGCGTATCCGGGGAATTTGGCCAGGATGACGAGCGTCTGCTGGGGTCCGATCGGTGTGCAACCCACCGCCTCGGCCGTGCCGGCCGCCCTGACAAAACCCCGGACGGCCACCTCGCCACCCAGCCTCATGCCCTCGACGCTCATCGTCTCGCTGCACTGGACCTGTGGCGCAGTGCCGTCCGCAAAGTGCAGCACCACCTCTTCGCCGTCGCGTCTGAGGCGGATATCGGTCTGGGAGGTCTCGTGCTCGAAGTCGTCCAGAATCTCAACCTGCACCGTTCCTGACCACTCGCCCGACTCTTCCAGCCAAGACGCAGCCTCGGGGAACTCGGCTCTCAGGCCGTTGATCACTTCGGCCGGCAATTCGACTTTCAGGGCTTCATCCGGGTCCACCCGCATGAGCTCCAGCAAGGCCTGTGCGCGTTGTCTGATCAGCGTTTGGCCTTCGCGCCGGTCAACGGAGCGGCCTGCGGCGCGTTCCAGTTGAGTCTGCTCGTGAAGCCGAAGTACTCCGGTGTTCAGCTGCCTCAATGCTCCGGCCCGGTCGTCCGCGAGTTGTGATTGCGCGGGGAGCCCTGCCGTCCCAAGTAGGACCGCTGCTCCGAGGATGATGGCGAGGTTTTTCATGGTAAGGGTTTACTCCTCTCTCACTCATCAATCGGCAATCGGACCTGAGAGCTTTACTCCGTGGACCGGGAAACACACCTAGTATTACTACGTTAAGTACTACGGGCTCCTTGAGCGGCGCACCTCAACTCCGC
>CAZLDN010000178.1:0-8330 GCA_964558355.1 uncultured Candidatus Solibacter sp.
CGTCTGCGAGTCCGGTCGGCCAGCCTCATCCGCGCCTTACGGACGGATTACGGGCAAGCTGAGAATCCCGATTCCCACCGGCTATCGGCTACAATAGGACGGTGGGGTTTGCCTCCCGGCGACCTCTCCCGAAGCGCATTCCCCGGTCGTCTAATGGTAGGACAGCGGCCTTTGGAGCCGTGAATCGTGGTTCGAATCCATGCCGGGGAGCCAAATTCCCAAGTCGCGTCCTGACCCGCCGTTTTCCTTTTCTTTTCTACAACTTTCCTGGTTCGAATGGCGCAAGATCTCGAACGGTTCGAACAGGGTCGTCCGCAACGCCCCGTCCTGCCAAGCCGCCTTTTCGACAACCACCTGGAGCAACCGGCGCTGCTCGGCGGCGGGCTGCTGCAGGAATAACTCGCTCGCGCGGCTCGTCAGGCGCAGCATGTCGACGGCCTGATCGATTGGGGCCGGCGTGGCCTTCTGGACATCCTGGATCTTACGCTGCAGCCCGTCCTGCTCGGAGCGCCAAGTGGCCGAATGCCTGTCGAAAAACTCCTGGGTGATGCGCCCGTCGAGCTTGTCGAGGTACATCGTCTCGATGCGCGCTTGGATTTGGTCGTACCGGGTCTGCAACTTCTTGATGGCCTGCGCGCGGGCTGCCTGCTCCGTCTGGTCGGAGGTGAGCACCGCGTCACCGAGCCATTCGAGGATCGGCTGCGGAATGATCAGTTCCTGCAGGACGTAGGCGAACTCGCGAGTGAGGACTTCCTGGCGCGTGTACGGCTCCATGCATTTGCCCCGGTTGCCGGTGCAGTGGTAGTACACGTACTTCCGCTTTTTCAACTCGCCGACAAGCAGGCAGCCGCAGTGGCCGCAGTGGACCAGTCCGGTGTAGGCGAAATCGTGCTTCACTCTCCGCGTCTTGTTCTCGGCGCGAGCATCCAGCAACTCCTGAACACGCTGCCAACATTCGTGGGTGACCAGAGGCTCGTGAGAGCCCGTGTACGTGTTGCCGTCCCAATCGAAATCGCCGGTGTACAACCGCTTTCTCAGGACTTGGTGAACGACACTGCTGTAGAGCTTGCGACCGCGCAGTTTGAGACCTTCGCCGTTAACTTCCTTCACGAGCACCTTTAGCGAATACCGGCCGGTGGCAAATCGTCCGAACAGCTCCGTGATCATCGGCGCGGCGTCCGGGTCCGAGACAATCACGCGCTTGCCGCTGGGACCGTCAGCGTTCCGGTACCCTACCGGGGCGCAGCTCGGGTAGATGCCAGCCCGCGCCTTTTCCGTCATGCCTTTGACCGTCTCCTCGCCAAGGTTCTGGCTGTAGTTCCGCGCCATTAAAACTTTGATGCCGTGAACGAACTGCTCCGAGGACTTCGAGTCGGGGCCGATGATCTGGTTTTCCTTCACCAAGTGAATGCTGACGCCGAGCTCGTCGACAGTGGCATAGTCCGTGAGGTTCCTGTACAGACGGTCCGTCTTTTCTACCAGGATCGTGCGGCATGCCCCCGGATGCTTTTGCAGGTAGGCGAGCATCTGGCCGAAATTGGTTCGACCGCTTGCCTTGGCCGTTTCGACATCGGTGAATTCGTGGGCAATCGCAAAACCGTTACTCGCGGCGTAGTCGCGTAGGAGACGAAGTTGCGCTGGGATGCTGAAGCCCTCCTTCTCCTGATCCTTGCTAGACACTCTGGCGTACAGCACAACTTTGATGGCACGCGCCGCCGTCCCGTTCTTGGAGGCTGGCGTCACTGTTAAAGTTCTGGCTGGCATAGCACCTCAACATTACCTCGTCGCGACGTTGTCGTCTTTCGGTCCCAACCGCGCAAAATGCCCGCGAACTGCAGGAGCCTTGAGCGCGTCGCAGCCCATTCAGCATCGGTTAGCGCGCGGCCGGCGCGCGGTTCGATTGCAGCGCGTGCAGCGGCCTCAAGCTGCTTTGGGCTCCGGTCGCCACGATCATTACTTGCGTGCATGACAGTTGAAAAGGAAAACAGGCTCGCGCCGCTCATCCTAGCGGGCTCCACTCCTTGGTTCACCAGCATTGAGAATGCGCGCGGCCTCCCGATGTTGTGTCGGCGGTTCTTGCTCAGACGGGCGATACCCGCCGCCTGCCAGCCATTGGTCCACCCAGCGCACATCGATCCGTCGACGGCGTCCGACAGGAACGGACGGAATCTGGCCCGTCCCAACCAAGTGAAGACAGAGACGGTATGGCAGACCGGTCTCCTCCGCGAATTTCGGAATGGTAATCAACTTGGTCATCATTTACCCCGAACCGTCCCCCTCCGTGCCAACATCAGTGAGACACTTCTTGGCCCATTAATTACTGAGCAGGGCGAGAATGGATCTCAGTGTGAAAATGAAGAACATGATTGCTCCTCCCCCTGCGGCTTTGCCTGCTGCGGAGCGGAGTGGGACCGAGCGAAGCGAGGGCTCACGTAGCGGAGCGGCAGGCAAAGCCGGCGCCGATCCGATGGCCACCCCCCGCCCCAATCCAGAGGTCGTTGCCAAGCCCCGGCGCCGCGCTTTCACGGCCGAGTACAAGCAGCGTATCCTCAACGAAGCCGATGCGGCCCGCTTCTCCGGCACCATCGGTGCTCTGCTGCGGCGCGAGGGCTTGTACTCCTCCCATCTGGTGACGTGGCGGCGGGAAAGGGACTCCGGCATCCTGGAAGCTCTGACACCCCAGAAGCGCGGTCCTAAATCCAAGCGCCATCCTTTGGAGGATGAGAACCAGAAGCTCCGCCGCCAGAATGAACGGTTGAGCGAACAACTGCGCAAAGCCGAGATCATCATCGACGTTCAAAAAAAAGTGGCTGCCCTGTTGGGGCGGCCGATCCTGACGCCGGACCCGGAGGAGAACTCCTGATGCCGGCCGTCTCCGAGTTGGCCACCACCGTCGGCATCCGGCCCGCTTGTGAGGCCTTGAGCGTTCCTCGAGCTTCCTACTATCGCTGGCAGCAGCAGGCAGCAACGGTCGCGCCAACCACGGCACGGCCCCGGCCGGCACGCGCCCTCCGTCCGACGGAACAGGAAACCGTCCTGGCCTGCCTCCACGAACAACGCTTCCAGGACCGCTCCCCGGCCGCCGTCTACGCGACGTTGCTCGATGAAGGCCACTATCACTGCTCGATCCGCACCATGTACCGGCTGCTGGAGGTGCGGGGAGAATCGCGCGAACGGCGTGACCATCTCACCCATCCGCCTTACCAGAAGCCCGAACTCCTGGCCACCGCACCCAATCAGCTCTGGAGTTGGGACATCACCAAACTGCTGGGACCGGCCAAGTGGAATTACTTCTACCTCTATGTCATCCTCGACGTCTTCAGCCGCTACGTCGTCGGATGGATGGTGGCGCCGCGCGAGAGCGCTGAACTGGCCAAACGTCTCATCGAGGATTCCTGCGCCAAGCAGAACATCCAACGCGGCCAACTCACCGTCCATGCCGATCGCGGCTCAGCGATGACCTCCAAGCCGGTCGCCTTCCTCATGGCCGATCTCGGAGTCACCAAAACCCACAGCCGGCCCTACGTCTCCGACGACAACCCGTATTCGGAAAGCCAGTTCCGTACCATGAAGTACCGCCCGGAGTTTCCGGACCGCTTTGGCTCGATCCAGGACTCCCGCGGCTTCTGCCTGCGTTTCTTCCCCTGGTACAACGACGAACACCGTCATTCGGCTCTCGGCCTGATGACTCCGGCCATGGTCCACTATGGCCAGGCCCCGCTGGTCCGCCAGCAACGCCAGATCGTCCTCGATGCCGCTTATCAGGCCCATCCGGAACGCTTTGTCCGCAAACCGCCCCAAGCACCCGAACTTCAACAGGAGGTCTGGATCAACAAACCGCAGGAATCAGAAGACAAAAGTCACTAAACCTCATGGCTTGGTGTCTCAAAGTCGTTGACACGCGCCGTCCGGTGCTCCCGGACCAGTGGATGAGCGATGTTTACTCCGGCCTCGCCTTTCAGTCGCTGCGTTGTATGGCTGCCGGCGTTGAGTACAAACTTCCGGGTACGGCTGCGCAGAAATCGAATGCGTCGCCGGTTCCCGATTCCCACAAAGAGGTCCAAATCCAAGGCGAGCGCTTCTGCACTGGAGAGGATCCGGCAACAACGCCCGTACGCATTGCGGAACTCGATGTCGTTCGGAGTGCGGCTGATGATCTCGCGCAGTTCCTGACTCTCAAACAGCATGTGGCTTGGGGACTCCTCTGGTGTTTGCTCTCCCGATGACCCCAGGGCGAGGGGAGAAACCCGAATTGCAGTTTCTGATTGAATCTTGGAGCTTTATGTAGAAAACGTCGAGTTGTGGAGTGGCGCGTGATTGGGGCTGCGGCAACAAGCCATTTATTTACAGCGGGTTACAGGCGTGCCCGAGTAATTACCCAGAGTAGTTACTGCAACTACTTTTTCGGGCCGCGCGGCAAAGATGGCAAGTTCAACTCCGCCCACCGCTTTGAAAGCCATGCGCGGGCGGCTGGCGCGTCCCGCCGGAACCCCGGTATCCATCCGCGAGCGGTCATGAAAGGCTCGGCCGGAGGAGTCACCACGCGGCGTCCATCGAGCGACTGAAATATCTCTTCTTGCGTACTGGGCCGACTCTCTGCGATCTCTTGGAGTGCTTTGTCGATCACTTCATACTTCTGGTTCCGCCTCACCAGTTTCTTCGCCTTGCGGCCTTCCTTAGGCGCTTGTACCTCATGGGTGCTGAGGACGTCGCGAAGCGGCTCAGGTTTTCGTGATGCGTTGTCCGTACCGTTGCTCGCATCGGTAGGCTTGCCGCCCGTCGGTGCGGTCGGTTGCAGGCATTCGGACACTGTTGTTTCCGTGCGAACTGATTCCGTCGGATTGACTACCTCAGCCTGGGTCGCGTCCATGGCTCCCTTCAGGTGTTCAACGCGCAACCGCATTGCCGCAGTTGTGGCATCTTCCCTCAGCCGCTCAATGCGTCCGATGAGAACAGAACTGACACGGGTGCTTGTGGGTTCCGGGTCGGTGTAGTCCGCAATCTCGTGATATGGCGTTTTGTCGGCCCACTCTTTGTGAAGCCGAAGTTCCTTTAAGCTCGGCGGGATTCCCTCGATCCACATCCCGGCAGTTGCGTGGCGGTAATGGCGATGAGCCTCCACCACGATAGCGCCGGCCAACTCCTCAAATAATGCCGTGAGATCGCCCGCGATTCCGGGGACAGCCAGGTACTCATTCACAACCACCTCGTACAACTTGGAGCAGAAGGCTATTACGGTGTCTTCAATCTCGTGTACTGCTTGGATCGAGAGCCGCGCGCCCATGTCCTCTTTGGTGTACGGGGACAGTTTCCGCACTTGTACCCGTCCAACGGTCTGCCGCACCTCCAGTTCTATGCGCGCGCGGAACAGTTCGACCCGGCTTAGGACGGCTGGACTCAGTTGCGGGTAATGCGAAAGGAATGTTGAAAGGTCGTCCATCGCTCCCTTTGCGATTCCCTAAGTGAAGTAGCCGCCCCTGGGGCAGGGTTCCCAGCCTTCGCTCCGGTTGATCAGACAGGAGCTAGGCGGCTCGCCCGCTAGATTACCAGAACCGCATGAGCAGCACCAAGTTGTGCCTGGCTACGGGCCTCGCGGGTCCAGGGCGTGTAGCCGACGGGCCGTGGGTGCGCGACATAGAAATGGGCCATCAGGCGGCGCGTGAGCGGGATTCCCAGTAGTCCTCGAAGCGTCCGCTCAGGCGGCAGCAGCGCAGGGCGATGATGGCGTTGGCGCCGCGGACGGACCAGAACATGCCGGATCGCTTCAGGCGGGCGCCGATGACGGTTCGGCAGCCGGCCTCGATCACGCCTGATCCAACGAACAAGCCCTGCGCACGGAACCGCGGGTAGCGCATACGCTCGGCGTTGCGCTGGAAGTAGTCGGCGTCGTTGTGGACCGCCTCGGCGACTTTCTCGTTGGACGGGTGCAGGTCGCGCAGAATCTTCACCAGCGCCTCGATCTTGCCTTCGTCAAGTTGGTCGAGACAGATTGCGGTCCATTGCTTGCGGGCCTGCTCTTCGTTGGGAAAGAGTTTGCCCGCCAGTTCCCAGATGTGCTGGCGGGCGTGATAGAGGTCCACAATCTGGATCGCGCCGGGGAAATGTTGAGCGGCGAGATTCCAGATCCAGATTGCGCCGTCGCCGAGCACGACCTTCTTGCGGGCCTTGCTCCAGCCGCGCCGCCAGGCTTCGGTGTACAGACGCAGACCGAACTCTTCCGCCGGCTCGATGGCGGCCACGTAGGTGGTGGAGTCTGGGTCGCTCAGAGGATACCGGCTGGCAAGAGTGGCAAACTTGCGGCTGATGCACTGCGAGCAGCGACCACAGTGTGGCTTCTCCGTGGTTTGCTCGCGCGTGTGCGTGCAACTCACACTCTGCCCGATCAAATCGCCGCATCCCGCGTCCCCAATCAAATTGACAACCTCGGTCTTGGTTATCCAAAGGAAAGGATTCTCGACTGTAAAGGTCTCCTCAACGAGGTGACCAAACAAGCTGGCAAATCCGTCGAGAACTTGTGGATGTGTAGTTCGAGTGGCTCTCGCACCGACCACCTGCTCGCTGATGGGCAAATTCAGACTAATGACACCGTTCTCGTAGAACCGAATGCGCTTGAGGCCGAATACCCGCGCGACGGTGGCGCCAAGGGAAGCATACAGAAAGGTGCGGCTGCGCTGCGTGTACTCTCGACCCTCGGTCCCGCTCTGGTGAACCCACACGGGAACGTGAATCGGTGGATTCTCTTTGCAACTCGCATGCAGTCCTGCGACAAGTTTCTTTTGCCGGCTAAACACTTTGGAATTTGAGCGGTGGCTGACCAATGCAACTCGGCGCTTATCAAGCACGGCTTCCTGAACTGTGCCGCCGAGTGAGTCTAGGCCACCGGAAAACAATAGCACCTCATCAAGCTCTTGGGTAGTTGAATCGCCAGCGCCAAGCGTAAGGTATTGCTGCATGGGCACAGCGTTGATTCGCTGTACGAATTGAAACTCGTAGTTGTCTTCCGAAAGAATCGCGAGAGTCTTCTGCAACGAATGAAGGACGTTCGGTGACGACCAGATCGACGGCCGTCGAACGGGAATATGGAAAATGAAGTTCCGTCGCCATTTAGCGCCGAACACGAGCACGCCTTCGCCGCCGCGGGTGACGGCCTGATCGGCACAATACACGTAGCTGGCAATCTCGACCAGATCCGTCAGGATGTCGGGAACATCAGTGGATAGCCGACGGCTGATGTTGTCGATCTCAAGATCGACGTTCGGCTCGTCGCCACCCAAGTCCAGCCGGACAACGTTCTTGGGCGTGGGGCGGCGCGGAGCCGGGGCACCACCGCAGAGGATGATGTGGTCAGCGTTCGCCACCCTCTGCCCCCTTTTGAAGCTCTGCGCCGAGCTTCGTCATGGCGTGACTTATGAATCCCGCCGCCTTCCTTGGTGTGATGCCGCCCTGGTAATTCGCCTTCGAAAACCACTCGGCCGCGAACTGTTCAACAATCTTGGATGCCTGCTTGCAATGAAGCGACAACGCCTCCCTGAATTGCCGATTGGCATCGACGGATTCGAGTGTGTTTGATAGTTCCCGGCTGAGGAAATAGGTCAAGTACCGTTCCGTCACCCGTGCAAAGAAGTCGCGGGCGACCACCGAGAAATTGACTGGCGTGCCCAGCCGCGCCAACTCGCGATGAACATCTTCGGGCGTCGTTTCGAACAGATTAGTGGTTCGTTGCCCCAGGACAGAAGTGAGGGTTTCCGCAGCCCCCATCTGAGCCATCTCTCCCAAGTCCGTACGCCCGCCAACTCGGTAAACATGGGCGTCCACGGCATCCGACATGCCGCCGACCAACTCCATCAGAGTCGCTTCACCGGTGATGGAGACACCTATCTTGGCAAGTTCCGCGACGAAGTCGGCCTTTCGAGCACAGAGCGGCAACTGCGTCAGGAGCCAAAAGGAGTGAAGAAGGGCGGGGTCGTTCGCGGCGTCTTCCAAGCCCAGTTTTGAAGCGTCGAGAGTTGCCGCAGCGATGTCAGCAGTGGCGGCCCCGGCCCCGACCAGGCCGACCACCTCTTGCCATTTTCGTGTTCGCGGAAGCCTTCCGAGCAGAGTATGACCCATGCACCCTCAACGGTTCGCTGCACGTGACAGCGAACAACCACTCTATCCGTTTGATCTGAACGGCGTACAGCAGCAGGTCCGATGGGATCGCATGCGCCCACGATAAAGGCGCGTGGTGCTTCTCTTTCCGCAGCGTTCGGGCACTCCGAATCGGAGCCAGTCCCGGCAACCGGATCACGCCCAACCAGATATGTTGTATCCTGATCTATTGGACAAATGTG
>CAZLDN010000179.1:0-8327 GCA_964558355.1 uncultured Candidatus Solibacter sp.
GTGGAAGGTTCGGCAATCAGCGGTGGCGTGCGTGAACAGCAGCGAGGAATCCAAGAACAGCCGTTTTTTGATCGACCCGCAGGAATTGCTTGAAGTGAGGCAGAGAGCGCGGACGGCGGGCCTGGATGTGATTGGCTTCTATCATTCGCATCCGGACCGGGGCGCGTACTTCTCCGAAAGCGACATCAGGAATTGCTGGCCGCGATTCGTCAATATCGTCCTGTCCGTGGAACTTGGGCGGGTCCGGGAAGCGAGGGCTTTCCGGGTGGACGAGAGGCAGGCGTGGGCGGAAGAGGAGGAGTTGATCCGCTCCTCGTCCAAGCGGTCCTGAGGAGTTCCTCCCATGTGACTTCGCGGCGAAGGTCCACTGCGAGGCGGCCTGGCAGGGCGGTTGTTGACGGCAGGATGAGACCTCCGGCAATGGCATGGCGGCGAGAGATGGACATGGCGAGTTTGGGATGACCTCCGGGGCCATTCCATGACACAGCGCGCGCAGCGGGTACAATCCTGTTGTGGATCAAACATCCCGCGGTCAGGAGCGGCAAGCGGCGGCGGCGATGAAGTTGTCGCTGGCGGCGGGCGTGCTGATGCTGGCGGGGAAGGGCGCCGCGTGGTGGATTACGGGGTCGGCGGCAATTCTGTCCGACGCGCTGGAGTCCGTCGTGCATGTGGTGGCGGTGGGGTTCGCCGCGTTCAGTCTCTGGTTGAGCATGAGGCCGGCGACCAAACGGTTCCACTACGGCTATGAACGGATCAGCTTCTTTTCAGCCGGGTTTGAAGGGGCGATGATTATCGTGGCGGCGCTGGCGATCATCGCGGTTGCGGTTCAGAAATGGATGGCTGGGTTGGCGCTGGAACAATTGGGCTTCGGGACATGGTTGGTGGCCGGGGCGGGTGCGTTGAACGGAGCGCTGGGCTGGTATCTGATTCACACCGGGAATGCGACGGGTTCGCTGATCCTGGTGGCGAATGGCAAGCATGTGTTGACGGATTGCTGGACGAGCGCGGGGGTGGTGGTGGGGTTGCTGCTGGTGCAATGGACCGGGTGGATGCCGTTTGACCCGATCTGCGCGATTGTGATGGCGGTGAACATTCTGTGGTCCGGGGGAGATCTGATCTGGAGGTCGGCGCGCGGACTGCTCGACTATGCGGATCCGGGGATTGAGGCGAAGTTGAGGGCGGAATTGGACCTGGCGGCGGTCAGGGAAAGCGTGGCATGGCACAGGCTGAAGTTCAGAGAGACAGGCGGGCGGTTGCTGGCTGAGGTGCATGTGCTGTTTCCATCGGGCGTCACGGTTCGTTTGGCGCACCAGGTGGCGACACGAATCGAGAAACGGTTGGAAGAGTCGTTCGAGGGGCGGCTGGAGGTGATCACGCATCTGGAGCCGTCCGACGATCATGACGGGATTCACGGGGAATCCCATGTGGAGACGCCAGCCGGGTGACGGCAGGCTGTATACTGAGCAACGTTGCCGGCACAATCGCAGTTTGGAATGCAGCAGGAAGCCGCCCTTGAAGAAGGGCGCGACGGAATGTCGCGGCTGCTGCACGAGGTGCGGCAACCGTTGTGCGGGATCGAGTCAATCGCCTACTACCTGGAGATTGCCCTGGAGTCGGAGAGTGAAGAGGTCAGGCAGCAGTGCGGGCAGTTGCGCACGATGGTGCGGCAGGCGAACTGGCTGCTGGACGATGCGGCGATCGAAGGTGCGGGAATTGGGGCGGGATTGGAAACAGCCTGCCTGAATGAGGAAGTGTACTGCCTCGCTGAGCGGCTGGCGTTGCATGAGGAGCGGGCACTCGAGTTGAATCTGGCCGAAGGGGTGTTGCGCGTGGGAGTGTCCCGGTGCGGATTGCGGCGGCTGGCAGGCCACGTTTTGTGCTTCCTGCATGACGTGGCGGAGGCGGAAGAACCGGTCGAGGCTGAGACGGCGAAGGGCGAAGGGTGGCGGGCGTTGAAGTTCAGGGCAAGGGTGAATCGGGAGCGGTGCGGGGAGTTCGGAAAGATGCTGACGGTGCTGCGGCCGGGCGGACTGGCGGGGACGATGGAGAGGATTGGCGGACGGATGGAGGTCAGGGCCGAGGCGGGCGTGATCGAAGTCGAGCTACGATTTCCAGCGGCTCCGGACGAGTGATTCGAGAGCGGGGTCCGAGACGTCGAGCTTGATGTGAGGGGGGAAGCCGGGGAGGTCTGACTTGGGCTCAACGCCGGTCGGGGCGGCGATGAGAATGGCCAGGTCGTGGGGGATGAGATGGGCGGCGGTGGTGGTTTCAACGATCCAGTTTGCCCTCGTTGAAAGGGACTCCAGGAGTTTATCGAGCCCTGGGGCGATGGGTCCGCAATACAGAAAGGCCTCGCGGGCGCCGGCATTCCTGTAACGGAGGGTATCGCCCGCGGCGGAGTCCTCCTCGAATGACCAGCCGGATTCCGAAGGCGCATGGAGATGGGGTGAGATTTTGACTGCGGTCCAGCCGGCATCGGGGAACGCGGTCAATATGCGGCAGACCACGGTTGTCTTGCCTGACTTGCGCGACTCTCCGCCAACGATGATGCGCATCGGTTAAATCTTGGGATCGATCCGCCGGACTAGTCTTTCGAGTTCGGCGACGCGCCGCCGCAGTTCGGGCAGCCGGGCAAGGTTGGCGAGGGTTTCGAGGTACTCCTTCAACGGGCGCGCGGGCGTGCCCCAATGGACTTCGCCGCCGCCTTTGACGACCTTCGAGCTGAGGATGCCGGCGCCGGAGCCGACAATGGCGCCGGACTTGATGGTGACCGAATCGCCCATCCCCACCTGGCCGCCGATCACGGCGAAATCCTCGATGGTGCAGCCGCCCGCGATACCGGTCTGGGCGGCGATGACGACATGATTGCCAACGGTGCAGTTATGCCCGATGTGAACCATGTTGTCGAGCTTGACGCCGTTGCCGATTGACGTGACGCCAAGGGCGGCGCGGTCGATGGTGGAGTTGGCTCCGATTTCGACATCGTCGCCGATAGCGACTTTGCCGACCTGGGGGAACTTATCGTAGCGTCCGCGGTCGAAGACGAAACCGAAGCCGTCGGCTCCGAGGACTGCGCCGGAGTGGATGACGGCGCGCGCTCCGATTTCAATGTTGGGATAGATGGTGACATTGGGATGGATAACGGCGTCCGGCCCGATGTGAACATGATCGCCGATGCTGGCGCCGGCGGCGATGGCAGAGCGTTCGCCGACGACTGCGTGCGCGCCGATGACGGCATGTGGGCCGATGGAGACAGCCGGTCCGATGGTGGCCGTGGAATCGACGACAGCGGAAGCGTGAATGCCTGGGGCGGATGCGCGTTGAGGGTGGATGAGACGGATGAGACGGGCCATCTCGCGGCGGGGATCCTTGGCGCGGAGGATGGTGCGGCCGGACGTGTTGTCAAAATCGAGCGGGACGATGAGGCAGCCGGCGGCTGAAGCGGCGGCTTCCTTGACGGCCTTGCGCGTGTTGACGAACGAGGCGTGGAAGGCGCCGGCGCTCGACAATATCGCAACGCCGAGGATGGAGCGCTCTCCGTCACCCTCGAAGGTGAGGCCCAGCGATTCGGCGGCGTGGCGGACGGTCATGGGCGATATGTCCTTTGCGGGAGTGGATATGATTTAAGTCTATGCCGGTTGATGCAGGCGCATATGTAGCTCCAACTGCGAAAGTGGACCCGGAAGCGGTGGTGGGGCCGGGGACGCGGATCGGGGAATACTGCGTGGTCGAGCGCGACGTGGTGATCGGGCCGAACTGTCTGCTTGAGCCCTATGTCTACGTCAAGCGCTGGACAGCGATGGGCGAGGCGAATGAGATCTCGGCCGGCACGGTGTTGGGCACCGATCCGCTGGACAAGAACTTCAAAGGCCGGCGGAGCTACCTGCGGATTGGCAAAGGGAACAAGATCCGCGAGCATTACACGATCTCTCGCGGGACGGCCGAGGAGAGCGAAACGGTGCTGGGCGACGGCAATTTCATCATGACGTCGGGCCACATCGCGCACAATTGCGTTATCGGTTCGAATTGCGTGATTGCGTCGTGCGCGTTGATCGCGGGGTATGTGGAGATTGGCGATCAGGCGTTCATTTCGGGTGGGATCGGGGTGCACCAGTTCTCGAAGATCGGGCGGCTGGCGATGGTGGGCGGGATGTCGCGCATCAATAAAGATCTCCCGCCGTTCTTCATTTACATGGGCTACAAGGTCGAGGCGCGCGGCGTGAACCGGGTGGGGATGAAGCGCGCCGGATTCAGCCGTGAAGAGATCGCGGAGGTGAAAGAGGCTTTCCGGCTGTTGTACCGGACGGATTTGAGTCTGGAAGGCGCGTTGCGGGAGATCGAGGAAAGGCTGCGATCGGATGCGGCGAGAGAGATCGTGCGATTTGTCAGGGCGTCGAAGCGGGGGATTGTCAGGCGGAGCGGCGAGGAGGACGAGGACGACGAGTGAACGAGTGATGGATCCGTTGTCCCGTCAGCCCACAAATTTCCTTGAAAGTCGCGCCCCATCGGCGGACCGCCCGGCCCGGTGGGGCGGGCTTCAGCCTGCGAAGGGCTTCAGCCAGCCCTCCCCCCAATCAGACCGACACCCCCAATCAGCCAGACATAACTTTCGAGGGCGCGCCTCACGAACTTCAGCGACCCGATTCTATGCCGTCGCCACCCGCTCCTGATAGGTGCCTTCCGACGTGCTCACCCGGATCACGTCGCCTTCGTTCACAAACTGCGGGACGCTCACGGTCAAGCCGCTCTCCAGCTTCGCCGGTTTCCCCACGTTCGACACAGAACCCGTCCGCAAACCCGGCTCCGTTTCGATCACCTTCAGATCCACCGTCGCCGGCAGTTCGACGCTGATCGGCCTGCCTTCGTGAAATTCGACCTGAACCTTCATCTCCGGAACGAGATAGTCCGTCCCGTCGCCAATGAAATCCTTGGTCAGGTGCATCTGCTCGTAGCTCTCAGTGTTCATGAAATGGTAATCGTCGCCATCCTGGTAGAGGAATTCCATCTCATGCTGCTCCAGTTGCGCCCGCTCGACGCGGTCTTCCGACGCGAAGCGGTGCTCGAACATCGAACCGGAACGAAGATTCCGCATCTTCGCCTGGACAAATCCGCGCAGGTTGCCCGGTGTGCGGTGCGTCATCGAGAACACGGTGTGGAGTTCGCCGTTGAACAGAATCACCATGCCCGGACGCAACTGGGTCGCTTGAATCATACAAATGCCTCGATCAGTAGTTTTGAGATTGGGAACCTTCAGTTTACCAGAGCACTGCGCCCCCGGCCGCCACGCTGGCTGGCAAGGCCACCTGACCAACGTCAGTCACAGCGCTCCCGTCCTGTCCGCTCTCAACCCCGGGACTCGCCCTAGGGCGAGGACAAAACACGCGCCAAGGAATACCGCAAGCGGCGCCATGGAAGATTTTCCATTATCGCTCCTGCTAAATTCCACCCTTTCGTTGCCGCGCGGCTTCGCCCGTGATAGGATAGAGGTGCCCCATGGACTGGAGAGTTTCTCTGGTCCCAAACCCACACGGAGCAGAGATCCCAGTTAGATGAGTTCGACCGTTTTTCTCGGCAACCTTCCGGCCTGGGTCACGGCTGATGATATCAAGTCGTGGCTAACAGCGGAAAACCTGGTGGCCGACTCCGTCAAGGTCATCCGTAATCCGGAGACCCAGGAGTCGAAGGGCTTCGCTTTCATTGAAGCCCCCAACGAAGAAGAGATGATGTCCGTCATCCGTCGCTTCGACCGCGCACCCCTCGAGGATCGTATCCTCAGGGCCAATCAGGCTCAGCCTCCCCGTCCAAAGGGCGCTATTCTCCGGCCTGCCGGCGCTGGCCCTGGTCCCGGCATTACCGCCGGCCCTGGTCCCGCCAGCACTGGCTCCGGTCCGGTGGCCCCGCCCGCAGGCGAAGGCCCCTTGCGCCGGTCCCGTGGCGGACGGAAGCATCGCAAACCAGGCACTGGCGGCCCAACCTCGGCTTTCGCCGAGGAGCTCGCCAAGGCCCTCTAAACTCGCATCGCCGCCGGGAGCGCCGGGCTTGGCCCGCTTCCCGCGGGGCATGTCTTTTACACCTGTCTACCCGCCTTCCGGTGTTATACTCGAACCCGGCGCATTTGCTTTTTGTAGCGCATATTCATTCGTTCGAGGTAACCCGGCGTGAATGATCTTCTCCTACTTCGTGTCATATTCGTAGCTATACTCACCCTGGCCGCCCACTTCCTGGGCCCCTTCGGTCTCCCTCAACCCTGGTCCGCACTTGCTGGACTCGCCTTGGGCCTGCTGATCGTCTTCTTCGAGGACCGGCTCAAGCGGGTTTCTCTCAAACGCCTCATCGGCGCCGCCATCGCCAGTGTCCTCGGCATCCTCGGCGCCTTCATGATCGCGCTTGTCCTGAACTGGGCTCTTCCTGGCAACCACACCACCGTCCCCTTCCTCCAACTTCTTGTCCTCCTGGTCATGACCTATGTCGGCCTTGCCGTGGGGTCGGCCAAGGGCGACATGCTCAACCTGGCCGCGCTCGGCGGCCTCTTCGGCGGCGAAAAGGCCTCCCGCCAGTCCTTTAAGATTCTTGACACTTCCGTCGTCATCGACGGCCGCATCGCCGACATCGCCGAGACCGGCTTCCTTGACGGCACCCTTGTCATCCCTCAGTTCGTGCTCCGGGAACTCCAACTCGTCGCCGACTCCTCCGATTCCATGAAGCGTAACCGAGGCCGCCGCGGCCTCGACGTCCTCCAGCGCATCCAGAAGATGTCCAATCTCAACGTCCAGATCCTCGAGGACGACTTTCCCAACGTCCGCGAGGTCGACCTCAAGCTCATCGAACTCGCCAAGGTCTACGACTGTAAAATCGTCACCAACGACTTCAATCTCAATAAGGTCGCCCAACTGCACGGCGTCCAGGTCCTCAACATCAACGAACTGGCCAACTCCCTCAAGCCCATCGTTCTGCCCGGCGAGATCATGCGCGTCTTCATCCTCAAGGAAGGCAAGGAGCAGAACCAGGGCGTCGCCTACCTCGACGACGGAACCATGGTCGTCGTCGACGGCGCCAAGCGTCTCATCTCCAAGACCATCGACATCTCAGTCACCAGCGTCCTTCAAACCACTGCCGGCAAGATGATCTTCGGACGCCATGACGACCGCTACCACCACGTCTACGACAAGCCCCAGCATCCCGGCGCTACCCACGACCGCGAGCACCCCCGTAAAGAGGACCACGCGCCTGTCGCCGGTTCAGATCTCTAAGGCCCATCCACCATGAAGGTTGCTGTCATCCTCCCCGCCGCTGGACTCGGCACGCGCATGAAACCCGCCGATCCCGGATCACCGGCCGCCCCCCGTAAGCAGTTTCTCCTGCTCGACGGATCCCCCGTCGTTTTGCACACTATCCGCAAGTTTGTCTCATGTCCGCTCGTTAGCCAGGTCGTGCTCGCCCTTCGGCCCGAGGACCGGCCGCGGGTCGACGAACTGATCGCGTCGGAACATTTCCCCAAACCCGTCATCACGGTCGATGGTGGCGACTCCCGCCAACAATCGGTTGAAAACGGCCTCGCCGCCGTCGACCCTGATACCGACGTCGTCGCCGTCCACGATGCCGTGCGTCCCTTCATCGATCCTGAAACGATCGAGGAAGTCATCCGCACCGCCGCCGAATGCGGCGCCGCCATCGTCGGCATCATTCCGGTCGACACGGTCAAACAGATCCACCTTCACAAAGTGACCGGAACCCTCAACCGCGACCGCCTCGTCCTTGCCCAGACCCCCCAGGTCTTCCAAACCGCCATCCTCCGCAAGGCCTACGAACAGGCCCGCCTCGACGGCTTCATCGGCACCGACGAGTCTTCCCTGGTCGAACGCATCGAAGTGGAAGTCGCCGTCGTCGCCGGCTCCGACCGCAATATCAAGATCACCCGCCAGTCCGATATCGAACTCGCTCATCTCTTCCTCCGCGAAGAAAAGGAAAGGAGCCGCTAATGCCGCCGTGCCTGTGGGGCAGGCTTCAGCCTGCGAAGGGCTTCAGCCCGGCTCCTGTCGCAGCTTAATCGCCTATGCCCGATCCGCGTACCTCCGATCTCGATCTCCTCCACCAGCGGATGGACCTCCTCGCGCGCATCAACGGCCAACTCATCTCCAGAGTCGCCCAACTCGAACGCCGCCTCGCCCAACTCGAAGGCGCTCCGGCGCCCGATGCGCCTCCCGTCGAGCCGCCCCCCGAACCCGTCCCGGAACAGCCGCCCGTCGAACAGTACAAACCTCCCGCCTTCGCCGAACCCTCCACTCCGCCGCCGTTTGAGCCCATCTCCGAACCACCCCTCCCGCCGG
>CAZLDN010000180.1:0-8030 GCA_964558355.1 uncultured Candidatus Solibacter sp.
CTGGTGTTCCTGCCTGTAAGTGATTGATATTTCTTAAATGGCATGGAAGAGGTCGTCGGTTCGAACCCGACCAGGTCCACCAACCCCAAAGAAAACAAAGTACTTGCACCTTCCGAACGTCAATCCCAGCACAGGAGGTTGACCTCTTCCATGGAAGATTTCTTTGCGCAGTTCGTTCGGGAGTGGAAGTACCTCCAGAACGTTTCTCCCTTCACAATCGCCGCCCACCGCTGGGCATGGGACGCATTCCTGCCTGTCGTTCCAGGCCGCACCGGGATCGTCAAGGCCGATGCCCTCCAGAGAATCCCGGAGCTTCGAGAGGCATTGGGATCGGCGGAAAAGTCACGGCGGATAGCTGGCCTCGGCTGCCGCCCAATCGTCGATCGGCACTCGCATCCGCCCCCCTATCTCACCAGCGGGTCCTCGACCCACGGCGGCGTGGCGTCAATCAGGCGGCCTAGTTCCGGTTCGGCTTCCATCATGCGTTCTTTCATCTGCCAGGCTATCTCGCGATAGCTGAAGTGGCCTTTCACGCCGCTGCGGAGCTTCGAGATGTATTCGGCCTCGGCGAAGTCCATCTTGAAGAGGAACCGGCCGCGCGCCCCGAATGGGGTCAGATACTGTGCGCCCGGCTGCGGCAGTCCCTCCGCCACCTTCCGCGCCGACTCCATCGCCGCCGCGTAAACCTCCTCCACCCCCGCCGCCTTGACGACTCCAGGGGTCTCCCAGCCATGCGACCAAACGAACTCCTGCCGGTACTGCTGGCACCGCCGGTGCCGGTGCATATCCCGATAGGCCCCAATGTCTATCAACATATCGTAGTTAAACAATCCGCCCCGGAACTCCCTCAGCACCTCGTCCCGCCGGGGCTTCGACCGCAGCGCCACGTCCATCACCTCGGCTCGCCGCGCCCCCGGCCAAGCCAGCGCAATTTCGTATAACTCCCTGAAGGGTCTATCAGTTACGGGGTAGAGCAGGGTAGCCGCAATCTCCGCCGTAGGTTCGTTTGGCCGGACCAAATCGACCTTGGGCACCGCCATCCCCGACACCGCCGGTAGGTTCTGCTCCGCCCACAACTTCAAATCCGCACGCGCCTGTCCCGGATACGGATCGGCATCGACATACTTCGCCAACGTCGGCGCCACCCGTAAATTCGCGCTCTCTTCGCCCCACGCGCATTCCGGCGGAGCCGCGCACGCCTCGGCCGCCTCCCGCCCGATCTCCCGGATTTCGGCAAACGGCGACGCCTTCCAACGCCGGATCTGCCGCTCCAAAGTCCGGATCGAAGTCACCTGCCCAACGCCCGTCGGCACCCCCAGGAACAGCAGATACCGCGCGACATCGAACGCCCGGGCGGCGATGTTGCGCTCATAGGCGTCCGGCTTCATGTCAGCCGGACGCGGCAGCGCGCCGCTGATCTGCTCGAACGCCTTCGCGTGGACCTCTTTATAGCCGGCAAGCAGCGCCTCGCCCGCCGCGACATAGGCGCGCTTCTGCTCGTCGTCAAACTCCGGCGGCGCGACGAACCCCGATTTCGAAAAATCCTGATACCGCGACGATCGCGCCTGTCCGTCCCAAAGTTGCTCGTCCTCGATCTCGATGGCCGCCACCTCGGAGATCCCCTCGAAGCAAACGGCCATGTGCCCCAGGTCGGCGATCGACGCATGGCCGTACTGAAAGTAGAAGCTTTCGAGGAATTTAGACGAGTCGTGCGACTTCACCCAGTCCAGGCTCGCGCGGATTGAATCGGGCGACCTGCTGTATCGCGCCAGCGCATAAGCCAGTTGTTCCGGCGGTGTCGGTCCAATCGTGATGACTCGGCTCACTTGATTCCTCGTGCGTCCCGTTCGAGCAAAACGCTATCATAGCGAACACCGCCGTGAAGATCAGAATTCAACGCCTCTCACCCGCCGCATCCCTGCCTGTCCACGCCCACGGACCCAACGAGGACGCCGGCATGGACCTCACCGCACTGGAAGACGTCTTGCTCTCGCCGCAACAGCCTGCCCTGGTCCCAACCGGCCTCGCCATTGAACTCCCGTCCGGCTATGAAGCCCAGATCCGTCCCCGCAGCGGACTCGCCCTGAAACATGCCATCACGATCCCCAACGCGCCCGCCACCATCGACCCCGGCTACCGCGGCGAGATCAAAGTGATCCTGCTCAACTCGGGCGCCGCGCCCTACCAGATCCACAAGGGCGACCGCATCGCGCAGATGGTGATCGCCCGTTACGAATCGATCGAATGGGACGAGTCCGCGCTGAACGATTCCGCGCGCGGCGCCGGCGGCTTCGGGTCGTCAGGCCGCTGAGCGCTGGCTGCGGCCTACATGCTCAGCCGGGGGCTGCTTCAAACGCACTACACTGGGACGGTGGCGACTGAGCGCACTCTGGACGTCGGCTGCGGCATCAACAAACTCCCCGGCTCGGTCGGCATCGATCGCAACGCCCGCAGCAAGGCCGATGTCCTCTGCGATCTCGACCATTACCCATTCCCGTTCCGCGACAACTCCTTCACCCGACTCCAGGCCATCCATGTCATCGAGCACGTCTCCGATGTCATGCGGACCATGGAGGAGTTCCACCGCCTCGTCGTTCCGGGCGGGACGATCTTCCTGGCCACACCCCATTACACCGACTTCTCGAGCTTCTGCGACCCCACCCACCGCTGGCACCTCAACAGCTTCTCCTTCCGTTACTTCGGCCAGGACAACGCCGGCTACGGCTACTACTCCGCCGCCAGGCTGCGTGAGAAAAAGGTCCACGTCCGGCTACTAGCGTTGTGGAGGTATCTCGGCTTCGAGTTTCTCGTCAACGTCTCGACCCGCTTCCGGCGTTTCTGGGAGTACTACCTGTGTTACGTCGTCCGCGGCAAGGTGATGGAGTTTGAGTTCGAAGTCCTGAAGTAGACGCCCGTTGCCCGCCTGGCTCATCTCGATTCTCGAACGGCTCGACGCGGCGCGCCACCGCGCCCGTTTGCGCGCCATGGCCCCATCCAAGGCTCTTGGGGCGCGGGCCGAAGACATGGCACACCGTTACCTTCAGCGGCAGGGCTATCAGGTGGTGGCCCGCAACTGGCGGCCTCCGTCCGGTCATGGCGAAATCGACATCGTCGCCTTCGAAGGCGACACGCTGGTGTGTGTCGAAGTGAAAGCGCGAACCACCGACGAGATCGCCGCTCCTGAACGCGCGGTGGGCAAGTTGAAGCGCGCCGCGCTTGAAGCGGCCGCCGTCGGTTGCGCGCTCCGGTACCGCAAGGAACCAGGCCAGGTGCGTTTTGATCTGCTGACCATCGTCATGTCCCAACCCCCGCGAATCCGCCTCGATCGCGCCTCCTCCCTGCTCAAACCCCGCCATGCTGTATGCTGACTGTTGCCGGTCCCGCCGGCCCGGATTGACCAGTGCCCGATCTTCGTAAAGACCCCATCACAGGACGCTGGGTGATCGTCGCTTCCGACCGCGCCCTTCGCCCCTCCGATTTCACGCGGGAACACGTCATCCCAGCGCCCTCCTCCCGCCTCTGCCCGTTTTGCGCCGGACATGAATCCAAAACTCCGCCCGAGGTTCTGGCCTACCGCAACTCCGGCGCGCCGAACGAGCCCGGCTGGCATGTGCGCGTTGTCCCGAACAAGTTTCCGGCACTGCGCGTCGAAGGCGAAATTCAACGCCGCGGGGAGGGCCTGTATGATCGAATGACCGGCATCGGCGCTCACGAGATCATCGTCGAGACGCCCGATCACGCCGCCAGCCTGGCGACACTGCCGGCGCGTCATGTGGCCGATGTCTACTTCGCCATTCGCGACCGCATCCTCGACCTGAGGCGCGACATGCGCCTGCGCTATATCCTCGTTTTCAAGAACCACGGACTGGCCGCCGGCGCTTCGATCGAACATCCCCACTCGCAGCTCATTGCCCTGCCTGTCGTTCCCAAGCGCGTCCAGGAGGAACTTGACGGGTCCCACAAGTACTTTCAGTTCCGCGAACGCTGCGTCTTCTGCGACATTCTAGAACAGGAGGTGCAGGATCAACGCCGCATCGTCCTCGAATCGAACCATTTCGCCGTTGTCGCGCCATTCGCGTCCCGGTTCCCCTTCGAAGTTTGGGTGATGCCCCGCCGCCACGACTCCCACTTCGAGCGTCTCGACTCCGCTGGCATCCAGGACCTGGGCCAAGTGCTGAGCGAGGTCTTCCAACGGATGGACAAGGCGCTGGAACACGCTCCGTATAACGCCATCCTGCATACCGCCCCGGTCCAGGACGGCCCGATGGTCCACTACCACTGGCACATCGAGATCATGCCGAAACTGACGAAGGTGGCCGGATTCGAATGGGGCAGCGGCTTCTATCTCAACCCGACTCCACCCGAGGACGCCGCCCAGTTCCTGCGGGAACTCGTGCTGTAGATGGCAAGGCAGGGCTCCCGCGCTTCCTTGAGAACGGCGACGGGGATCGGCTTCGTTGAAAACTGCACATGGCAACCCGCTCTCTTCGTTCGCGGCCTGCGCGTTTGAGAGGTGGGCTTTGGTTGCGATCGGCGGCTGCCACGGAGCCACTGAGACTCACTCGAAAATAATGTCTGGCTGACCACGGGCGGGCTCAAGCCCTTCGCAGGCTGAACAGGCTGCTGAAAAACCTTCTGCGGGGTCCGATTGGCACTCGGCAACACCCGCAAGTTGTTGATTCTTCGTTCGAGCGATGCCAGATTCTGGCCGTTTCCGGCAGGGCGGAGCCTTTTTTCAGCGGCCTGTGAAGCCTGCCCCACTGGGTTTGCCGGACTTTCGTTCACTTTTGTGGGCCGCTGGCACTCCTCAACAGGCGGTATGCGGCGGCGCCCATGGCGGCGACCGCGAGCACTACTACCGAGGGCAGAAGCCAGGGGAACCGCTCGGTGAAGGGCTTTGGCCTCTCGGCCGGAGGGATGTGGTTAGGGTTGGATTCCCAGGATGGGACGGCGAGGGCGATGGGGCTGACGCCGGTCCCGCGACCGAGGATGTTCTCCAAATCGTAGCTCGGAGCGGCGGCGCCGGCGAGTCCCAAATAAAACGTGTAGGAACCGGCTCCGGAGATGGGGAAGACGATTTCACGGGCCGGGGCCTGGAGGTGGATGGTGGTGATTTCGATGGGCTGGCTGTCGGCGTCGAAAACGTCAAGGCGGAGGTGAGTGGTGGCGACAGACTGCGCACGGATGGCGAGTTCTTCCGCGCCTGGGACGCGATAGAGGATATGGCTTCCGGCTGATCTCCAAGTCTTGCCGCCGCCGGAATGGGAGAAAGCCGCCGATCGATAGAACTCCTTGTTGGGCGAGGCGATGACGAGGCGCGCTTCGCTGAGGTAGCCGAAGGGGAAAGAGAACTCGAAGCGGGTAGATCTTCGGTCGCTCAGCGCGGAGGCCTGGGGCGTGGCGGAGGCGAGGTCCTCCCAGTCTTCGGCGTTGGGCGAGGGGGTTCTCTGGGCCTGAACGGAGGTGAAGGACTTGGGATCATTCCACGAATCGATGGTGACGCGGAGGTAGCGCCGCGCGGAGTCCGGGTAGTCAATGTGGAGGGATTCGAGGCGCTGGCCGTCCTGCTGGAAGCGGAGGATGGCGGCGGTGCGGACGGTATCCCAGGTTGTGCGGTCGAGGCTGGATTCGATGAGGACAGGGCGGCGGAAGCCGGGGTCGGCGATGTCGAAGACGATGCGGTTGTGGATGGGGGGAGCGATGCCGAAGTCGAGGATGAACTGGAGCTGGCCTTTGGGCGTGCGGACGAGGTCGAGGAGTTGTGACTGGAGGGAGGGATTGGGACGGGCTGGGTGGAGGTCGCGCAGGAGGTGAGAGATTTCAGCGCCGGAGGGTCCGAAGAGGCGGAGGTCGGCGAAATTGGCGGCGGTACTTGCGTAGAAGGAGCGATTGATGCGGACGGCGGCGTAGCCGGAGGTCTCCTTAATATCCAGCCTGGCGCGCCAAGGGAATTCGTTTGGAGAGACGTGGGCGGATTGAGCGCAGAGCAGGAGCGGGAAGGCGAGGGTCAGGCAAGCCCGCATTTCTCACCAGCACCCTACCGCGGCTTGTGGGAAGCCCGCGTCTACTTCGTTGCGCTCGGTTGGCGTGCTCGACGTACTGTGCAAGTACGCCTCCGCGCGCCTCGGTCGCGCGCCTCGTAACCACGAGCTTCGCACTGCGCCTCGTGACGGGAGTGGTGAGAAAAGCAGGCTAATGGTCTTCATCCTGGAGCAAAGCCTCGATTTTGGCGCGGAAGCGCGAGTAGAGGAATGACGTGGACAGTAGCAGAATGCCGAGCGCGGAGAAGGCGACGATGCGGTAGACGCGGTCCATGGCCCAAACGTCGACGGCGTAGAGTTTCACAACGACCACGGCCAGCATCGCCAAGCCGAGGAGGCGGTTGAGGCGGGTGCGGGTGGCGACGCCGGCGGAGACGAGGGCGAGGGCGTAGACGGCGAGGAGGATCGAGAGCGCAACCATTTCGGCGCTGAAGAGATCGGCGGGCGGAAAGAGGCGGTAGACGTGGGCGCCGACCTCGAGGGCGAGACCGGCCAGCAGCGAGGCATGGGCGGCGAGGTATGGCGGGATGGCGAGAGGGCGGGGACGCAGCCACCAGGCGGCGGCGGCGAAACCTGCGGCGGAGAGCAGGAATGTGGCAAAACGGGCGTTGCGCAGCAGGGAGTAAGTGGAGGGGTCCGGGTAAATGGAGGCGTCGATGAAAAGGAGCCGAAGGGCGGTGAGGGCACAGACGGCCAGGGAGCTGAAACGGGCGTGGCCGGAATCGAGGCGGCGGGCGATCCAGGCCAGCGAGGCGGCTTCCAGTGCCCAGAGGACGGTGATACGGAAGCTGTCGAATTGGAGCGGAATGGCGGCAGTGAACAGCGCGAGGGCTGCGCCGGCGCAGAGGAGGATGGCGTTGGAGATGCCAGGCAACTTGGCAAGGTGGCGGCGGAGCAGGAGGCCTGTGACCAGGTAGACTGCGCCAAGAGAGGCGGCGAAGAGGCCGAGCCAGGGGTCGTGGGGGCCGCGGAGGTAGTTGTAGCCTGCGGCGAAGATGGCGACAGCGTTGAGGGGTTGGAGGGCGAGTTCTGCCCGGCTGGGCGAATGGCCCTTGGCAAGGCGGAAGGGGAGGAACGAATGGGCGACGGCGAAAGCGGCGCCGGCGCCGAGGAAAAGAGTGTTGGGGAAGGAAGGTCCGAAGACGAGGACCAACCCGTAGGCGGCCGAAAAGGCGGCGGCGGCGGTCAATGCGAGGGAGGGCAGGGCGAGGAGGTGGGCGGCGACAAGGGAGAGAGTCAGCAGGGCGACGGCGAAGATAGCGAATCCGAGTGGATCCTTTCCCCAGGCGACGGCGAGTCCGATGGCGGCGGCGAACTGGGCAAAGTGGACGAAGGGAGTGAACCGGGAGAAGACGAAGACGGCGTATTGGGAGAAGAGGAGATAAGAGCCGGCAGGGCCACGGTCGGCTGATTGGAGATCGGCAAAGACAGCGCCGCCGACGAGGAAGGTGGCGGGGAGGGCGATGAATTCAAGTAAGCGCCAACCCATGAAGCGGGCGAAGGTGAGCCAGGCGGCGTTGATGAGGAGGAGGTAGGTAAAGAGGATGTAAGGGTGGTATTCGCCGGTGGAGAGTGCGGGTGGGGTTATGTATGCGCCGATGAGACCGAGGGCGGCCAGAGCCAGGGCGCGCGAGCGGTAAGCCAGAGCGCTGGCGAGAGCGGTGACGGCGACCAGGGCGGCGAAGGACGCGGCAGAAGGGATGAGATGGTAGAGCGCGGAAGCGGCCCAGAAGGAAAGATAGAGAACCGATACGCCTGCGCCGGCGAGGCCTTGGGCGAACAGGGCGTGGCCGCGGGTGTTGAGGAAGTGGGCGGCTGCGAGGAGGGCGAATCCGGCGGCGAGTCCGAGCAGGACGCGGCCGGTGGGTCCGATCCAGTTGTTGTCGACGGCAAATTTGAAGAAGAAGGCGGCGGCGAGGATGAGGGTGAATGCGCCGATCCGGTTGAGCCAGTTGAGGCCGAAGGAGGTTTCGGCGGAGGGGTGGGGCT
>CAZLDN010000181.1:0-7967 GCA_964558355.1 uncultured Candidatus Solibacter sp.
ACACGACAGACGTTACAGTCGCCAACACCCTTCTGAAACGAAGCGGGAACGAACTCTCCTTTCTTCACTCTCCCAGTACATCCTCACCCAGCCGTCACCCGCAGCTCCAGCGCGTTCCCCAAACTCCGCTTCGTCGCGCTGCTGGAGAACGGGACGCATGTGTTGTGGACGGCGCGCATCGTGGAGAGCCACCAGTTCGCCCCGCGCCACCGCACCTATGGACTGCGCGACAATTACAGGATGTGCGCTATGGCCAGGAAACCAGCGCGTTCAAGCAGGGCGACTACGCCCGCGCACTCACGCTCTACGCATCGGCTGGGAAACCCCCGGTATCGCTCGGCATGGACGACTTCGAGTCCCAGATCTCCCCGCGGCTCCAATACTACCTGGGCCGGACGCTCGATGCGATGGGAAGAAACGCCGAGGCCGCGGAGGCGTATCGGAAGGGTATCGCCGGAGTGGAGTCGCTCTCGGGCGATCGCGACAGTTGGAACAGCGACAACCTGTTCATGGTGGCGTCGTTCGAACGGCTCGGCTGGGCCGCGGAGGGCGCACCGTTGGAGATGCGATTTGAAGACTTCGCCCGCGGCGAGATCGACGCGCGCGACTCCGGCCGCAGGGCTGAGGCGCGATATCTGCTCAGCCTGGCTATGGTTCGCCGCGGCCGTTCGGACGAGGGCCGCAAACTGATGCAACAGGCGTTGGAGGCTCAGCCGGACCTGATCCCGGCGCGTCTCGAACTGCGAGGCGACACCCTGAGCGCGGCCCAGCAAACAACCCGCTGACCGGAGGATGAACGTCATGAGAACGAATTGTTTGGTTGTGATCCTGGCCGTGGCTGCATCACTGTGCTCGAGCGCCGCCGATATCGTGCTTCCGTCGCTGGCGCTTGAACGCGACCGCCCGGTCACGGCCGTCTATCGGACCATTGGACAGGCCACCGGGCAGGGCACGCTGGCAATCAAATGGACCGACGCGCTGAGCCGCGTTGTCGAGGAGCGGACTGTTGCATTCGAACTCACAGACGAGTCCGAGGTCCGCTTCACTCTCGATCTGCGCCGCGCCGTTGCCATGAGCAACCAACTGAGTGTCCACTTTTCGTTCGACGGCGTGGACAAAAAGGGGGCGAAGGACCATCGCGAGGAGGATGCCAAGGTGTCGTTCGTCGCCAAGCCGCCTGACCGCGGCTGGCGGGACTACGCCATCGTCATGTGGCAGCCGTACAGCGCCGCCGGATTCGCGAAACTGAAAACGCTCGGTGTCAACGCAGGCCAATATAGCGGCCGGGCCACCGCCCTTCCGGACTTCCTACTATCAAACGACCTGCGCTGGTATGCCGAGAACATCGCCACGGACTTCTATGCCGAGTACCATCGCTTCCGGCGCGACCGCGTCCCGCAATGGTCGTTCCTGCAAGCCAAGGAACTGTACCGCAAAGACCCGTCGAGCAAAGAGCCGTTCAAACGCCATCCCAGCCTGTCCGATCCCGAGTGGCTACGCAAGGTCCACGACCGCCTCGTCGAGTCGGCGCGCAGGAATTCTCCCTACCGTCCGTTGTTCTATGACCTCGGCGACGAATCCGGCATCGCCGATCTGGCCGCGTTCTGGGATTTCGATTTCTCCGACCACTCGCTGGCCGGAATGCGCGCATGGCTCATGGAGCGATACGGAACCCTATCCGCCTTGAACCGCCAATGGGGCACGGCGTTCGCGTCCTGGGACGCCGTCACGCCGGATACCACCGACGAGGCGATGAAGCGCAGCGACGATAACTTCTCGTCCTGGGCCGACCACAAAGAATGGATGGACGTATCATTCGCCAGCGCGATCGACATGGGCGTGCGCGCCATCCGCTCGGTGGACCCGGATGCCTACGTCGCCATCGCCGGCGCGCAGATGCCGGGTTGGGGCGGGTATGACTACTTCAGGTTGAGCCAGGCGCTCACCGCCATCGAACCGTACAACATCGGCAACAACGTCGAGATCCTCCGCTCGTTCAACCCGGCAATGCCATTGGTGACCACGTCGTTCGCGCGCGGCCCGTGGGAGCAGCACCGGATCTGGTACGAATTGCTGCACGGCGCGCGCGGCAACCTGATCTGGGACGAGAAATCGGAGCTTGTGACCAAGGACGGCGCCATTGGAGAGCGCGGCCGCGAGGTGGCGCCCTATTACAACGAAATCCGCGGCGGGCTGGGCGCGTTGCTGATCAACAGCGTGCGCCAGGCCGATCCCATCGCCATCCACTATTCACAGGCGAGTATGCGCACCGAATGGATGCTGGCGGCGCGGCCGAAGGGCGGCGACTGGGTGAACCGCACGTCAGCCACCGAGCGAATGGACAGCGATTTCCTGAGGCTGCGTGAATCCTATTGCCGGCTTGTGGAGGATCTCGGCCTGCAGTACCGCTTCGTCGCCTACGGGCAACTGGAACAGGGCGAGTTGTTGAAACGCGGCTACCGGGTGCTGATCCTGCCGCGGTCGAGCGCGCTGTCGGGAGCCGAGGTTCTGGCCATCCGCGAATTCGCCGCACAGGGTGGTTTGGTGATCGCCGACGGCGAGCCAGGCGCCTTTGACGAACATAGCCGGCGTCGACCGAGCCCTGCCCTTGCCGGTCTGTTTGAAGGCAATCAACCGCGGGGTGGGGCGGTCCGTTTCCAGGCGCTCGACTACCATCAGCTCCGGATCACCGGCAAGGAGCGGGAGACCCATGAGGCGATGCGGAAGTTGATCGCCGGACACGGCGTCCGGCCAGCCTTCGAGGTGCTGGACGAGGCAAACCGCCCGGCGGTTGGCGTGGAGACGCACCAGTTCCGCAATGGCGGCGTGACCATCATCGGACTGCTGAGCAATCCGCAACTGCGTGTCGACGAACTTGGCCCGCCCGACTTCAAATCCAACCAGAGGTTTGAGAAGCCCCGTACCGTCCGTTTGCTTCTGCCCGATGGGCTCCACGCTTATGACATCCGCGGCGGCAAGCCGCTGGCTCCGGGACCCGAGATCACCGTCGCTCTCGATCCATACCAGCCCGCGATCTTCGCACTCAGCCCGGCGGCGTTGCCGGCGTTGAGAGTGTCGGCTCCGGACCGGGCGGCGCGGGGCGAGATCGCTCGCATCGGCCTGAGTTTCGATGGCAGTTCGCCGGCTGGTTCAAACGTGCTCCATGTCAGCGTCTCCGATCCATCCGGACGCCAGGTTGGGCATTACACCGCCAACGTGATAGCCAATGGCGGTGCGGGTGAGCACGTGCTGCCACTGGCTCACAACGACGCGCCGGGCAACTGGGCCGTGCGCGTGAAAGACCTGCTGAGCGGGCAGGAGAAGACGGTCACGATACGGGTCGATTGAACGAATCGCTTCGATAATCCGATTACCGCTCATTACAGTCGCGGCTCCCCTTGCAGCGCGGCCCGGTGCGGGGTCTGGTAGACTAAAATTTCCCCATGAAATTCGGCGTCGTCGTCTTTCCCGGCAGCAACTGCGATCACGACGCCTGGTATGCGACGAGCGCAAACCTCGGCCACCAGGCGGAATTCCTCTGGCATAGCGACAGCGATCTGAAGGGCTCGGACTGCGTGATCCTGCCCGGCGGGTTCTCCTATGGAGACTACCTCCGGTGCGGGGCGATCGCGAAGTTTTCGCCCGTGATGGCTTCGGTCAAACGGTTTGCCGCTGAGGGCGGCCTGGTCATGGGAATCTGTAACGGATTCCAGATTCTGACCGAGTGCGGGCTCCTGCCAGGGGCGCTGGTCCGCAACCGCGGTCTGAAGTTCATCTGCAAGGAGGTCCGGCTGACGGCCGGCACCTCCAATTCTCCATACACGAACGCGATCCCGGCGGGCGCCGAGTTGCGCATTCCCATCGCGCACGGCGAAGGCTGCTACGTTGCCGACGAGGCGACGCTGGACATGCTCGAAGCCGAGGACCAAGTGGCGTTCCGGTATGTCGAAAATCCGAACGGCTCGCTGCGCGACATCGCCGGCGTACTGAACGAGGGCCGCAACGTGATGGGCATGATGCCGCATCCCGAGCGAGCCACCGAACCCCTGATGGGATCAAGCGACGGGCGGCTTGTTTTCGAATCGCTCGTGCAGGCCTACAGTCGAATCCTCAGCCCCGCCAAATAATGCCATGAGCCAGATCACACCCGAGATCGTCCAGGCACACCAGTTGACGCCGGACGAATACGAGCGGATTGTGTCCATTCTTGGGCGCGAACCGAACATTACGGAATTGGGCATCTTCAGCGTGATGTGGAGCGAGCACTGCTCGTATAAAAGTTCGCGCATCCATCTGAAGAAACTGCCGACTCGCAGCAAACTCGTCGTGCAGGGGCCAGGCGAAAACGCCGGCATCATCGACATCGGCCCCGACGCCGAAGGCAACGACTACTGCATCGCGTTCAAGATCGAGTCGCACAACCATCCGAGCTTCATTGAACCGTTCCAGGGCGCCGCGACCGGAGTGGGCGGCATCCTGCGCGACATCTTCACGATGGGCGCTCGGCCGGTGGCGGTGATGGACGCGCTGCGATTCGGGCCGCTCAACGACCCGCGGACCGGCGCGCGGAATCGCCGGATCGTTGACGGCGTGGTAGCGGGTATTGCTCATTACGGCAACTGCTTCGGCGTGCCAACGGTGGGCGGCGAGACGGTGTTCGAGCCGTCGTATGCCGCCAATCCGCTGGTGAACGTCTTCGCTTTGGGCGTCTTCCGGAAGGACCAGATCTTCTACGGCAAGGCGACGGGCGAAGGCAACCCGGTGATCTACGTTGGCTCGAAGACCGGCAAGGACGGCATTCACGGCGCGTCGATGGCGTCGGCCGAGTTCACCGAAGAGAGCAAGCAGAAGCGGCCGAACGTGCAGGTAGGCGATCCGTTCATGGAGAAACTCCTGCTTGAAGCGTGTCTGGAGGCGATGCACACGGGCGCGATTTCTGGCATTCAGGACATGGGCGCAGCCGGTCTGACGTGCTCGACCTGCGAGATGAGCAGCCGCGCCGAAACAGGCATCGAGATCGACCTGGCCTGCGTGCCGCAGCGCGAACAGGGCATGACGCCGTACGAGATCATGCTGTCGGAGAGCCAGGAGCGGATGCTGCTGGTGGCGCACAAGGGCCGCGAGAACGAAGTCCTGGACGTGTTCAAGAAGTGGGGTCTGGACGCGCGGATCGTGGGCAAGGTGACCTCGGACGGATTGATGAGGGTGAAGAATCACGGCGAAGTGGTCGCCGAAATTCCCAGCCGGCCGCTGGCCGACGAAGCGCCGCTCTATGACCGGCCTCACACCAAGCCGCTGCGCAAAGTTCCGATGGAAGGGCCGGCGATCAAGTCGAAGGATTTGACTGGCGACCTGTTCACGCTTGCCGGCAGCGAGGACCTTTGCAGCAAGCGCTGGATCTGGGAACAATACGACTACATGGTCCGGACGAACACGGTTGCGGGTCCGGGCGGCGACGCGGCGATTATCAGGATCAAAGAGACGGGTTCGTCGATGGCGATGTCTCTCGATGGCAATGGGCGTTACGCGTATCTGGACCCGAGGGAAGGCGCGAAGCTGATGGTGGCCGAGTGCTGCCGGAACCTGTCGTGCGTGGGCGCCGAGCCGATCGCGGCGACCAATAATTTGAACTTCGGCAACCCGGAACGGCCCGAGATCATGGCTCAGCTTGTGGAGGCCATCGAAGGGATGGCCGACGCGTGCGCGTTCTTCGAGACGCCGATCACGGGCGGCAATGTCAGCCTGTATAACGAGACGCTGGGCGAGGGGGTTTTTCCGTCGCCGGTGCTGGGCATTGTCGGCATCATGAAGACCGACATGCCGGTTGGGATCGCATTCCGCGAGGCCGGGCGGGATGTTCTGCTGGTGGGCGGGATTGGCGACGCCGATCCGGTGCGGATGGGCGGGACGCAGTACGCCAAGCAGGTTGTAAAAGAGATGTGGGGATTGCCGCCGGCGCTCGATATGGAGTTCGAGAAGAAGGTCCAATCGGCGGTGCGCGAGATGGTGCTGGCGAAGGTGGTCGAGTCGGCGCATGATGTAAGCGACGGTGGGCTGGCCTGGGCGGTGGCGGAATCGTCGTTCGACAACGGGATCGGTGCGAAGATCGGATTGGATTCGGAACTCGCCGCCGAGTTGCTGCTGTATCACGAAGGCCCGTCGAGAGTGGTGGTTTCGACGACGGACGTGAAGGCCGTCGAGGCGATCGCGGCGAAACACGGCGTGCCGGCGTTGAAGATCGGCGCGACCGAAGCGGGTAGGTTGATAATCGGGAATAGGGGCGGTAAGCTAATCGATACACCTCTCGCAGCCCTGCGGGAGACCTGGGCGACCGCGCTGGAATCCAAACTCGAGGCCGAGGTTCATGCCTGATCAAGAGCAGACTGAGCATTTGCCGTTCGACGAACTCCCTTTTGACAAGTTCAAAGAGGAGTGCGGCGTCTTCGCTGTCTATGGACATCCGGAGGCGGGCAATCTGGCGCATTTGGGTCTGCACGCGTTGCAGCACAGGGGCCAGGAGAGCGCGGGCATCGCGGCAAGCGACGGCAAGGACGTCTACTGCCACAAGTCGATGGGGCATGTGGCCGAGATCTTCACGGCCGGCGTGTTGAACATGTTGCCCGGCCATATGGCGATCGGGCACACGCGGTATTCGACGGCAGGGGACACGGCGATTTTGAATGCGCAGCCGTTTTCGGTGGCGTGTAACAAGGGCCGGATCGCGGTGGCGCATAACGGCAACATCACGAACGCGATGGAACTGAGGCGGGACCTGGAGGCGCACGGGTCGATTTTCCAGGCGTCGTCGGACACCGAAGTGGTGCTGCATCTGGTGGCCAAGAGCGACCAGAAGACGCTTGAGTCGGCGTTGCGCGAGGCGCTGCTGGCGCTGGACGGCGCGTTCTCGCTGGTGTTTCTGGCGGCGGATCGGGTGATCGTGGCGCGCGACCGGCATGGGTTCCGGCCGCTGGCGATCGGGCGAATGAACTTGAGCAGCGGGCCGGCGTATGTGTTCGCGTCCGAGACCTGCGCCTTCGACCTGATCGACGCGGAGTACATCGGCGACGTCGAGCCGGGCGAGATGGTGATCGCGGGACCAGAGGGGTTGACGCGGCAGTTCTACGCGCCGCCGGGCCGCAGCGCGCAATGCGTCTTCGAGCATGTCTACTTCTCGCGGCCGGATTCGATCGTGTTTACGCGGCCGGTGCACTCGTCGCGCGAGAAGATGGGGCAGTTGTTGAGCCAGGAGTGGCCGGTGGAGGCGGACGTGGTGGTGCCGATACCGGATTCGGGCGTGTCGGCGGCGCTGGGTTATGCGACGGCGTCGGGGATTCCGTTCCGTCATGGACTGATACGCAACCACTATGTCGGCAGGACATTTATTGAGCCGTCGCAGGCGATCCGCGATTTTGGGGTGAGGTTGAAGTTGAACCCGGTGCGGGAACTGCTTCAGGGCAAGAGCGTCGTGCTGGTGGACGATTCTCTGGTGCGGGGGACGACGTCGCAAAAGATCGTGCGGATGGTGCGCGGGGCCGGTGCGCGCGAAGTGCATGTGCGGATCTCGTGCCCGCCGACGATATCGCCGTGTTTCTACGGGGTGGACACGCCGACCAAGCGGGAACTGATCGCGGCCAACCAGAGCGTGGAGGAGATCCGGCAGTTCATTGGCTGCGACACGCTGGCGTACCTGTCGCTGGAGAATCTGCATAAGGCGGTTGGGGATTTGGATGAGCGGTTCTGCTATGCGTGCTACACGGGGAACTATCCGACCGAGTTGGTCAATATTGACGAACTGATGGCGTCACGGCCGAACCGGTAGGGGGCCGGGGGCGGGGTTTGGGTCAGGGTTGAACGATATTTTGGCGAAGATTGGGCGAAGAGACCCGCTCTCTGCGTTCGCGGTTCCTGGTGGCGGCGGCGGTTTGGGTTTTGGGGTGGCGGTGGAGCGATTTGAGATGGTTGAAGAG
>CAZLDN010000182.1:0-7894 GCA_964558355.1 uncultured Candidatus Solibacter sp.
CCAGTAGGGAATTCTAATTGTCGCCGGCCGGAAGTTCTAATTGTCGCCGATCACGCGAGGTTGATCGTGAGCTCCTGGCGGTTGTAGGGCAGGTCAAGAACACGGGCGAAGCCACGGCGGTACTCGGTGATGTCTTTCGCCGAGGCCAGCAGAGCTTCGCACTGTGACCTCCGCAGCACCGCTGACCGCCTTGAGAAGTTCCACCGCAGGGAAATCGCGGCCCGGCTGACTGAGCAGGTATGAGAGGTACAGCGCACCCTTGCCATCTTTGAGCCGGATGGTCTTGTCTTCAAATCTGATGCTCCAGAAATCGCCTTCCTTGCGGAACACGCGTTGCGCCTGTTCCAGTGGCCGTCGATGTTCCCTGAGGATGTCTGTAACGCCGTTCAGTAGCGTGGATCGATCACCCGTTAACCAATCGAATTCCGCCAGTGACAACATCACGCGCTCGGCGCTGAACCACACCGTATCCTCCGGTACGCGGTTCATGCACAGAATCAAGGGGCATGGAGACGCGGCAAGGCGCGCATTGTTTTCCAGCAGCCCTGTGGCATCCGGCCATCGGACTCCACGAATGAGGAACACCTCACGTGTTCTGTCCAGGAATTGGCCCGTCCCCAGCATCCAGACGCGGTCTTCGGCCAACGGAATCGCACGACCGCTAAGCCCGAGCGTCGCAGCCACAAGGTGGACAAGGTGGTCTATGTCAATCGCCCAGACCTGAAGACGGTCCAGGTCAACTGAGACGCGACCGGCTCCGCATGGGATGTAAGCCCTCGGAATACCATCGGGCGAATCAGTGATGAGGTCGACGTCTTCGATGTGCGGGTTACGTTAATCGCCTCAGCATCCATCCGGACGTGGTTCAGGCTCTTCTCCATCAGGTCATAGATATCGCCGCGCTTCCGCCTGGCATCGCTCTCAAACGTGATTCGCCCGAAACCGGGTCCGATAATCGACAGACGGAGCGCCTTGACCCTAACCTCCTGGATGCCGTCCTCTGGATCAGTCGAAAAGTCAAAATCCCGACTGCGGAGACCATTCAGCTCATACGGCTGGCGTTCCGCGCTCTCCGTGGGCAGCTCTTCCTTGAGAACGAGACGTGCGAAGATCTCCTCTATGTCGCGCCGCAAATTCTTGTCACCCTGTACAAACAGATCCAGCGTGCCGGACGATTCGTTGTAGGCGAAGATGACTTCAAAAGCGGCCTGCTGGAGCTGGCGTTCCAAGTCACCCAGGTCGTTATAGATGATGACTGTGTCGGCGTAGTCGGCGGGGTAGGCGAAAAAATAGTGGATCTTCTCGCGCCTCAGATAGACCTCGACCTGGCAGTGCTCACCCCGGCCCTGAGTATCCCAGTAGTACTTTGAAATCGCCTTCGCGAGCAGTTCCCGCGTTGGATGGCTGATATCGGGCGTCTTGGCCGGCAGGTCGGTACGGCGTCTCCAGTAACGTCCGTTCAAGTGGTCCGCACGATTCAGCCGCCCCGCCGAAATAAACACCTTTTCGTGGTTGAGGTAAACCCAGAAAACTTTTTCGTGGAGCCCGTGAAGCTGATTTAGGCCCGGCGTCAAATCCACGCGATGGAACTGGCCCTCTTCAATCAGCGTCTGTAGCCCTTGGGCGGAGGAAAGATCCGAGACCGAACGGAATAGTCGCTCGATTTGGGCGCGGGCCGTTTCCGGCAGGGTCTGCCAGGCCTCGAAGACCGGATCGGCGTCCATCTCTCCGAGTTCATCCCAGTCAACATCCGCAAGTTCTCCTCGCCGATCAAAAAACGCCTTCAACAAAGGGTTCGGCACCTGGCGAATGAAGTGCTTCGGACTATAGTTCGTGGCCATATGAATCCAGCCCCTTATCAAGAGTGAGCTGTCACGGATTCTGGTGCCCCGATCTGGCCCGAGCCGCCCCCATTGAGTGGTGCAAAGGCTTCTCTTTACTTCATCTTATCAAAACAACAGGATGATGCAGAATTGTTTGCGCCCTCGGCCCCGATACACTCCGGTTCAGGCGATCACGGAAACGGTCACACCCGGCCACTCCCCAAACGGAAAGTTTGTCGGCGCTCGACCGTATGCACGCGCTGCGACCCATTCTTGCAAGTGGAACTTGCAAAATTGACGGAATGGCAAAGGCTCCATCTCGGATCAGAGCGTCATAGGAGTGCCAGACTTACGGCAAGCCAGTGCGGGATACGTTCTGCCCGATACACAATCTCTCCATGTTCGGCCTGCAACAGAATCTCTGGCGTTTTACCCCACTTGCCGTTCTCGTATACGTAGATCAGATCCATTTCACGGATGGCGCGGGGCAAATTGGCCATGCTGGATTCGTAGATGCCGCGCAGGACCGGCTCCGGCGCGCTGTGGCCGCCCCGGTCCGCCCGCATCTTCACTCTTTCCATGTGCATATCGAGGTGTGGAAGGCAGATGTAGCGCATTTCGATGACGAAACCGGCGCGCCGGGCCAACGCGGCCTGCTCGAACGTGACCGCGCTTCGAAGCGTCGTTTCAAGAGCGAAGCTGCTTCGCGCGTCGATGTGATCGAGCACGAACGTCTCGAAGAGATCGTTCACGCGGGAGCGGACTGCACGAGGAATATCGCGGTACAAACCCTTGTTCAAAGCTGCGGCGTGATCGTCAGCGTTGAAGGAGTCAACGCCGAAAGCCGCCACCGGAAAGGCTGTCGATTTTCCGCTACCGGGTGGACCGGCGACGATGAACATCTTGGGCGGCATAGGGAAAGAAAGTGGCGGAAATCGTCCGGAGCGGTTTTGCGCGAAGTGCCACGCACTGAGCGCGAGCCTCGGCTAAAGGCTACCCGCCGAAATCGCGATCCGCGTCTGGCTGCATATCCTTGGGCAGATCTTTGCGAATGCGGCTCCCATCGGGATTGGCGATGCCGAGCCTCTCCAACTCCGCAGCCGCCTCTCGGACGCGCTCGCCCGCCCCGGATAGGTGGGGATCGACTCTGGGCACCCGCGACGTCGGCGTCTCGACAGGAGGCATATCCCTATTATATTCGACAAAGCACCCTTTTGGATCAGGCTTCGGTCTCGCGGGATTTGGCGTCTTGCTGGATGCGCGTGTAAACCTGGTTGCGCATCAGGCTGGTAACAAATTCGCGGACCTCGGGGTTATCGAGGAACCGTACGACCTGGTCGCTGTTGCGGTCCATCCGTCCGATGACGAGCTCTTCGAGCTTTCGGTCGAAGATGTGAGCGAAGTTGTCGATGGTAAGCCATCGGTGGAGGCGACGCTCACGGTCGAGTCGCCCGCGAGGATCTGCTGCGTAGCCGTGGTGTCGAGCGGCTTGGTCGAGAACGCATCCGCCGGTGAGTACAGGCTCGATGCATCATCAAGGGCGGTTGGGTAGTTAGCCATTGAGCTTGCCCTCGTTCAACTTGAAGCGGTTCATTGCGCCCGATGAGGCTGACACCACCGGCACCGCGACAGTGGCCTCCAGCGCCCGCGCCGCGCGAGGCTTGTGGTACGCGACTGCTGTGGCCCGTGCTTGAGTCCATGCTTCGAGCGGGATCGGTCTGCTATTTAGGCAGAACTGGTCGAACGCCCACGAGCTCCAACCAGCAGAGGTTCCGAGGATAGCGGTTGCGTAAAGCGCGACGCGTCGGTTGAACTCACGCTCCAGAGTGTGGAAGAAAAAGAAGAGGAAGGCGAGTCCAGCGATGGCAACGGGCAGGCGCGCGGCCCACTCATCCGACAGGCCGAGCAGGTTTCCGGAGGCCGTCATCCAATAAAGCAGCGGTGGCTTTTCAAACCACGGCTGTCCATCGAGCCGGGGGGTGATCCAATCGCCGGATACGGCCATCGCACGGCCGATGGAGGCATAGCGGGGCTCGTCCGGTCCGAGGAATCCGACCGAGCCCAGGCTGGTGAGATACAGCGCCGACAATGCGCCTAACAGAAGGTACTTCAGCAATTCTTAAGTATAAGAGAGGCGCGGATGGTCCGGCGCCGAGGTACGCCGGATCAGTTGTTGGCCGCATTGAAACGCAGCGAAACGGCCACGCCGGGCCGCATCAGGCGCTCCACGTTGGTGGTGGTGCCGAACGCGCCTACGTCCACCGAAAATTTGTCGCTGAGATTCAGACCGACACCGCCCGTCGGATGCCAGCGGTTGAGCCCGTAGCGCCCGCCACCGCGAAACTCGATTCTGCCAAACCTTCGTTCAATACCGCCGCGAAAATTGTTCCCCTGAAACCCGTGGGACGCCTCGGTCACGACGGACCAATTGGCAGTGTGGTAGGCGCCGCTTCCGGTATAATCGACAGGCAATTCCACTCTCAGGGTGGGATTGACAACGCCGAGCGATGATTCGATGAAGCTGCCGCCTTCGACCAGGCTCGCCAGCCGGAACCGTTTTCCAGTCACGTTCTGCCACTCGATTCGATTCGCGATGCCGTTGGCTCCGAATCCGAACTCCCAACCTCCGATGACGCCCGCCACGCCGAAGTCGAGCGCGAATCCGGTGCCCGACCGCGAGTTGAAGTAATCCACCACGGCGGGAGTGGTGGCCGGCCGGATGGTCAGCAGCCCGGCCGCATCGGTATCCATGCGAATCAGCATATCGACGGCCTCGTAGCGGAACCCACGCAAGTAGTGATAGTTCGCGCCGATGTAAATCCCATCGCGATTCGCCTCGGCAGAGGCTCCCGGCCGGCTGGGAAATGCAATGCGGCCGCGATAGCCGCCGGTCCCGGACAGCGCGAGTTGTCCGACGGTCCCGTCTGCGATCGAGAAACTACGATTGGGTATGGACACGGGTGTTGGGCTGCTCAGAACGGCGGTCAAGGCCTGGTCGATATTCCAGCGCGTCTTGGCCGATATGTAAGGTCCGACGCCCAAAAAGAAACCGTGAAACGTTCCGTTGGAGCGGTTGATGAACTTGATGGTCTTGCCCCAAGTCGGCGAGGCCAGGCCCTCTGCCGTCAGCGTGTTGGTTGGAACAAACCCTCGATAGGCGTTCAGATCGCGATTGAATTGTGCATTGCGAATATCCTGGCCAAACCTGTTTCCAGGGCCGGATTGGCTGCGTCCGATGACGTAGTGGATTGGATTGGCCGCGTACTCCACCGCCAGGATGGGGTCGAAGCGATCGTCGTTGGGGTCGAAGCGATCCCGGTCCTGATACGCCTGAATGAAGCCCAGTGGCAATACGATGGACCTGTAGGGTCTCTGCTCGTCGATCATTTTGGTGGCGATGTTCTCGGAAGAACCGATGGCCCCCATCCCGATCTTGCGCGCATCTCCGCTGAAATTCTGGGCTGACGCGGCACCGAGAGCGGCGAGGAATAAGAGCAGTCGAGTGGAATTGCCAACGTTCACGTGAGTCCTCCGACGCGGCGTCTTGAAGTTTGACTGCACGGCCGACTACCGCGAGCAATGATTATACTCTGAATTGTCCAGGCACGCATCGACGCGACGCGCGATGGGTCGGCCACAAAGGAGAGTATCCAGGAGGCCAAGGCCGCAGCGTCACGCTGTGCCTATTGCGATTGCCCCTTCGAGGATGCACAGAAGCAGACGGACCACATGGTGGCGCTCTGCCACGGAGGCGAGCACAGTCTAAGCAACATTGTGATCGTCTGCCGCCCATGCAACGCGCGGAAGGCTTCACTGACATACGAGCAGTGGATTAGGCGGGTCGAGCCAGAGCACCGGGTGCGAGTCCAGCGCCTGTGGATCGCGCGCCACCCACATTCAGATCGGGCGCTACCGCTCTTCGCGGCCTACGCCGGTCTGGCGCATTTGTCCGGCGGCCTACGATGCGATACGGGCAACTCGATGCCAAATGCGAATGACAAACGAAATCGCGGGACCTGCCTGGGCCGGACGTCGGCGGGTGGACCATTTGCACAAAGTCTTTAGTTAGTTGCACTTATCTAGGTGTCCACCCCAGGTGTCCACCCCAGCGATGAACTGATGGCATTCAAATTGGCATACCCCAACCTGAAGGACTGGCGCCGGCCATACTACGGTGCGAGGGCGATTGATAGGTCATGCCGCAATCACGGCTCGTGCCCGTACTGCCGGGGCAACCGGGAGCATGCCACTCGCCAGCGTGAGGACGAAGCATCGGATGGTTTGGCGGCCTGGGCGACGGACGACCAGACCGTACAGGAGGGTGCGTCGGCATGACGGGCGTCTCGCAGCGGACTTACGCACGGATGCGGGGCGTGGCCAGGAGCGCGGTTCAGAAGGCCATCCAGACGAAACGGATCACGCCGAACCAGGACGGGACCATCGATCTGGAGCGGGCGAACCAGGAGTGGGAAAGGAACACGTTCGCGGGCAAGACTCTGCACCAGGCCACCAGACCGCAGGCGGCGCCGCCCAGTGTGCGCACCCCACCGCGTGGCGGTTCGGGCATGCCGGGTCAGCCGGAAGTATCGAGCGATCCTGTTTCCGCCTATCTGCGGGCCCGCGCGGTGACCGAGACGTTCAAGGCGAAGACGGCGCAATTGGAGTATGAGGAGCGCGCCGGCAAACTGATCCAGGCCACCAAGGCCGGTGAGTATGCGGCGCATTGGTCCGCGATAGTCGGCGATGCGCTGTCGGCATTCGCCGATCGCGTGGCGCCGCTGGTCGCCGCGGCGAAGAGCGAAGCTGAGATTCACCGGATACTCGTCGGGGAAACGAACGCGTTGCGCCGCAAGACGGCGAAAGCCCTATCGGACGCGGGTTACTGATGACACAACCCTTCTCGATGTACCAGGTCGGAGCGGAGGCGTTGCTGCCGCCACGGGATATCTCCGTGTCGCAGTGGGCCGACGAGAATGTGTCGCTCACCGGCTCCGGAGCGGCGGAACGGGGCCAGTGGCATACAAGACCGTACCAGCGGGAACCGATGGATGTTCTGAGCTCGTCGCACCCGTGCAAGCAAGTGGTCTTGATGTCCGCGGCACAGATGCTGAAGACGAGCGTGATGGTGAACTTCCTGGGATACATCGCGGACGTGGATCCGGGGCCGACGCTGGCTGTGGAGCCGAGATCGGAAGACGCCAAGGCGCTCTCCAAGGATCGGGTCGCGCCGTTGTTCCGGCACTCGCCAGCGCTGCGCGGGAAGCTCGCTGCGGTGAAGTCGCGGGACTCCAACAACACGGCCATGCATAAGGTGTTCGCCAACGGCTCCGGGCACATCACATTCACCGGCGCCATCTCGCCGTCCGGCCTGGCCATGCGTCCGATTCGGTACCTATTGCTGGACGAGGTGGACAGATATCCCACGAGCGCAGGATCGGAGGGCGACCCGGTATCGCTGGCGATGCAGCGCACCGGCGAGTTCGAGCACAACAAGAAGATCGTCATGTGCTCAACGCCGACCATCGACGGCGAGAGTCGGATCCAGAAGGCGTGGAACACAAGCGACCAGCGCGAGTACTTCGTGCCGTGCCCGCTCTGCAACCACTTTCAGATCCTGGTGTTCAGCGACGGCACCGGCGGCGGCGTCGTGTGGCCGGAAGGCGAGCCGGAGAATGCGGCATACCTCTGCGAGAACTGCCGCCAGCGGATCCCGCACCACCAGAAGTCGTGGATGGTGGAGCGCGGCGAGTACCGTCCTCTGAACCCAGGCTCGCCGATCCCCGGGTTCCGTGTGACGCAGTTGATCTCTCCGAAGCGGTCCTGGGGAACGATCGCCGCGGAGTTCCTGGTCGCCAAGCGCTCGACGGAGACGCTCAAGGCGTTCCTCAACACGGTGCTGGCGGAACTCTGGACGGAGCGCGGGTCGGCGCCCGACTGGGAAAAGGTTTATCTGCGGCGCGAGGATTACGCACTCGGGATCGTGCCGGCGAGGGCGTCGCTGCTTGTGGCTGGCGTGGACGTGCAGGACGACCGGCTCGAGGTGGAGATCAAGGCGTATGGCCGGGGCAAGG
>CAZLDN010000183.1:0-7888 GCA_964558355.1 uncultured Candidatus Solibacter sp.
TGGCGGCGGTGACGGCGTACTTGCGGCTGAGGCTCTCCAGATCCTCGCCGCGGAGAAGTTCCAGAACGACGGCCGCCTTGCGCTTGGCCGACCAGCGGCCCTGCGTCCGCTCTCTTGCTGTTGGACATGCTGACTCTCCTTCCTTCAAATCAGTATCCAAGAAAATCGTGGGGCGGGGGATTCTTAATCAGACTTGTGTTTCTGATTCCTGCCCGCGGAACTCGAACGTCGCCGCCCGCATTCGCTTCTCGTTCTCCTCGTTCTCACTCAAGTAGAATACTTGCAGCCGCCTGAGCAACTCAGTAATCTCGGTGGTCTTCTCCCTTGTCCTCGACTTGAAGCCGTGGATGAGAATCGACTTGTTCCTGAGATGGGGCTGGAACTCTCCCAGCCAATCCAGGGTAGTGAGCCTCGGCGCCAGTTCATCTCCAAGCGCGCCCAGCAGAGAAGCTACCTTTTCGCGCCCTATCGACAGCCGGTCTCTGCTGTCCCGCCGGGGTGGATCCTTCTGTTCCACCAGCCACTTTCCAGCGGTGGGGTGTCGTGCGTCGATGTCTTCGGAGTCTAACCCGTGTGCAAACAGCCTGAGCTGCCCGATCAACTCGAGCACCCGGTACGCCCTCACCAGTGCATCCTCCGTTTGCCCCTCCTTAAGGCGCCTGCCGGCGTTGGCCAGGAGATCTGCCGCGAGACCCCGGCAAGCGTTCGCCTTCTCCTCCCACGCCTTGGGTTCGCCGCTGGCCAGCCTGGCCAGGAGGGTCAACTGGTCTTTGGAGGGCATGAATTCCGCCGTCCATGGAGCTTTGCCCATCGGCCGTCTGCTTTCCGAAGCGAGTGCGTTTGCGTTCTTGTAGTCGAAGGTATCCCACGCACCCCAAAACGCAGCCAGCCAGCCCACCCAGCGAATCTCCACTGCTCGCGGCCCTGAGTACTGCACTTTCGGCCAGCCAGGAAATAGCGCTCCTGCCGCCCGGAAGTTCCCAGCCCGTAAATAGTCCACAGCCCGCAGGAGCAACTGCCGTTCCAGCACCGAACTCGCACTCGTCTCAGTTGGGATTTCAGAGCCGGGCGCGGCCATCCCTCGGCTGTCCCGCTTCGCCGCTCCCACGTAACGCAGCGTTGCTATCCCTTGTGCCACAGCCGCCAGTGCCAACCCCGCCGACATCGCCTTCGTACCGCGGGTGAAATCCGCCGTCATGGCAGCGGCGGCGAATCCCGCCTCCTTGAGCCGCGCCATCTCCGCATCAAAGTGCGTGAAGCACGCGTCAACGTCTTCTTCCTGCCCGGCCTTCCTCAGCGATCGCACCTCCATGGGCACGTCCGGATGAGCCTCCTGTAGGAGGCGCGCATTTGCCTCCGTCGCCTTCGACGGAAACAACACCACCTTCGCCCATTGCCCCTTTCTTATCGACTTCGCAAACGGCTTCAGAACCGTCGCTTCCAGATCCTCCGCCGTGCCTGTGCCGACGGTCAGAAGCAAGACATTGGGGCCTGTCATCAGGCGAGTTCCTCTCTCATGAACTTGACGCACTTATTGAGGAACTCCCTGCTGGCTGCCAGTCGTTGTGCAGGCGGCACTGCATCGGCCAGGTGGGTGCTGGCGAACCCAGTCACCCTCACGGCAAAGCCCTGCTGCAGCTTCATTAGCCTGAAATGAAGCGGGCTGGCGTGACGGTCATAGCGCCCGGCAGGGTGTCTGAGCGCTTTCCGCTCTGGGCCTTTGTGAATTGCTCGTGGCAGGCCCAACGCCAGCTTCTCCGGGTTATGCTTCATTGAGGCATTGAACGCCCTGTAGGCGCGGCCTAGCGAATCGATTGCATCCCAATCTGAAGCTCCCTTCAATCTCAGCTCGGTGATCATAATGCGGTGAACCGAGGGGGATTGCAGGTTGGACTCCTTGAATTCTGTCCCGGGCCGGACAGCGGCGGCCGTCTGCAAAGCCCTCACGAGTCCGTCCTTGAGTTTGCCCGGGAATCTCGCGGCTAGTTCCTGCGACTCCAACGACCCGAAGCCCCGTCTGGCTTTCGCACCAGCTCCACCGAAAGTGCAAAGCATCCACAGAGCCGCAATGGCCTGTTCGGCCGCCTGACCGTCTTTCCCAACGATACGAATCCTCCACCGCGCGCCTGCCTCCACGTATTGCCGAGCTGGTCGGGGATTATTCGGGTTCGGGTTCCCCTCCATGCCATACGCCAAGTAGGCCCTCGCCGGCTTCTCACCGTTTTGCATCACAACCTTCATTTCCTTGGGCGACTGGTTGCTTATTGGCTCTACCTCCACTGCAATCTGGCCCCCCACCTCGGTCGTCCCCCAGAGTCGCCCCTCCAACTTCCGCAACTCCTCCACGGTCAGGTACCCTGCGTGCAGCGTCCGCCACCACCAGCGCAGCAAGCCGCGAACCGTGGCCGGCCGCAGGGTGCAATCCTCTTTCCCCTGCATGGCTCCCGCCAGAAATGCTGGCGACACAAGTCGCAAAGTGCACTCAAACACTTCCCTCTGTGAACACTCTGGTAGCGCGGTCTCCGCTGCAAACCGACCATATCCCGCATTGGTTTTCGCGCCCGCGCCCAGCCACTGTAGACCGCCGTCCACCCATGTTTTTGCCAGGGCCACCAACCGCCCGGCTTCCGTGCTTTCCTTCCTTCGCGCCGCCACTGCGAACTCAAACTCCGTCCCCGGCTTCACGGTCAAGAAGTTCACCGGATTCGGTTGCTCCCAATCCTCGGGCGGCGCATTGTTCTTTCCTTCGTAGTAGTTCCGATGATGGTTGTTGACGATGTCGACCTCCAATTTCGGCCACTTCGTGGGCCACGCCTCGTAGAAGACGACACCCCCACACTCCGCCTCCGCATCCGTGCCAACGAGTTCTGGTCCGAACACGGCGTTCACGTCGTCCCTGCTGGCGGCGACGACGGTGACTGCATAAGCACGCGCCATCCCTTTGATCCCAGTGCCCGGCATGTAGGCAAAACCATAGAGCGGATGAAGGCATATTCCCGCGTTTTCGAAGGATCCCGATGCCGCAAGAAACAGCGACATCGGTCCTGTCGTCTTTCGCATCCATACCGTGGCTCCAGACAACGCCGCGCGCCTCCGCGAAAGGGCAGCCTGGAGCAAGGTGTCTTCCCCGGTCGCCCTGGTGACCCGGGTCAATTGAGCGCGGACAAAATCTTTCGGGCCCTGCTCATCCCATTCCTCATGCCACTTCTCAAGCAGAAGCCCGGGATGCGAGAGGGCGTCGTTCTTAAGCGGGTTCTCGATCCTCGCCATTCGCTACTCCTTGCCCTTCCTGTGTGGGTCTGCAAATCGGTTGAACCATTCCATCCATGCTAGGCTCTCCGCCGTCGCCCGACGCAGTGTCCCGGCATTGTCCTTGATCACAAACTCGAGCAGGGAGTCCCCGTTCCGCGACTCCTGTCCCATCTGCCGCATGACCCACCTGGACAATTCTTTACGTAACTCCGGCGCGTAATCTTTGGCACGCAGAAACGCGAGCGACTGCGTCAGCCCTGCTGCCTTCACTCGCATCGGCAACTTCTTGGCATGGTCCGCTTCTGCTCCGATCTGTCCCGTTCTAGCAAGGGCTTCGACAACATTCCATGCATCCTTCGCCCTCGCTTGGCCCAGTGACTGAACTCCCATTACCCTACTCTCCCTTCTCCAACTTCACCGCGCACAGACCTTTCCCCGTCGTCTCATCCCCTCCGACCTGCAAATACTCTGGTGGGTCGAACTCGGCCAGCACTTCCTTCGCCGAGGCCTTCTGCCCGTCTCGTGAAAGTGCAGCCAGGACCACCGAGTACATCACAGTCTCCGCCGGCAAGAATTCCTGGTAGAACAGCGCGCCTCCAGTTACTGTTTTTGTGGCCGAATCCAACTTGATCCGGGCCGACACCTCCGTTGCGTGCTCGGCAAAATACGTGAAATCCGTATCGTTCAGCACTACCATCCGCTTATAGTCAAATCCATTGAGTACTGGCAGTCCCTTCACCTCGCCCAGTGGCTTAACCTTGAACTTGAACTCCTCCAGAATCAATTCCTGTTGGCCCAGCGGCCCGTTGACGCAGGGGCAACCAGTCAAAGCCAGCCCTTCATCCTCATCAGGGGTCAGTTCCGGCAGCACAACTGTCTTCCCAGCCAACGCCGCGTCCCGCCCCCAGCGTTTGAGCGCCTGTGGACAAGTCACCCAGGCAAACACACCTTTCAACGACCTCACGGGAAACGCCAGTAGTCGCGCATCGGTTAGGGACAGTGCTCCAGCATAGAACCCTCCTTCGTCGCCACTTCGCCCGAAGAGCCTCTGCCTGCTATCTTCGGTGCACGCTTCCCTCAGCACTCCCTTCAGGCTCGATCCAGGAATCACCGGCCAATGCGTGTGACGCTCCCGCTGCACCGGCAAGTCGACAACTCCCAGCGCCGTTCCCGATCCCGGATGCAACGGCGTCAACGCATGAAGATAAAGCAGTCCTCCCACGTTCTCACTCGGCATAATCCCACGTTCCTTTCAAATAGAATCCGTAACCTAGCGAGGCGTCCTCGTCACTCTCGCTGAAACTTGCCACGCCGCGAGCGTCGCCCTCCACGAAGTACACCGTCCCGGCGTCCACTCCAAACCGGGTAGCTTTCGGCCCCCCGCGCGTCAGGTCCCAACCTGACACTGCAAAAGGCCCCTTCACGGCCGCCCCCCGGAGCGCACCCCTCGCTATCCCCTCCGGCCGCCACTGCCCTCGAAAGAACCCGGGGGACATCATCAACGCCAGCGACCGCTCGCCACCCGCCTCCGGCCACGCTACCGCCTTCACCGTTTCAACCGAAACGTGGTGTCTTTCTCCACCCCACGCTGTCACCCGCTTCAATAAACTCTCCCGTCCCTCTGGCAACTCCACCTCGCCGTAAAACCCTATACGCTGCTTCAGCCGGATGTTCCGCGTTGAATACAGCAGGCCTTCTTGTGAGGCGAATGTGGCCGGATCGATTCCCACACCTGTCCGCTCTTCCCACTCGAACAAGTCCGCCGCACTTCGGAAGTCTTCTTTCACCAGCCCTCCCCCGCGAAGGTATTTGCCTAACCCGTCGAACCCCAGATAGTCAGGTGCGCCCTTCTCCACGTGTTTCCCGCACCTCCAAAGCGGCAGCATCCCTTCCTCCGGCGGGTTCCAACCGGGAACAGGCTGGCGCCGGGGCGTGAGCGTTATCACTCCGCCCGCCCCGTCCAACCAAACGTTCGCCGGCACGGGCACCAGTGGTCTCACATCCGATCCCTCTATCTGCGCCAGCCACGGCCCCCGGCACTTCACCTTCCCCACCCACTCTGCGCCCGCCGCTCGGAATGCTTCGATGCTGCTGCTCCGGCCACGCATGGCCTCGAAATCCGCCCCGCTACCCTCAAGCAGTATCGTTCGAATTAGACCGGCGAAGACTTGCGGTCCCGGCAGCCCTGACTCCGCTCGCAAGCCTTCCCCGAACGGTCTTCCACCGCGGAAGAATAACGTGTCCAGCGGCTGAATCAAGACCCCTGTGCGCCTCATCGATCACCTCCTGGCCGCGCCAGAAACGCGGCCGTCTGACACAGCTTCACAAACTCCGTCATCGCCTCAGGCGCGTCCTTCCGGTTCTCTCCAGCCAGGTATTCAGCCAGGCTTTCCATCACCAGATCCTCCATCTCTTTTCGCCCCTCAGTTCGCTTCATCAACCTCCGCAGTTCCGCCCCAAACGCCTCAACTGGCAATCCCAGGAGAACCGGCAATTGTGCCCGCATCTGATACGCCCACCTGTCCGTAGTTCCCTGCACGAACATCTCGGCCATCTCTTGGACCCAGTTGACGTACCCCCAGCCGCAGCCTGCCACCGCGTGCTCTCCCGAATGTCGCATCGCCACGATAGTCAGCCGGTTACGTCCCTCCCGCTTTGCTTGCTTCTCCGCGGCTCGGGCCGCGCTCAGAACACTCCGCAGATCTTCCTTGTAGTGCGCAAACACAACGCCGGCTGAGCAACTCGCCATCCCGCCCATCACTTCGTCTGAGGAGAAGGCCGCGCGCAGCTTCAACGCGCACCCCAGGGCCGTGTCCGCCGGCAACATGGCCAGCACATCGTCCCCGCCACTGTAGATCACCTCGCCGCGGCACTCCTTCACAATCGCCGGAGCAATTTGCACCGCAAATCTGTTCAGCCCCTCGCTGATCGCTGCGTGCAGCCCCGGCGTCACGGGTCTTCGCACGTCGGTCATCACCGTCTTGTTGCCGGTCGCCTCGTGGTGCCGCCTGATCTTCTCGTGTAAGACTTCGCCTACCATCGGCGACTTCTCTCCACTCAGCCACTTGCCTATGTCGTCGCCATCCAGCATCAACACGGCGAAGTATTTCGCTTTCTCAACTTTCTGATTCCTTTCAGCAAGTTCCCCCGTGTCTGGAAATCTCACTCTGCCTTTCAGCGCGAATCGCTTCACCAGAGATACTGCACACAACTTATCCTTTTCCTTTTGGTCCTCCCGCTCGGAGAACGCCTTCCAGAAGGCGTTCGACTCTCTCAGCCTCGCTGGCCCCATCTGCTCGTAAGTGCCCAGAAGCGAGCACTTCTGGGGCACGTCTCCTGACGGTAGGTACTCGGGAATATGCCGCACGTGACACTCCGCCTCCATAAGCGTCGCCGAGATCTCCACGCAGTTCTGCCAGTGCCCCGGCTTCACCTCCCCATGCCATCCGAGGCGTCCAATCTCTGCACACCTCCCAGCTCTCTCCGAACCTAACAGCTCATCAGGTCTTGCTTCCGACATCCTGTAACCGGCTGTCCGGATGTCCCAGAAACTCGCCACTTGCGACTCCCACAATCGATCCCACCCCGCCCATTCCTCGTCAAGCCGTTTCTTCAGGCCCCGCCTGACCCATTCAGATTCCTCCATCCACGCCTGGCGTGCGGCCTGTTGCACCTGCGCTCTCAGTTCCTCTAAGAGCCTTGCCGGAACAAGCGCCAGAAACCTGTGCGGCACTGATGGGCGGTGGATTCCCTCTTTTCCTGGCCGTTCCACATCCACACCTTCGTCTGACAGCCACTCATCCATCGCCGGCACCCCGCGCAGTGCTGGATACACCAGTGCCGTTGGCCCGCATGCCTCAAGCACCGGCTTCATCGCCTCAAATGTAATCTTTGAGACCAGCCAGCTTGAGGTGAGAAGGTCCCGCATTGAACGCGATGCCTCAATAAACGGCTGCACCGGCCCCAGCTTGAAGCTCAACAACGCTGCCGCCCCAGCGCCGCCCTGCAGCGCCCATGCCAGCGCCGCCGTGGAGTCCAAGTGCTGCCAGAGCGTGTGGTCCGGATTCCTCGTTTCGGCCGGCTGCAGCCTGTAGCCTTCGCACACTCCCGCCACCCTCTCCGGAGCCAGCCGCCACAGGGTCAGAAAACGGATCCTCGGCGTCATCTCCCGCGCAAACATTTCCCGCAGAACACGCTCCACGGCCTCCTCGGCCAGCGGCATCTCGATTTCGCGCACGGCCGCGCTGAGTGGATGGAAAACCTTCAGCTTGCCGGCCACCGGCGACACGCCCAAGCGGTCGTAATCCCCTCTTGCGTCTGGCTGCGGCATCCGCTCATAGGCCGAAGCCAATTGATCAGGGAGGCCTCCCGTGAGTTCCGCCTCCGTCACTTCGTGTGCAAGAACCACCGACGCGTATCGCATCGCCCGCCTGAAGTGCCCCCGAATGTCCGCCGCCTTGTCTACCGGATCGTGCAGCCACGCCCGCAACAGAACATCCCAAGGTTCTTGGTTCACATATCCTCCGAAATCCGGTAACGACAGGAGCATCATACTCGCTTTGCAGCCTGGATATCGACTACCGCACCCCGCGCGGGCTGGACCGTGCCGTGGTGCGATCCCTGACGCAGCAGTCGG
>CAZLDN010000184.1:0-7727 GCA_964558355.1 uncultured Candidatus Solibacter sp.
GGCCCAGCCCGGACTGCGTCTGGCGCGACGTTTGGCCACCATTGGCGCCCTGTTGCACCGTGTTGCGTCGCGCGGCGCGGGTCGTTGCAGAGTGCCATCCACTGCCTCGGACGCGTCTGGTGGCCACTGGGAGCACGGCAGCATGCAGGGCTCGCATTGCGGCTCTGGCATCGGCACGAAAAGAGTTCCAAACATGAGCAGAATTCCCTTGATCGTGTTCGGCTTCAGAGTGATGAATGGTCGTGCAAGGAGCCAAGCAGATGACAACCACCAAGACCAAACAGACCGCCGCCGCCTGCTACGCGGAGCGCCACACCGAGTGCAAGGACTTGTTGAAGCGCATCGCCAGCCGCCTGGAGAAGCACCAGAAAGACCAGACGCAGAAACCAGCCGACTGGGGATACCCCGGCGTCCTCGGGCGCGTCGCGGAACAACTCGCCTACGTCCTGGACCACCTCGGCGACCGCAGCGCAGTGGTCCAGAAAGGACTGGAGGAGTAACCATGCTCAAGAAGAACGACGTCAGACTCGGAACGACCTACATCGTTAAGATCAGCGGCACGCTGACCAAGATCAAACTCACCCGCGAATGCCGCTACGGCGGGTGGTACGGCACCAACCTGAACAACGGCAGAGAGAACCACATCCCGACCGCCGCTCGCCTCCTCGCGGAGGTGCCCACGCCCGGCGAAGGACGCCTCGAGCAAATCAGCAACCTCAGATCCTACGGGATGAGTTTCGAGACGGCCCGCCAGATCGTCGACAAGACCGAATTCTGAAACAGGAGACCAACCAGATGACGAACAGCCAAACGAACCAGATGATCAAAAACCGTTACATCGGATTTGCGATCCCGCTGCATCCCGACACCGACCTGGGCATTGCGATGCTGATCGCCGAGGACGAGGAAGGCCACCACGAGCCGGTCGCAGTCGTCAGCACGATCAACGAGGCGAAGGAGATAGCAGAGAGCGACTTCCGCGGCAGGATGCGCCGCCTCGAGCGGGGCGACGACCCCGGCCTCTGCCCCTACCTCTACCTCATTTGGGCACGCGGGATCGACGGCGAATACCGCGTTGCCTCCGAGATCAACCCCGTCAAGTAAGCGAAAGGACCACAACCATGAAGAAGAACGACGTCAGACTCGGAACGACCTACATCGTCAAGGTCAGCAGCACCATGGCCCGAGTCCAACTCACTCGCGAACACGACCGAGGCGGATGGCTCGGCACCAACCTGGCCACTGGCCGCGAGATCCGCATCCGGACAGCCGCACGCCTCCGCGGGGAGGTGACACCAACCGGCGAAGGTCGCCTCGACCAAATCCGCAACCAACGATTGCAGGGCCTCAGCTACGACGTGGCTCGCCAGATCGTCGACAAGATCGCATTCTGAAACAGGAGACCACCCATGACCACTTTTTCCATAGACAACGACAACGCCATCACGGCGTTTGCCGAATACGAAGATGCCCTCAACCACCGCGTTGGCGCGACCGACGCGGTCTTCACCAACGAAAAGGAACTCGCGAAACTCTCCGCCGACTGGCCGATGTCGCGCTTCGCCGACGTCTGGAACGAGTTCGCTGGCGTGGTTCCCTTCGACGACCTGAAGCCGGTCAAGAAGTTCACCGACCGCAAGACAGCCGTTGGCCGCATCTGGAAGGCGATCCAGGCACTGACGCCCGCCCCCGCGCAACACGCGGCCCCCGTCGCGCCCAGGGATCGGGAGGCGAAGGATGCCACTCCCGCGCCCGAGACGCCCGCGAAGCCCGCAAAGCCCAAGACGCGCGAAGGCACCAAGACGGCCATCGTCCTCGACATGCTGAGGCGCGCAGACGGCGCCACGCTCACCGACATCATGACCGCGACCGGATGGCAGGCGCACAGCGTCCGCGGCTTCCTCAGCACTTTGCCGGCGAAGGCCGGCGTGAAGATCGAGTCCTTCAAGAACGCTGACAAGGAACGCACGTACCGGTTATGTGGTGCACCACATAACCGGTAGTGGACTAACCCAGAGATCGGGGTTAGAACATAGGTTTCCTGGGGAGCCTGCCATATGACGGAAGCTTCCCGCCATGCCCTGTTTCAGCCGGCCTTCCGCAGCAAGATGGTCGCGATCATCGTCGGCGCGCCTCTCGGTGCAAGACTCGTGCAAGAATCCCAGGAAAATAGGCCGATACTGGCTGGACGGCGGCTCTTGGCGCGCACTGAAAACACAACCACTTAGCACGCGCCGCTACTCCTTGGGACCACGCTGTGCGGGTTCGAGCCCCGTCGTCCCCGCCACTTCTTTGGCCCTTCGCCACCAATGGGGCAGCCTCAGCCCCTGACCACATTCCACAACCGCTCTACGCAAGGGTTGCGCTGCACTGATGTCCACGACAGTCGATGCCCAGGGAGAATTGCGGGAGCCAATGAGAAACGAGAGAAACCCGGCAAGTCCTTCGGAGTAAGGGGGTTGGAGGAACTCAACAGTCTTTTCAATAAGTTAGAGAAGACGCTCACCTCAAATCCCTGCCGCCCAGCCACCCCCCTAGCTCACCATTTGCTTGGAATCGCTGAGCTGCCCATGTGCGCGCAGGGTGTCTATCGAATTTATGGCGCAGCACATCGCCATTCCCCAACTGGATGGAATGCCGCGAGAGGCGCTTCGCGCGGCGACAACGGCGGCGGGCAACCTCATCGCAGCTTGAGAGTCGCTTTACGAACGGAGAAAATGTCGTCTCCGGAGAAGAGAAGATGCATGACCTTGCCGTCGGCGCTCATCCATTTCGGAGGAAAGTGCTGGTTCTCTCCAGGGCCAACATCCCAAGTGGGGGTGTAATAGACGGTTGTCCAGGGGCCCCAGGGTTCGGGCGCATCATGGACGCCAAAGCCGCCCTGGAAGCGGACGTGATCGCTGCCGGTCAGGATGTGGTTCAGGAAGTAACGCTTCAGCGCCGGATTGTAGCTGACCTGCGTCCGGTAAACGCCGGCCGGCGGATTCGAAAAGACGTGAGCGCGCCCGGCGACGTCCTTCGTCCAAACCGGGCGTCCGCGGCCATCGAGGGCTTTGAAGAATTCGTAAGCGCCCCGCTCGCGGATGCGGTTCTTCGGGACACGGGCCATCACGAGGCCGGCCGCCTGCTCGTATGCGCTGTCGTGATCGGGCGAATAGACATACACGTAGTTGTCCCTGGCCCCGGCATAGTTCCTGCCGAAGTTCAGGAACGCGGGGTGGCCGAAACTGGTGGTGAATTTCCAATCGGCCCACGTCCATGTGCGGGCATGATCGGTCGACCAGGCGAGCTGTGAATTGCCCGCGTTGCGCGCCCAAAGATACAGGACGCCGTCCACCATCAGAAGTCCGCTGGCCTTTTTCCCCTTCGCGCCCTGGCCGGCATTGTCGGCGTCGGCGGGAATGTTGATCCCCACAAAATCCGCGGGGCCGCCGGCGACCTTGGCAAAACCCAGGCCGAGTTTCCGGGGACGCAACGGCAGGAAACCGCGGCAGTCGCCATGTGCGGTATACAGATCGCCGTCGTCGGCCCAGGTTGCAGGGAAGTTGTCGCAGTCGGAACCCTGGCGGCGAATGGTCTCGACCGGGGCCCACTCCAGGCTTTCGATCACCGTGCTCGGCGGGTACGGCGGCCTAAGTTGGGACCGAACGGGATCGACGGCCAGGGCGAGGTTGCCGATGAACGGCCGAAGTTTGGCGTATCCGGAACCCGCCGAGGCGTCGAAGGATTTGCCCGCCCTCGCCACAACAAGGTCGAGGCTGGGAATGACAACGATCAGCGAATCGTATAGCCCCCACGACCAGTACGCGTCGCGGGGGACATCGGCGAGCGTGCCATCGCCATTGTTCCACCACAGCAGGCCGTAATGGTTGGAGGCGTTCTGATACTCCTCGGGATGGACGACTGGCAGTCCTTTCGTGGCGGCGATCGGCTGGCGGGCCAGGGCGACGAAGTCCGATGGAATGGTCTGAGCCGATCCGATTCGGCCGGCGCGGAGGTAAAGATAGCCGAACCGTGCCATCGCGTCGACGTTGGCGTGAACGCCTGAGCCGAATTCGCGTCGAGAGATGCCGTTGAGCGTCTTCGGACGGTATGCGTTCTCGCGCCAGTGCAGGTCATCCCGGGTGATTCCCAGCGGGGTGAAAACACGGTCGAACATCAGATCCTGGAGGTCGCGCCCGTAGGCCAGCGTGAGGCAATCGGCGAGCCAGTTCGGGCCGCTGTCGCTGTAGGCCCATTTCGTTCCGGGCCGGAATAGGAGCGGCTGGAATCCGCCCGGTTTGTCGAAACCGGCTGTCTGGGCGGCCAAATGGAATAGAGTGATCTGGCTCAGCCATCCGGTGGCCCGGTTTTCCTCCGGCGGCACGCCCAACTCGGGATTGTGCTGAATCGCGGGGTCGCCCAGTTTCACCTTGCCGTCCTTGAGCGCCAACCCCAGCACCGTGACCCCAAAGGACTTGGTCGACGACTTCAGGTCGTACTTCGCTTTGAGATCGCCCCACGAATACACCAGCTTGCCGCGATGGATCACCATCCCCGAACCGTCGCCTTTCAGCGCGTAGTCACGCGCCTGCGCGAGACGGGATTCGTCCATCCCCAGACTGCCCGGCGTCGCGCTCTCCCAAGTGCCCATCGCCGTGCGCGCCGTCTGAGCGTCGAGCAATGAAACCGTCAGACTAACCGCAAGCAGGACCGCGGCGCGATGGTGGATCATGTGGGTCACGGGCATAGCGGGACTCGAAATCTGGACTCAAAGAAATCGCCCGAACCAGGCGACCATCCTTGCCTTCATGTCGTCGTTGTAAACGTGGCCGGTCTCCCGGTAGATGACGCTCTGAAACGCCTCCGGTTTGCCGTGCAGCGTGTAGAGACGGGTCAGGATCTCCTCAAGCTTCTTCATGCCCTCCGGCGGAGAACCGGCGTCGCGATCGCCCGTCAGGGCCAGGAAAGGACGGGGCGCAAGAAGCGACATCACGCCTTCCGAATCGAAGTGCTTCAGCAATCCGGGCACGAAGTAATAGATGCCGTGCGCGCGCAAGGCGCGAATCGCAATCAGGTCTTCATAGCGAGTGAAACAGGCCACGCCGACCGTTGCTTTGATGCGGTCGTCGATGGCGGCAAGCCACCAGGCTCGCGTGCTTCCCATGCTCATGCCCTGCGCTCCGATCCGGTTCGGATCCACCTCCGGCCGCGAAGCCAGGTAATCAAGTGCGATCTGCTCGTCCCTGAGCATCATGCCCCACAGCGTGCGTCCGAGCCACAAGTTGAGCTTGAACAGCGACATCTCCTGATCCGCTCCTTTCTCTTGCCTCTCCAGTTGACCCGCCGGGCCTGTTCCTTTTCGTTCCCCATTGAAGTAGTTGTCGATGCCCAGGACCACGTAGCCGTGCTTCGTAAGCAACTCCGCCACGTCCTGTGAAGTCGGCTGGTAGCCAAACATGTTCTCCTTGCTACTGCCGTGGCCATGCATTGTGAGGATGGCCGGAAGGCGGCCCTGCCGCTTGTGCGGGATGGCGATGTAGCCGGATACAGTGGAATCGACGCCATTGTCGAAGACGAACTTCTCGATCCGGTAACCGTCCTTCTGGTCCGTGAAGACGACCCGGACCTTTGCCGGCGAGGGCCTGGGCGGGAGGTCGCCGAGGGAGTTGAGAACGATCTGCCGCACCTTCTCCCGCTGTTGCCTCCAGCCGAAGAGACTCCCAGGCATCTCGAACTTGCCAACCGGCAGACTCCTGTAGCTTTCTGGCACACCCTCCCAGGGGGACTGTGGCGGGGGCGCCGTTTTTTGCGTCTGTGCCGGCAGCCACAAGGCACCGGCAAGAATCATCACCGCACAACGCACGCAGGCTTCCATATCAACCTCCAATTCAGACCCGGGGGCCCATTGCGGCCCGTACCACGCGCAGCACGTTCCCGCCGATGATCTTCTGGATGTCCGCGTCGGAATGGCCCCGCTGGACCATCCCAACGGTGAACAACGGCCAGTTGGTCCAGGCCATGCTTCTACTCTCGGGAACGTCCAACGCCTTCGGCGGCCAGAAGGACTCAAACCGCGTTCGCGAGTGCCGGCCCTTCGGCAGTTTGCGGTACTCCGCGTCACTGGCGCGCGAGATGTAGGCGACGTCGGTTCCAATGGCCACGTGATCGGCGCCAAAGCGCTTCACCGCATGGTCGATGTGGTCGAGCATCGCGTTGATGTCGTGGCTGCGGCCCAGGAATGACGTGATGCAGCAGATGCCGATGAACCCGCCGGTGTCGGCGATGGCCCGGATCACCTCGTCCGGCTTGCAGCGGATGTGCTTGTTCAGCGCGGCGCAACCCGAGTGGCTCGCCACCATCGGCTTCGACGATGCCTTGGCGGCCTCCAGGCTGGTCTGCCAACCGGAGTGCGCCACGTCCACAATCACGCCCACCCTGTTCATTTCCGCCACTGCGGCGCGGCCAAAGTCGCTCAAGCCGGCGTTGGCAGGCTCGGCACAACCGTCGCCCAACATGTTCCGGCGATTGTATGTGACGTGCATCATCCGGATGCCCAGTTGATAGAAGATCCGAACGTACCTGAGTTCCTCGGGCACGGAAACCCATTGCTGGCTCAGCGGCACCCCGTTGCCGGTGAACATCAGGCAGTGCCTGTTCCGTTTCTTCGCCTCAATGACATCGCCGGCGGTAACTGCCTTGGAGACGAAATTGCCAAGCATATCTGTTGTGTAAGTGAAGCGGGCGAGGCGTTTGATGAGCCGCATCGGATCCTGCCCCTCCTCGCCGGCATTCTGCATGACGCACGTCACCCCCGCCGCTCGCCATGCGCCGAGATATTCCTCACGCTCGGCCACGCTATCCACGGCGCGGCTCATCATCATGTCCTCGCGCATGTCCTCGATCTCGGCGTCGGAAGCGCCGGCTTCCATCGCCGCCCGCATGGCGTCGCCGTCAATCGCCATCCGAGGGCTGAAACCGTAGGATTCGACGACAACGGAGTTGGCATGCAACTGAAAGCCGTGTTCCAAGTGCTTGCTGCTAGGCTTCAAAATCTCAATCGCATCCTGGCGGGCGCGCTCCACCGCTTCATTTCGTGCCCCAGGGGTTTGAGCGGCCAGACCAAGCGGCAGCGCAAGGGGAAAGGAAGTGCTGACGAACTCCCGACGATTCATCTTGAGTCCTCCCAGGATTGGCGGCTTGAACATCGTTGCGGTGGCGTCTCCGCGCCGGACGCGGGCAGCAAGCGACGTAGTGTGGCATCAACATCTTGCGGGCGCCATGCGTTCACCATCTGAAGCAACGATACGCCATGCTGCAGCGACGGGCAACTCAGATACTCATAACACTCGCCTGACCCTCTTTGGGGAGCCGTTGATTGTACGCTGGCCTCGCAATAGGCCGGGGTGAGCAAACGCATGTGGAGCCGGACCGGTTTCGCCGGCGCCGTCCTGCCGTGGAACGGATATCCACAGGCGCCGGGCAGAACCTGGGAACCTGGAACCTGGGACACTCTCGAAAGTCCTTCGTAACCCGTTGATTCCACGTTGAAGTGATCCGAGAGCAACGCCAAGAACAACAGTCGCCGTCAGCGCCGGAGATGACTTTCATCCCTTGCGGTGCGACCGCGTCTCATGACAACAGCCTGACCCGTCCCAGCCGTGTTTTCGTCACAATCTCGGCCTGCCATCATCCTTCGCCATCCATCATACTGCCGTTTGAAGGGCTGCGACCGCAAGATCTGGTGG
>CAZLDN010000185.1:0-7647 GCA_964558355.1 uncultured Candidatus Solibacter sp.
TGCTGTATCGATGACACTTCCGAGCCGCAGCCAATGCGATAGCCGGACACTACTGCCGAAGTGTAGACCATATAGGGCTGAACCAGCCTCACGTTCCCCTGTCGATCCGTAAGACGACAGAGGGTACGATCCTGGGCCGCTTGAATAAACGTTCTCTCGACCATGAACTGATTTCTCCTTTTACTTGCGGATAATCCTGTAAGCATTGTGTAACACCGGGAGCCTGCCCGCAATTCCCTATATGAGTGAAACCGAGAACCGGCGCAAAGCGCCAAGCTCTACAACCAACGAAAGCCGAGAAGTGTGTGCGGCGCCGTCGTTGCCGACCGAACGCACCAATGGGATGTACGCAGTCCTCGTTGCCAGTAGGCCTTGCGTACTGCTCCCTGGCCCTCAGTGCTTCATGGTTTTGAATGGGAGGCGATCGCCCTGATTCCGCCTGTTCTACGATGAGGGGCTACTGCCACCGCCGGACCCAGCTCGATTCATGAACGGGATCGCTCAGCAATCACGCTTTTGACAAAGCCGTCCACGATCTGTGAATAGATCTGATCCTTGAATTCACTGAACCCAAACACTTCAAAAACGGGTTCCAGGAATCCTTTCACCAGGTCAGCGAGCTTCGAGTCTACCTCGTTCACGCCGAAGCCTTGGGTCACTTCGATGACATCCTCCGTGGCGCGGCGGTTCTCAGGCATCATGCGCTGAGGATTCGAAGATAGCAGGGACCGCCCCTTCAAGCCCGAATGCTTGATCGTCATTCGCACGCGGCCCGTCGGCGGCGCCCCGAGGCGGCTGTACAAACGAGAGCTATAGAGTATAGTTTCCGTCACCCGGGTTATGCGCGTATCAAAGTGAACGACATCCTTGTTGGGATTGTCCTCAAATAAACTGTGCAACAAAAAGAACGAGCCGTCGCGTCGCAGCGTCCAGTAATCATAGTGCGGCCCAAATAGGCCGTCTGCGGAACTGATTTCGGCGACGATGCCTTCCGACGTCGGCTTGGGCCGCGCTTCGCTGTTGTTCATCAGCACGACCGCAATCGGCCAGCCGAACGCATGTATTGCCGCCGACTCGGCAGCTACGAGGAGTTCATTCGGTTTCTTGGTGATCTTCTCTCCGATCAGGCTGAAGGTGACTTCCATGAACGCAGTGAAGTTGAGGGCATGCAGGCCGGCCAGCGCGGCCTCCCGATGCTTTTCTGCCCACTGTTGATCCAGAGCGCTTTCGACGGTCTGGGCCTGTGGGGCTAAGACCGCCAGCCGGCGGTTGATTCTTCGAACCAGTTCTTGACGGAATCCATCGAGATCGTCAGGTTGCCAGAACAAGATGTCGTAGCCGGCGAGATCGAAGTGAACCTTCGGGCCATTGATGGGCCTTTCAGGGCTGTCCAATCTATGGTCGTCGCGGCAGGTGAGGATGAGGTTCGCGAACTTGTCCAGACCCATCGCGTAGCCAACTTCCAAGTAGCAGTTCGGCCTCTCGTTGGTCAGGTCCGCGACGATAATCTCAGCAGACTCGATGAAGTGGATGATCTCGGACTTGAGGAGTTCACCTCGATTGTGCTTGTCGACCCTTTTGGCTTCAAGACCGCACTCCTCAAGAGCCTTGACCAGTACGGACTCACACATCCTATCCAAGTCGGCGTTGCCGATCTGCATTATCAAGAAACCGATGCGCACGGCTCGATTTTATGTGCTCACCATGACCAATACAACCGAAACGCCCCCCGCCGATACCATCGCGCTGTTTCTCGGCCACGCATCGGGTGGTCAATCTGGCCGGTAGACGGCCCAGGCGGTGTCGGTTTCCTGGACTACTATTTCTTTGATTCGGACTCCTGTTGATTCCAGGGCGGGGGCTAGGAGTTTCTGGAGTTCTTCGTGGAAGTAGAGGGCTATGTTTTCGGCGGAGGTGTTTCTTGATTCGAAGGCGGGGAGGTCGTTTAAGTACTTGTGGTCGAGGGTTTCGGCTACGGCCCGGAGGGCTTTCTTCAGGTCTGAGAAGTCTAGGAGGAGGCCGATGGGGTTGAGGCTTGGGCCGGTGACGGCGAGTTGGACGCGGTAGTTGTGGCCGTGAGGGGTGGCGCACTTGCCGGCGTAGTCGCGCAGGTGGTGGCCGGAGGGAAAACTGTGTTCAACACGGAGTTCAAACATGGTTACGGACGCTCATTTGTGGATTGTTGAGGGGACGGCCGCCGGGCGGGGCTAAGACCGGAATACCCGCCGCCGCAAGCGGCGCGGCTGGCGGCTGAGTGGCTGCGTACGCGGGATTCTCGGCGGGCATCTTTATGCCGGCCGGGAACCCGCTCTCTTCGTTCGCGGTTGATGACTGCCGTCGCTCGACGAGGGATTCAAACATTGTCGAAGAAGCTCTCTACTTCCCGGATGTCGTCGGTGAAACGGTAGTCCGGGAGACTCTCGAAAAAAACTCGGCCGTAGCGCTGCCGTGTGACACGGTTGTCGAGCAATGCAACGACGCCGCGGTCCTGCTTGCTGCGGATCAGCCGGCCGAAACCCTGTTTCAGGGAGATGGCGGCTTGCGGGACCTGGTAGTCGAAAAACGGGTTGCCTCCAGAGGCCCGGACACTGCGGATGCGGGCGTCGACAACAGGGTCGCTTGGCACCGCGAATGGCAACTTATCAATGATAACGCAGCTCAATTGATCGCCCTGCACGTCGACGCCCTGCCAGAACGACGACGTGGCGAAGAGGACGCAATGGGGCGTGTTGCGGAATTCGTGGATGAGGGTGCGCTGGGGTTTGGTTCCCTGGAGAAGGACGGGGTAGTCGAGTTCGGGTTCGACGCGCTCGTAGGCGGCGCGCATCTGCTGGTAGCTGGTGAACAGGACGAAGGCGCGGCCGCGGCTGTGGCTGAGGAGGTCGGTGATCTCCTTGACGGCGGCTGAGAGAAAACCGGGATCGCGGACGTCAGGCAGGTGAGGGGGGACGTAGAACAGGGCCTGGCTCTGGTAGTCGAAGTGGGAGGGGACGATCAGTTCGCGCGGGCTGCTGAGGCCGAGCCGTTCCTTGATGAATGAGAAGCCGCCGGTGACGGCTAGGGTGGCAGAGGTGAGGATGGCGGCCGGGCCTTCGTTGAACAGGCGGTCACGGAGAAGAGTTGATACGTCGATGGGGGTGGCTTGGAGGTAGCAGCCGCGGCCGCGGCGCTCGATCCAATAGACGTAGGTTTCGTCGCCGGACTCCATCCAGAAACGCAAACGGGCGATCATCTCCCCGGTGCGGCGGTGGAGGGGCATGATCTCGTCGGGGGCGTCGCGGACGAGTTTCAATTGCGTGGCGAGGAGTTCGAGGGCGTTGCTGAAGTGGCTGTACTGCTCGGCGTGTTCTCGGAGGAATGCCTGATGGTTTTTGAAACTGGTGCGGCCTTCCTGGGCGGGGAAGAGGGCGAAGAAACGGTCGGCATGATCAAGCAGGGTGAGGAGGAGATGGTCGAGGGCGGTGGAGAGGAAGTCCTTGCGGCGGGCGGTGGCGAGGATGTCGCGGCGGAGGTCCTCGACCTGAAGAGAGGAGATGGTGATGCCGAAATACTGGCTGGCGACATCTTCCAGTTCGTGGGCTTCGTCGAATATGACGGCGGCATGGTCGGGCAGGACGCCCGCGGAGACGTCGTTCTCCTTCACGGCGAGATCGGCGAAGAAGAGGTGGTGGTTGACGACCACGATGTCGCTTTCGAAGGCGTTCATGCGCATCTGGGTGATGAAGCAGCGTTCGAACTGGGCGCATTTCTGGCCGGTGCAGAGGTCACCGCGGGCATCGAGTTTAGCCCAGACGGTGGAGGATTCGCTCAGGCCGGGAATGGAGGCTCGGTCGCCGGATTCGGTGGTTTCCTCCCATTGCTTGATGATCTGGAAGTCGGAGACCTCTTCGAGGCCGGTGAGGATGGGCTCTTTCTGGGCGTCGTAGATTTTCTGGCGGCAGGCGTAGTTGGAGCGGCCCTTCATGTAACAGGCTTTAAGGTTGGGGAAGAACTGCTGGAGAAAGGGGATGTCCTTGAAGAAGAGCTGTTCCTGGAGATTCTTGGTGCCGGTGGAGACGATGACGCGCTTGCCGGAGAGGATGGCGGGGACGAGGTAGGCGATGGTCTTGCCAGTGCCGGTGCCGGCCTCGACGATCTGATGGCGTTGCTGATTGAAGGCTTCCTCGATGGCGACGGCCATGTCGATTTGTCCCTTGCGGAACTCGTAGTTGGGATGGGCCTTGGCCAAGGGGCCGGAGCGGGCGAAGAAGCTTTTGACGGTGAGGGTGCGGGACAAGGCGGGGGGATTACCTCGGGGCAGTCAGCGGATGGCGGCTTGTTCGCACGGCTAATTCCAGGGTAGCGCGGGGCGGGCGGGTTGGAAGCTTGTGAACCGGCAAGCTACGAGGCTGAAGAGTCTGCCCCATTGGGCGGCGGGACCCGCATGTAGGTGGTTTGCGGACGTACCGATACCATGTGCCGCGGCTCGCTTCCACAAAGAACTCGCTGGGCAACCCGCTCTCTTCGTTCGCGGTACCTCGTGGACCAGCGCCGTGTCGAGAATGCGGATCGGAACCCGCTCTCTTCGTTCGCGGCCTCAGTGTTAGATTTTGCGGAGTTTCCAGCGGCCTTTGCGGAAGAAGTAGAGGCCGGTGAGGGTGAGGAGGCTCTCGGCGGAAGGGATGGCCCAGAATGCGCCAATCGAACCCAGGCCCAGGTTTTGGGAGAGGAACCAGGCCAATGGAATTTGGAATGCCCAGTAGACTCCGAGGTTGATCCAGGTGGGCGTGACGGTGTCGCCCGCACCATTGAAGGCTTGGACAAGGACCATGCCGAAGGCGTAAAACGCATAGCCATAGCTGATGATGCGCAGGCATTGGACGCCGTAGTGGATGACTTCAGTATCTTGGCTGAAGAAGGTCAGAATCGGCTCCGGGACGGCGATCAGTACGATGCCCACCAGGGAGAGAAAGATCATGTTGTAGAAGCCCGTGCGCCAAACCGAGGATTCTGCACGGTCCGGCTTGCCTGCGCCGAGGTTCTGGCCGACCAAGGTTGCGGCGGCGTTGGAGAGTCCCCAGGAGGGTAGCAGCGAGAAGATGATGACGCGGATGGCGATGGTGTAACCGGCCAGGGCGGATGCGCCTGACATGGCGATGATACGGACGAGTCCGACCCAGGAGGCGTGGGCGATCAGGAACTGCAACATGCCGGTGGCGGAGACGCGGGACAGGGTGCGCAGGACGAGCCAGTCGGGCCGGAAGTGTCGGGCGCTGATGCGGATGCGGCTGCCGGAGGAGAAGAAGATCCAGAGTTGCATGGCGACACCGCAGGATCGGCCGATGGTGGTGGCCCAGGCGGCTCCGGTGACTCCGAGTTCCGGGAAGGGTCCGATGCCGAAGATGAGCAGCGGATCAAGGATCATGTTGATGATGTTGGCGGCCCACAGGACCCGCATGGCCACGGCGGCGTCGCCTGCGCCGCGGAAGATGGCGTTCATCAGGAAGAGCAGCATCACGGAGAGCGAACTGCCGTAGATAACCTGGGCGTAGCCGGCGGAGGTGGCCAGGACAGCGGCATCGGCGCCCATCAGACGCAGAAGGTCCGAGCCGAAGATCACGCCGGGGACGGCGATGAAGATCGAGACGACAAAGCCGAGCAGGATGGATTGCGCGGCGGCGTTGGACGCCCCGTCGGGATTCTTTTCGCCGGTGCGGCGGGCGATCATGGCGGTGGTGGCCATGGAGACACCCATGGCGATGGAGTAGAGGATCGACATCAGCGATTCCGTGATGCCGACTCCCGCGGCGGCCTGGGGTCCGAGACGGGCGACCCAGAAGATGTCCACGATGCCGAAAAGCGACTCCATGCACATCTCGAGGACCATGGGGATGGCGAGCAGCAGAATGGCGCGAGAAAGGGGGGCCTGGGTGCAGTCGTGCTCTTCGCCGCGGATGGCCGAGCGCACGTCCTTCCAGAAGGTGGATTCTCCTCCGGGCACCACCCCAGTTTAACTGTGTGGCCTTGGTGAACCCTTACAATGGAGGTTTCCCATGCTGATCGCGCTTTGCCAGATCAACAATACGGTTGGCGATCTGGCCGGCAACCGCCAACTGATCGAGACATACGCCGCCGAGGCCGCCCGGCGCGGCGCCTCGCTGGCTGTCTTTCCGGAGTTGGCATTGACGGGTTATCCGCCGCGCGACCTGGTGGACAAGCCTTCGTTCATCGAGCGTTCAGTGACCGAATTGACCGCCCTGGCCAGGGCGACGGCGCAACTTCCGCTGGGGCTTGTGGTGGGCTATGTGAGCAGGGCGCCGGCGGGATCGGCGCGGTCGGCGATGAACTCGGCGGCGCTGATTGAAGGCGGCAAGGTGCGATTCCAGCAGTCGAAGATGCTGTTGCCTGCATACGACGTGTTTGACGAATCGCGCAATTTTCAGTCGGCGGGGTCGCAGGAGATCTGCGAGTTCAGGGGCGTCCGGCTGGCGATCACGATCTGCGAAGACGCCTGGAACGACAAGCAGTTCTGGCAGCGGCCGTTGTACAAGCACGACCCGGTGGAAGAGCTTGTCGGCAAGGGCGCGACCTTGATCGTGTCGATCAATGGTTCGCCGTATCACATGCACAAGCGGAGCCTGAGACGCGAGTTGTTCGCGGCGATCGCCCGGCGGCATCATTCGCCGGTGGTGTATGTGAACATGACCGGCGGCAACGACCAGTTGGTTTTTGATGGGTCGAGCTTCGCGCTGAATTCGGATGGCGAAGTGGCGGCGATGGCGCGTTCTTTTGCCGATGACATCGTGATTTACGACACCGAGAAGATGTCGGGCGAGATCACGGAAAGCCTGACGGACGAGACCGAGGCAATCTACGAAGCGCTGGTGATGGGGACACGCGACTACGTGAAGAAATGCGGCTTCCACCGCGTGCTGATCGGATTGAGCGGCGGCGTGGATTCCACTCTCGTAGCGGCGATCGCCGTGGACGCGGTGGGCGCGGAGAACGTGACGGGCGTGGGGATGCCGGGCCCGTATAGTTCGGATCATTCACTGGCCGACGCACGCGAACTGGCCGAGAACCTGGGCGTGCGGTTCGAGGTGGCGTCGATCAACGACGCGTACCGTTCGATGGTGGAGACGCTTGCGCCGATTTTCGCCGGCGCGGCGCCCGATGTTGCCGAAGAGAACATACAGGCGCGCCTGCGCGGGGTCACGCTGATGGCGCTTTCGAACAAGTGGGGGGCGCTGGTTCTGACGACCGGCAACAAGAGCGAGGTGGCGGTGGGCTACTGCACGCTGTATGGCGACATGGCCGGCGGGTTGGCGGTGATCAGCGACGTGCCAAAGACGATGGTCTACCAGTTGTGCCGTGTGGTGAACCGCCGCAAGGGGCCGGTGATCCCGGAGAGCGTCTTCACAAAGCCACCGTCCGCGGAATTGAGGCCGGACCAGAAGGACTCGGACTCGTTGCCCGATTACGGCGTACTGGACGCGATTCTGAAGAGCTATGTCGAGGACATGCTGACACCGGCCGAGATCGCCCTGCAGTGCGATCTGCCGCTGGACCTGGTGAAGGAGATCGCCCGCAAGGTGGATCAGAACGAGTACAAGCGCCAGCAGGCGGCGCCGGGGTTGAAGGTGACAACGAAGGCGTTCGGCATCGGGC
>CAZLDN010000186.1:0-7532 GCA_964558355.1 uncultured Candidatus Solibacter sp.
CCCCCGCGCGCTGCTCACCCGGGCGCGCGCGGACGGCGACGAAGACCCCGCCGCCACGGTCGAGGAACCCGCCGAACTCTCCTCGCGAATCTCCATGGGTGAGCCTCGCGATGAGTCGCAACTCCTTAATGGTTTCTATCAGATAGAGAGCGATGCCTGGCGTTGGACCGGCCGCAAGTTCGCCATCAGTCTGCGCCCGCCCCTCGGCGGCCGCCTCAAAGGCGCCAAACTCGAACTCGCCTGCGCCGTCGCCGACGCCATCGCAGATCAGTTGCTGCCCCTCACCATCCGCGCCACCGTCGCCGGACGCCCCCTTGAACCCCAACGCCTCACCGCCGCCGGACAGCAGACCGTCACCTTCCCTGTGCCCAAAGAGGCGTTGACCGAGGACGCCGTGGTTGTCGAGTTCGAACTCGACAAAGTCGCCCGCCTGGGCGATGAGTCCCGCGACCTGGGCCTGATCGCCGCATCGGCAGGCTTCATAGAGCCATGAGCCAGCGAGTCGCCCGTTGCTGGCCCTGGATTGTCCCGCCAATCTTCTTCTTGTTTGTTTATTCTCATGGACTTAGGTCGTGGTTCCAGCAGGACGACTTTGCCTGGCTCCTGCAATGGCTCTCGTTTGATTCCTGGCGCGACCTGCCCCGCTTGCTCTTCATGCCCCAGGCCCAGGGCACCATCCGCCCGTGGTCGGAACGCGCTTTCTTTTTAGCAGGTTACGGGCTTTTCGGACTCGACCCCAGGCCCATGCACGCCCTCGTCGCCGCCACCCAGATCGCCTCGCTCTGGCTGCTCGCCAGCCTGACCCTCCGCTTCACCGGCTCGCGCCTCGCCGCCGGCCTCGCGCCACTCATCTGGGTGATCAACCCGGGCCTCGCCACGCCCGTCTCCTGGCTGTCCACTTTCAACCAGGTCCTGTGTAGTTTCTTTCTCTTAGCCTCACTGACGCTGTTCATCCGCGCCGCCGAGCGCCGCACGCTCGCAGCCACAATCAGTTCGTTCGGCGTCTTCCTTCTCGGCTTTGGCGCTCTTGAGATCCACATCGTCTTCCCCGCCCTCGCCCTAGCCTGGTGCCTTCTCTTCGCCCCCCAACACTGGAAACGGACCCTGCCCTACTGGGCCGTGTCGCTGCTCTACTTCGTCCTCCACCAAACCGTCGCCGCCAAACCAACCTCAGGGCCATACGCCCAGCACTGGAATCTGGAGATGGCCTCGACCCTGGTTCGCTACCTCGGCACTGCCCTGGCAGGAGGCCAAGCCACGCCGTACTGGAGACTCCCCTCCTGGACCTGGGAAGCTGCGGCCTGGATCGCTGGTATTGTTTTGTTAGGCTTAGCCGGTATATCCTGGCGCCGGGGCGACCGCGTACCCGCCTATGGATTCGTTTGGTTCCTGGTTACGCTGGCCCCCATCCTGCCGCTGCGCGACCATTTCTTCGTCTACTACCTGGCCGCCCCCTCCCTTGGGCTCGCGCTCGCCCTCGCCGCCCTGCTCGCCCGCTCCGGCCGCAAACTGACGCTCGCGGCCGCCTCCGTCGCCGCTATCCAACTCGCCTTCGCCTTCCCCGTCACCCGCACCATCGAGAACTGGCACTACGAACGAGGTTTGGTTCTCAAAGTCCTGTTCGAAGGCCTGGAACGCGCCGGCCAACTCCATCCCGGCAAGACCATCCTGCTCACCGGCCTGACGACCGAGACCTACTGGGGCGGCTTCTTCGATGGCCCGCATAAGCTATTGGGCTTGAATGACGTCCTGCTCGCCCCAGGCTCGGAATCTGGCATCGAGTACCACCCTGAACTCGGCGATATGGCCCTGACCATCGCTTCGAAATCCGCCGCCGCCCGCGAAGTCCTGTGGGGCCGCGCCGTCGTCTATCAGGTTGAGCAGACACGGTTCCGAAACATCACCAAGCGCTACGCCAGGTCCATCCCGAAGGACTGGCTCGGCAGCCACCCGAAGCAGATCGACCTCTCCCACGCCGCCGCGTCACAGGACCTCGGCCCAGGTTGGTACGAGCCGGAAGGCGGCTCCCGGTGGATGGCCCGGAAGGGCGTCCTCCTGCTCGCCGGACCCGGTGAATTGGACCAGGCGCTACGCGTCGCGGGATATGTGCCTGAGATTTGCCTCAAGGACGGCCCGCTTACGGTCACGGTCACCGTCGATGGCGCCCGAATCGGGCAGGGAAACATCACTGAGCAGAACCTCGCCTTTGATTTCCGTCTGCCCGCGCCGCCAGGCGTGAGGGGGAGGGCCGCCTTGGTCGTCGAGATTACAGTTTCAAGGACTTACCGCGAACCAGGCGGCCTCCGCGAACTCGGCCTGTCGTTCGGCCACGTCGGTTGGGCGCCCCGCTAGCCAAACAAAAACGGCAAGAATGATGAAAGTTAGTCAAGAATCTGAAACTTTCCCAAGAAAATGCCGTCTCTACCTTTGCAACGCTAATGATTTGGGTTGCGCTGGCCGATGAGTTGGAGTACCATGCGACCTCGCATGTTGTTCTTTGAAGAGATCCGAAACGGACGCGACGGTAGCGGCGCGGGTCATGCGTGGAGGATGAGTTCAATCGTCGGGCGAAAAAAGTGTGAGACTGGCCCCAAAATTGCTTGTGTTGTGATATCCTAAACGGTTGCTCGGCCTACCACACGAATCCGTGGTGTCGTCAGCTTAGGGAATGCTTACATCAGGTTACATGAGCAGTATTCGCTAAGATGTTGGAACCGGCCGTACTCGTCGAGCGTCTAGATCCTGTGAGAGGATCTGACACCCGAAGCAACTAAAGACCTGTAGGGACTGCGAACCTACAGGGGTATATGACAAGACTGGAGGCAGACAAGTGACAAAAACGGAGCTGAACAAATACCGGCAGATGCTCGAGATCAAGATGGCCGAGCTAAACCACGCTGTGCGCGACCGCGATGGCATCGTCATCGAGAAATCCCCCGACGCACTCGACGAAGTGCAACACGCGGCCGAGCGTGAACTCGCCATTCGCAATCTGGACCGGGAATCCCAACTGCTAAGGAACGTCCGTGGCGCCCTGCGGCGCATCAACGACGGCTCCTTCGGCGTGTGCGTCCACTGCGACGAAGACATTAACCCCAAACGTCTGAACGCGGTCCCCTGGACCCCGTTCTGCATCACCTGCCAGGAACTGGCTGACAGAGCCAAGGAAGAGAACCTCGACATTCTTGAAGAGTTGATGGTCGCCTAGGCGCAAGTTCAGCAAGCTCCGTCTTTTATAGGGCGCGGACTTTGATGTCCGCGCCCTTTTTCCGTCTCCGCTCATCTACGGCCGAAAATCCGGATTCGGCTCTGGCAACCGCGCACCCACCTGTTCCCGCCAGGCTTTCAACGTCTGAGCCAGATCGCGCGCCATCTCGGGCCGGGCGCGGGCGAGATCACGGATCTCGCTTGGATCATTCGCCAGATCGTACAACTCCACCCTCGGGCCTTCAAAGTACTCGATCAGCTTCCAATGGCCCATACGGATGGCCGAAACCGGCGTCGTGGTTGCGTAATAGTGCGGATAGTGGAAACACATCTGGCCGCGGGGAGCCGGTCTGGAGCCACCGGCCAGCAGCGGCGCCAACGATACCGAATCCACCGCCGCCCGGTAGCCTTCCGAGCCGCCGTGGCCCGCCACATCGAGTAGCGTTCGGTACAGATCGGTCGAAAGTACTGGCATCGACTCAACCGTTCCCGGCTTGGCTACGCCCGCACCACTGATAATCAGTGGTACCCGAATGCCGCCCTCGTACAGCGACCCCTTGCCCGAGCGAAGCGGCGAGTTGCCGGTCACCGGCTGGCCGTCGAACGGATTGATGTAGCCGCCGTTGTCAGACATGAACACCAGCAGCGTGTTGCCATCCAACTTCCTTTGCTTCAGATGGGCGGCCACCCGTCCCACGCTTTCGTCCAGGCTCTCGATCATGGCCGCATAGGCGGCGTTGCGGTGGCGCATGCCGGCCTTGATGCGGGCTTGGTAGCGCCGGACAATCTCCGGCTTGCCCTCGATGGGCGTATGCGGGGCGTGATGGGCGAGATAGAGGAAGAAGGGGCGGCCGGCGGCGTGATCGATCACGCGCAGACCTTCAGTGGTCAGGCGGTCGGTGAGATACTCGCCTTCGCGGCCAAACTCGAGTCCTGGCACATAACGAAACTCGCCGCCGAAACGCTTCGACCCCGAGTAAGGGTAGAAGAACGTCTGAGGCGCGCCCCAATGCGTGCCGCCGATGTTGATATCGAAGCCATTGGACTGAGGTGCGTGACCGGCGTCGCCGAGATGCCATTTCCCAACCACGGCGGTCAGGTAGCCTCGCTGCTTCAATGCCTCGGCGAGCGTGATTTCCGAAGGCGGCAGGTCTGGGATCGATGGCGGCGGCAGTAGCGCGCGCTTGCGGTCTGGCGGAGCGAGCGCACCTTCGCGCCAGATGGTCATGCCCAGACGCGCCGGGTACTTACCGGTCAGAATCGAGGCGCGCGTCGGCGAGCAGACCGGCGAGGCCGCATAGGCCTCGGTGAACCGCATGCCGCCGCGGGCCAGCGCGTCGAGATTCGGCGTCAGATGCAGGTCCGAGCCATAGCAGCCAAGATCGGTCCAGCCCAGATCGTCGGCCAGGATCAATACGATGTTGGGCGGCGGCGCTGCGGCGGCGCGCAGAGCCGATGCGGCCACCGGCAGCGAGGATAGAAAGGACCGGCGTGTCATATCGATCTGACTATAGCCGATCACCGGACCAGACTACCGGGCCAGCGCACGGGCCGCGCCATACGGGGCGCGCTCGGGCCGCGAGAGCAGCTTGCCGGCCTCTGCATCGCCGATGAACCGCTCAGTCTTCGGATCCCATTTCAACGTCCGTCCTGTCTTCATCGCGGCATGAGCCAGCAAGCAGGCCGAGCAGGAGCGGTGGCCGTCCTCGGCCGGGGCGACGGCCGGCTTGCGCGACTTGATGGCTTCAATCCAATCGAGGTGATGGTCGTTCTTCGGGCTGGCGTGAAGCCGGATCTCGCCCGGCCGGATGCCTTCCTTCAACCACCGTTCGTCGCTCGCGCTGATGGTCCGGCTGCGGCCCTGACCCGGTGTGTACCGGCCTCGCGTCACCCAGATCCAGCCTTCCTCGCCGATGAACCGGACGCCGTTCTCGAACTTGTCGCTGACATACATCACCGCGCCGTTGGCGTACTTCATCCGCGCATGGTAAGAGCCGTGGACATCCCACAGCCCCTCCTTCGGGAACGACGCATCGGCCACGATCTCGATGGGCCCTGAATGCTCCAACCCCATGGCCAGATGGGCCGTATCAATATGGTGAGCGCCCCAACCCGTGATCATCCCAGCGCCAAACTGTTCCAATCGAAGCCAGCCCGGCCGCTCGTAGCGCCCCTTGATGCCAGGCGTCTGTGGATGGACCCGGTCTTCGGTATAGGGCATGACCGGCGTCGAACCGAGCCAGGCGTCGTAGTTCAAATTCGAGGGCACTGGCATGGCCGCCGGGTTGCCGCCCACCGGATCGGTGGGCAGGCCGACGAAGATCTCCAGGACCTTGCCGATGCGGCCGTTGCGGACCAGTTCGCAGGCCAGCCGGAACGCCGGGTCGGATCGCTGTTGCGAACCCTGCTGGAAGATGCGGCCGGTCCTGGCGATCGTATCGGCCATCAGACGCCCTTCGGAGATGGTGAGTGACGCGGGTTTCTGAAGGAAGACGTCCTTACCGGCGAGCGCGGCTTCCATGGCGGGCTGGGCGTGCCAGTGGTCGGGTGTGGAGATGGCGACGGCGTCGATCGACGGGTCCTTGAGCATCTCGCGGTAGTCGCCATAGGTCTTCACCTTGGCGTAGTTTTCGCCATACTTGCGCGAGTAAGTCGTTTCAATGTGTGATTTAGCGTCGGCCAAACGAACTGAATCGAGGTCGCAGACGGCGACGATGCGGGCCGAGTCCGAGTTGCGCAACAGTCCGGGAAACTCCATGGCCCGGGCGATGCGGCCGCAGCCGATCTGCGCGACTTGAACCAGATTCGAGGGCGCGGTCTTGCCGAGGACATGCGCCGGAACGATGGTAAACGCGCCCAGGACGGCGCGGCGGGTGGGATGGGATTCAGATTGTGCCATGAGAGCGACCGATCAAAGTTTATCAGGGAAACGGCAAGTCCGAACCAGGCATGGATCGAAGCGCTGAACAAGATAAACTGAAGTTCGGCGCGGCAGCGGGCGGCAAGGGAGACGATCAAATCGATGAAGTTGTGGCCAATCTTCTCCGCTTTCTTTCTGAGCGGAGTGGCGGGAACGATTTTGGGCCCATTGCTGCCTGCGTTGTCGGCCAGGCTTCAGTTGGGCGATGGGGGCTCGGGGGCGCTGTTCACGGCGCAGTTCGGGGGCGCCGCGGTGGGCGCGCTGGTCTGCGGGACCCTTCTTGCGAGATGGGGATACAGGCGGGTTCTGGTGTTGGGCTACCTCATGTTGGCGGCTGGCGGGGTGATGCTGGCGGCCACCGATGCGCGGCTTGTGGCGCTGGGGATCCTTCTGACCGGACTGGGCCTGGGACTGTTGATTCCGCCGTCGAATCTGCTGGTGGCAGAGACCTCGGGCGAGAGGAAAGCGGCGGGGCTGAACTGGCTGAATCTCTGTTACGGGTCGGGCGCGGTGGCCGGGCCGGTCATCGTCGCCTGGTTGCGGGACCACGCCGGACTGCCGGGCGTCGCGGGACTGGTGGCGGTCTCAGGCGTCATCTCGGCCCTGGCTCTGGCCTTCACCGTGCCGCGCGCATCGAGCATGGCCGTCCACACGGAGGAGAGCACGGGCGGCGGATTCCAGTGGGCGGTGGCGGCGACATTGTTCCTGTATGTCGGCGCGGAGACGACCCTTTCAGGCTGGCTGCCAACCTTGGCGGTAAGGCGGCTTGGCGCCGGGTCCGGGCTCGAGACGGCCCCGCTGGCTGCATTCTGGGGCTGTGTGCTGGTGGGCAGGGTGCTGGCCGCAGTGCTTTTGCGATGGTTCACCTTCCCGCAGTTGATGCGGGTCTCGCTCATCGTGGGTCCCGCGGCGGCGGCGGCGCTGGCGTTCACCGGAAGCGTTCCGGCGATGACGCTGATCGCCGCGTTGGCTGGACTCGCCTTCGGACCGGTCTTTCCCAACACTGTGGCGACGCTGGAAGCGGGCAACGGCAACGCTTCGCGGCGGCTTGGCCCGCCCGTTTTCGCCGCCGGTGCGGCAGGCGGCGCAATCGTACCCTGGATCGCCGGTTGGGTGTCGTCGGGCAGCAGCGATGTCAGGGTGATCCTATGGCCGGTGCTCGTCTGTCTGGCGCTGATGTGGCCCGCTTGGGCGGGTGTCGGACGGTCACGGACGGCAGCCCGGACGCAGACGGGCTGAAGCCCTTCGCAGGCTGAACAGGCCGCTGAAAAAAGGCTCCGCCCTGCCGGAAACGGCCAGAATCTGGCATCGCTCGAACGAAGAATCAACAACTTGCGGGTGTTGCCGAGTGCCAATCGGACCCCGCGGAAGGTTTTTCAGCAGCCTGTGAAGCCTGCCCCACCGA
>CAZLDN010000187.1:0-7424 GCA_964558355.1 uncultured Candidatus Solibacter sp.
CCCTTGACCACTCGCCCCTCCCCGCCCGTTTCGCCCAACAGCACCCCACAGCACTCTCCCGGATACTCCGCTTCGGCGCGACGTACCATCTCCACCCACGCCGCATCTTCGACGACGAGCGTCGAACGTCCCCTGCCACCGCTGCTTTCCGAACCTTCCACTTCGACGATCAGAATACCATCGGCGCCTCGCCGCCATCCCGGCCCGCAGTACGTGTCCGGCGCGGGCAGGTGGTCCAGGTCAGTGTAGAATCCGGATGAGTGCCTAGCAACGACCTCGCCGCGCGACTCCGAGTTGTCGAAGAGCGCATCCAACGCGCCTGCGCCGCCGCCGGACGTCTTCGCTCGGACGTCCTTTTACTCGCTGTCACCAAGGTCTTTCCCGCCCAGGCGATCCTTGACGCGTACTCTCTCGGCCAGCGCGACTTCGGCGAGAACTATGTCCAGGAGTTCGAATCCAAAGCGCCTGAAGTCTCGTCCCTGGCCGGTGCGCGATTCCATCTGATCGGCCACCTCCAGTCCAACAAGTCCGCGCGCGCCGGCGAACTCTTCCAGGTGATCCAGACCGTCGACTCGGCAAGACTCGCCCAGCGCCTCGATGCGGCCGCCCGCCCGCTCGACGTTTACATCGAAGTGAAGCTCTCGCCTGAAGAGTCGAAACACGGCGCGCCGCCGGAAGATCTCCCCGGCCTGGTCTCCGCCATCCGGGCCTTGCCTAACCTGAACCTGCGTGGCCTGATGACCATGCCCCCGTGGTCCGACGACCCTGAACTCAGCCGCCCCTACTTCCGCCGCCTCCGGTCGCTTGCCGCCCAACATGGCCTCGCCGGACTGTCCATGGGCATGTCCCACGACCTCGAAGCCGCCATCCAGGAAGGCGCCACCATCGTCCGCGTCGGCGCCGCTGTGTTCGGTTCCCGCCGCGCCGTGTAAGCTCCCCTCCGTTGCGGCGTTTCCGAAACCTTCGCTACTATAAGAGAAATCAATGCTGCCCGAGCAACTCTCCGAAGGCCTGACATTCGACGACGTCCTGCTCAAACCCGCGCGCAGCGGCGTCGTCCCTGCCGAAACCGACACCCGAACGCAACTCACCCGCAACATTGCGCTCAACATCCCCATCGTCAGCTCGGCCATGGACACCGTCACCGAGGCCCATCTGGCCATCGCCCTGGCGCAACAGGGCGGCCTCGGCGTCATCCACAAGAACATGACCATCGACCGCCAGGCCGAAGAGGTCGATCGCGTCAAACGCTCTGAAAGCGGCATGATCGTCGATCCGATCACCATCCATCCCGATCAGAAAATTTACGAGGCGCTCGACATCATGAAGCGCTTCCGCATATCCGGCGTCCCCGTGGTCCGCGAGGGCAAACTCGTCGGCATTCTGACCAACCGCGACCTGCGCTTCGAAAACCGCCACGACCTCCCAATCCATGAGGTCATGACCAAGGACCCGCTGTTCACCGTCCCCGTCGGCACCACCCTCGAAGAAGCGCAGAAGGAACTCCACAAGCACCGCGTCGAGAAACTCCTGGTCGTCGACAAGGATTTCGCCCTCAAGGGACTCATCACCGTCAAGGACATCCAGAAGAAGATCAATTACCCTAGCGCAGCCAAGGACGACCTGGGCCGCCTCCGGGTCGCCGCCGCGATTGGCGCCACGGGCGACTTCCTTGAACGCGCCCAGGAACTGGTGAAGCGCAAGGTGGACGTCCTGGTGATCGACACCGCCCACGGCCATAGCGAACGCGTCATGGAAGCTGTCGTCGCCATCAAGCGGAACCTGCCGGGCGTCGATCTGATCGCCGGAAACGTGGCCACATTCGAAGGCGCGCGCGACCTGGTCGCCTTGGGCGTCGATGGCGTCAAGGTCGGCATCGGACCGGGGTCGATTTGTACGACGCGTGTTGTCAGCGGCGCGGGTGTGCCGCAGATCACCGCAATCGCCGAATGCAGCCGCGCCATGCGGGGGACGGGCGTTCCGCTGATCGCCGACGGCGGAGTTAAGTTCTCGGGCGACGTGACCAAGGCCATCGCCGCCGGCGCCGATTCGGTGATGATCGGCAGCCTCTTCGCCGGCACGGACGAGAGTCCGGGCGAGACGATTCTTTATCAGGGCCGCACCTTCAAGGCATACCGCGGCATGGGTTCGCTCGGCGCCATGGCCGAAGGCAGCTCCGACCGTTACGCCCAGGACGGCAGCGGCAAACTCGTTCCCGAAGGGATCGAAGGACGAGTCGCCTCCAAAGGTCCCTTGTCGGAGCTCGTCTACCAACTGGTCGGCGGACTCCGCTCAGGGATGGGCTACACCGGCTGCCGCAACATCGCCGAACTCCAGCAGAAAGCCGGCTTCCTCCGGGTCTCCATCGCCGGGTTGAAAGAAAGCCACGTCCACGACGTGGTGATCACCAAGGAAGCCCCGAACTACCGGTTGGAGCAGTGAACAAGCCGGAGCATCCGCCGATCGTAGGGCGGACGCCCTCGTCCGCGCCGGACCCCTGGTCCGGCTCCGCTGGAACGGCGCTACAACGGATGTTCACCCCTTCCGTTCAAGCGGTGTGTGGGAGATCGGTGAGGATCCCCGGTGTCTTCACTGGACCGGTGATGCGCCCGGGACTTGGAGCCTGCCGCCCAAGCCGAGGAAGACAGCCAGACCCTCGTCGATGGCGGATATCTCTTCCGGCGGAAGTTCGCCGAAGACGCGCCGGATCCTGCGTTTGTCGATCGGCCTCAGATGGTCGATCAGCGCGAAGGACTGCTTGGCGAGGCCGCTTGGACCAGGTGCGAGCGGCGGGTAAAGGAGGCCCTCGCCCGGGGTTCCCGTGACGGGCACCACGCACACGAGGGGAAACCGCTGACCGCTGATGACATCCGGATCGCTAACAACAATACACGGCCTCACGCCACGCTGCTCATGACCAGTCGTGTGGTCGAGTTCCACGGAGACAACCGCGCCGCGTCCGAGTCTCACTCGCTCTCCTCCACCCAACCCTCGCCAGGGACCCACCGAACAGGCTTGCCGGCGGCGCCGTCGGTGAGCGCTTCGGCGACTTCCTCGGGCAGGCCGCGCGCCCATTCATCGAGGCCCTGTTCGGCAAGGTGAGCGCTTTCGGGATGAGGGGAATCGAGCGATCGAAGGAGTTCGGCACGGCGGCGGCGATCCAGTTCGTGACGGACGGCCTCGGCCACAAACTTGCTCCGGTTCTTCTCTCGCCGGTCGATGTCTTTGACGAGATCCTCGGGCAGGCTGACGGTCACGCGTTCGATGCTGGACATTTCATACTCCCAGTATGATCATATCCCTGATTGCGGCCCAAGAACACGATTGAATCCAGAATGAGGCCCAATCGGCCTTCCCATACCGAGGCCCGGGGCGTCCACGAGTTCTTCGGGTACGAGTCTCTAATCCAGGCGGATGCTGTGCGCAGTGAGCGCCGTCCCGATCGCTTTCTGCGCCTGTGCCACCGCCCGGTTCAGCAGCAGCGTCGCCGTCACGGCTCTCCGCTTCGAGTCGATCAACTCGTTCTGCCGCATCAGCACCAGGAAGTTCGTCGACTCCCCGGTTTGGAACAGCCGGATTTCGCTCTCCAGTTTCTCTTGGGCCGCGCGTTCGCTCGCCCTTGCCGCCTGGATTCGTTGTCTTGCCGTGGCCAGTCCCTGCATCGAGTTCCGCACTTCCACTTCGATGGCCTGCTCGATCTGTCTCCTGGCGGGATTGAGCCGCCGCTCAACCAGACCCGCCTGCGCCAACGCCGCCTCGGCTGTCCCAATCGGTCCGGGCGCGCCATCCCTTTGCAGGGCCATCATCACCCCAATTTCCACGGCGCCCGGTACGGCCTGAACAACAGCCGGTTCGCCTCATCATTGCCCGCCACCCTCTCCGCCTTCGCGTCCCACTCGATCCGGCTCTTCGACCGCAACGCCACATTGCCCAACTGCGACACCGCCGTCACATGGTGCCCCACCTCCAGATTCTCCACCGGCTGTTGCCGCGACTTCACGCAATCCAGGAAATTGCGCGCATGAGCCACCCTCACCCTCTCATCCGCCACATACCGCCTCTTCATCTCCACCACCGACGTCCGTTTCTTCGGCTCCGCGATCACCTCCCACCCGCTCGTGTCCACAATCAGCGTCGCATCGCTGCCCGTGAACACCACCCCATGTTCGCGCCTGTCCGGACCCAACCCGCACTGCACCTGGTGCTCCCAGATCATCGTGTAACTCGGGAAATCGTAAACCGTGATCTGCGTATCCGGCGTCTCCGTGTTGTCTTGCAGAACATACTTCCCGCCCGACGAAATCACGCTCTTCGGCCACTCCGGACCCATCGCCCACAGCGCGATGTTGATCAGATGCACGCCCCAATCCGTCATCAACCCGCCGCCGTAATCCCAGAACCACCTGAAGTTGAAATGGAACCGGTTCGCATTAAACGGCCGCTTCGGCGCCGGACCCAGCCACATCTCGTAATCCACCCCCGCCGGCACGGGTCCATCGGCTGGCGCGCCGCAGTCGGTCACCCAGTCCAGATACGCGAAACACCGCACCTGACGCACCTTCCCGATCTTGCCCGACCGCACCATCTCCACCGCCTCCCCATAGTGCTCGCCGCTGCGCCAGTGCGTGCCCATCTGGACAATCCGCTTCGTCTCGCGAGCCGCGTCGCGCACGGCTTTGCTCTCCAAAACCGACGTGGCCAGCGGCTTTTCTACATACACATCCTTGCCCGCCCGCATGGCCTCGATCGCCGGCAATGCATGCCAGTGGTCGGGCGTGCAGACCAGCACCACATCCACGTCCTTGCGCTCGACAACGCGCCGGTAGTCTTTCGCCGTCTCGGGGCGAGGACGTTGAAGTTCGCTCAGTCGAGTGAGTGTCTTCGCCATCATGGCGTCGTCCACATCGCTGATCGAGACAATCTCGCACTCCGGATGCGCCAGGAAAGCGTTCGTGTCGGCTTTGGAGATCCCGCCGCACCCCACCAACCCAATCCGGACCTTGTCGCTGGGTGCCACCCGAGCCGCCTGGGCAGCTCCCCCATAAACAACCGGAGCCAGCGATGCCCCCACAAACCCGCGGCGAGAAATATCAGACATGCCCGTCTCCTTCAAGGTAAGAATACACCCGCCGCTGATCCGGACCCCAATGCCCGAACATCAATGAATCGCAGCTCCCAGCTTCCAAACCCGGTCACGATCGCACAGGCATATTCCCGGAAGGCGGACGCCCTCGTCCGCGCCGGACCCCTCGGTCCGGCTCCGCGGGTGACCCGGCAACCCGTGCCTGTCAGCTTCATGCGATGCCTCCTTGCGCGAAACTCCGGCGGCGGGTTTTTCTTCCGCGAAGGCCTGAATTTCAGCCAAGCCGGTTGCGCCGGACGACATCGGAGAGGTCTCGCTCTGCAAGCAAGGCGGTCCCCGCAACGCGAAACACATTGCAGTTGTCTGTTGTCCCTTTTCGTGGCCGAGGGGGCGCAAGCAGCAAGAAAAGCCCTAACAGCCCGTGGTAGAAGTCGCGTGCGGCCGCGCAGCTTGAGGATTTGCCGCGAGAGCGAGGCGGGAGGAGGAAGTCGATGCTATTCATCCACGACGACGGCCAACGAAGCTATCGCGGCAAATCATTGCTGCCCTTCGGGTTGCGGCGGCGCCGGGCGGTCTGCTTCACATCGGCTCCTCGCCGATGGATGGCATCGCCTTCGTCGCCGATATTCGCATCCCGGCCCGGCGGCGCTCGCAACGCGGCTCGCGGGACTTCTGCCACGGGCTGTTAAGGCCGGCCCTTTCGCCTTGAATCTACACAACAGCCGTTTATATAATCAGCGGTGGCCCGCGGCACTACAATCTGCCGCCTTGCCGCGCGCCTGCTCGCCCACACCGTCTTCAACGACCCTTCAATCCTTGCCGTCTGTGTCCGCCGGAGTGTCGCCTCCGGTGACGCGGTCCTCCCCTACAGCGACCTGGATTTCGACATCACCATCGCCAGCGATTCAGGCGCGCTCATCGAGCGCCTCCGCCGGCGCTACGCCCTCGCCAGGGTCCTCTTCCCTCGCACCGTCAATGCTTCGTGTTGACACCCTCCGGCCCCGTCGAAATCTCCACCGTCGATCCCTATCGCGCCTCCATCAATCGCCGCTGCTTCTTCCACGCCCGCGGGATCACTACAGCCTGGAGCAGAGACAGGTTTCTGGATGGCCAAACCAGTCTCGCCACACCCGGCTGGCTTGAGCCAGTCCACCCTTTCTTCGTTCGAGGATCATCCCTCAAGAGACGTCGTCATTCCCCATCAGCAAACAGCAGATGGGGATGAAGACGCCCGCGAAGTAGGCATAGTGCAGCGGTGCGGAGACGATGCCCTGATCCATCAGCCAGCCCAGCATGCCGGCGTTTTCGAACCAGGTCTTGATGGCGACCTCGTTTTCGGCCATGGGCACGTTGGGGAGGTTGACCGTGCATACCGCGCAAGGCTCGGTTTCACGGTCGTTTTCGACAGCCATCAGCCTCATGCAGGTCCGGCCGTTTCTCGAATACCGCGTGACGGAAAGCGCGACCTCCCTGTGCCCGTAGGGCCGGACTCTCTTCCCGCTGGCAGTCCAGTGCGCAACCATAAAGCACCTCGTGCGATCCAGCGCTCTCTGAGTGCCTGCCCTATTGTAGACCCACACACAGCAAAACAGACCTGAAAATCTTGCGCCGAACAGGCGGACGTATCTGCGGGCAGGCGGCCCCGCTACTGCGCGTCGGACCATTCGCATTTCATCCGGTTGAAGATGCCGGCCCGCTGCTAAAGAGTCCATATGGCCCCGCTAGGGCCGCCCAAGTGAATGAACATGCTGACCGCCGAATGACCAGGCACACGCCCCACTCGCGGGAACCGCGAACGCAGTCCTCAACGCGCTGCGCGCGTCATGAGAACCATGAGGCGCTCGCAGGTAGCTTTGCTGAAAACACAGGAGTTACGTAAGTGCCTAATGGAGAGAGAGCGGGTACCTAACCGCATTTTCGACGGAGTTCCCCATGGCCGTTGCCGGCCGCAACAAGCCATGAGAATGGCCATTTTCAGGGGAGCGGGTTGCGCTGCGCTCTTCTCGACCGAGCGCCATCCCACGAATCGACCCCCCGCCCGTCGCGAGTCACAGCCCTAAGAACAAAATCGTCCCCATGGAATCAACCACTTCCGTCAAATCCAAGCGCCCATCCCAAATTCCACCCCCATACTTTCGCAAGTTGGCCGGTCTCCATCCGCCACCGAAAGGAACACCTATGAACAACTCGAACTCCTCCAACCCAACCCCTCGGAGGGCGGACGCCCTCGTCCGCGCGGGATCCCCCGATCCCGCTCCGGCCGCCTCAGTCCCCTCCAACCCCGAACGCAGAGAGGGGGTCACCCACTCCTCCGGCCCCAAAACCCCTGAAGGCAAATCCA
>CAZLDN010000188.1:0-7294 GCA_964558355.1 uncultured Candidatus Solibacter sp.
AAGAGGAAATGTTTGGGAGAAAATCTAGTCAAAGGCCAAACGCCAGTCCCCCGGCTTTGCCGGGGGCCTCGTGTTTGGCTACCCTGTCGCATACAAGACAGCGGATTTCAAGGCAAATTGGATTTGAGGCGGCTTCGCTGTTGTTGGGTTGATCATAGCGAAGCCGTTTTTATTCGAGAGGCCCAGCGCAGAGGACCACAAGCAGGCGCGGAGCATGGAGATGGCTTGTGGTGTGGAGACGCGCTGTTGTGGGCGTTTCGGCTTTCGGCGCTGCCAGCGTGGAGGCGGCAAGGGTGTGTGCGCGAGTTGGCACTGATGCAGGGCCAGCAGCAGGAGGGCATAAGCGAAGACGAAGAAAGCAGCCGTAGTTCGGACGGAGGCTTCCGTGCGGACTTGGGGTTCGCCGAAGCCGAGCAGAGTTTTCTCATCGCGGAAGTTCACCTCGATCTCCCAGCGCCAGAGGTAAGCCTGCAGGATCTGCTCGGGAGGCAGGGTGGGATCGGTACAGATGAGATAAGCGGGCTTGCGGTAGTTCAGATCCGCGCCCTGTTTGAGGCGGTAGGCGACGGGGCGGATGATCAGCAGCAGCAGTTGCCGATCGCCACCGGCGGTCTTCCAGCGGAGGGGCGCAATGGTTTTGATTTCGAAGTCGCAGGTATTGCCGGCGGCGCATGCGCGCACGTTCTGCCAAGGGATGGAAGAATCCTGGCGATACCGCTCCGGAGTGGGGAGTCGTTGCGCATAGCGGCGCTGACGGCCTCGGCCGCGATTTTCCTGCTCGGCGGTGGGCAGGGCATGGAAGTTGGCGTCCTTGCGGATTCGGCCGATGAGAGTCGTCCGCTCAGGCAGTTCACGGAAGACAGCACGGCAGGTGAAAGTGCCATCGACACAGACCAGCAGGCGGCGTGAGGTTCCGCCGGGATGCGTATCGAGGTCCCGGCGCAAAGCAGCGATCCTTTGAGCGCCCAGTCCGCTCACTGTGGCCAGTGCCGAAGCCGCGCGCCAGGCATCCCACATTTCCGGGGACGCCTTCTTGGAGGGTTTGCGGGGAGAGGGGGCATGCTGCAAATCGACGGGGATGGCCCGCGCGGACGAGGTTGCTTGTTCCGGGTGCTCCGGCAGGGCAATGGAGAGTTGGAGAAACCGACTGGCCCAGATGAAGTTGTTGGCGAAGGGGGGGCCGAGCGGATCGCGTCGCCAAGAGGTTCCGCTTACATGCTTGCCGCGTTTGCGACGCAGGGTGTCGTCCATGAGCGCGACCACCGGCCCGGAGGAAGGTAGTTGGTCAAACAGGCGATGCCGCAGGGAGGTCCACAACTGAGCGGGGTCGAGCCGCTCTTGTTCAAAGAGTCGGTAAGCGGCCGACCAGTCGTGAAACTGCTGGCCGGAAGCGCAGAGGAGTCCGGACAAGGTGCGGCGGCCCAAACAAGCGAGCGCAGACAGACCGAGGCCGCGGGCCCGCTCGAAAGTACGATGCTGCGCGAAGGCCGGGCGAGACGCGTCGAACAGGTTGTGCCAGGCCGACATCAGGGACGCCCGGGATTCGTTTTTTTTAGTGTCGTCGCAGGCACGGCGCGGCGGCGGAGCACGAGTTGGGATTTGTCCTCAATGACCCACTCCACGGTTTCACCGCGCTCGAACTCCATGGCCTGGGCAAGGGCGGAAGGGAAGTTGATGTACCACTGCTCGCTGTCTTTGCGTTTGATGAGTTGGACCTTGGTGGGGAAGCCCATGCGCCCTCCTATCTCTAGTTATATAACTAGACACAAAACAACGCAAGAAATTGTTTCAGCAAGCCAGGGCGGTAGCGGGTATGTAAATGGAAAAGCCCTCCGATCTAGTCAGAGGGCCAAACACAAGAGGGCCGCCCTTTGCGGGCGGCCCTTGAACAACTTGCGGATAAGAAAGAATCAGCCGCGGGCGGAGGCCACGCGGGACTCGTCCCGGAGCGCGGCCGCTTTGCCGGTCGCTTCCCAGGTGAAGCCGTCGCCTGTCCGTCCAAAATGGCCGAAGGCGGCGGTGGCCCGGAAGATCGGGCGGCGCAGTTGCAGGTGCTCGATGATGCCCTTGGGCGTTAGCGGGAAGTTGGCGCGGACGATCTCGACCAAGCGCTGTTCATCAAGCAAGCCAGTCCCAAATGTGTCCACAAGGACTGAAACCGGTTCTGCGACACCGATGGCATAGGCGAGTTGGACTTCGCAGCGGCTGGCCAGACCGGCGGCGACGATGTTCTTGGCGATGTAACGCGCCATGTAGCAGGCCGACCGGTCCACCTTAGTCGGATCCTTGCCGGAGAAGGCGCCGCCGCCATGACGGCCCATGCCGCCGTAGGTGTCCACGATGATCTTGCGGCCGGTCAGGCCCGTGTCGCCATGCGGCCCGCCAATGACGAACCGGCCCGTTGGATTGATGTGGAACTTGGTGTTGGCGTCGACCATTGAGGCGGGAACGATGGGGTCGATGATGCCCGACTTCACCTGTGCGCGCAGATCCTCGGTAGAAATCGTGTCGTGGTGCTGCGTTGAGACGACCACTGCGTCGATTCGCGCGGGCTTGCCGTTCACATACTCGACGCTGACCTGGGACTTGCCGTCGGGGCGCAGGAAGTTCAGTTCCTGATTGTTGCGGGCGTCTGAGAGGCGCTTGACGAGCTTGTGGGCGAGCATGATTGGCAGGGGCATCAGCTCGGGCGTTTCGTCGCAAGCGTAGCCGAACATCATGCCCTGGTCGCCTGCTCCGCCTGTGTCCACGCCCATGGCGATGTCGGGCGACTGCGACTGAATTGCATTCAGCACGCCGCAGGTCTTGCAGTCAAAACCGTAGGAGGCGTCGTTGTAGCCGATGTCGTCGATGACGCTGCGGACCAGGTCCGGAATGTTGACATAGGACGTCGTCGTGATTTCACCGCCGACAACAACAAGGCCGGTGGTGATGAATGTTTCGCAGGCCACGCGGCCCATAGGGTCTTCGCTCAGAACGGCATCCAGCACCGCATCCGAGATCTGATCGGAAATCTTGTCGGGATGTCCTTCGGTGACCGATTCCGACGTGAAAATGTGTTTGCTGACGTCAGCCAATGCGAACCTCCAAGCTCTCGCCGCTGCTCCTGCTTGCTTCACCTCACCCCAACGGTTCGTGATGACGCGAACCATCAAAATGTCATAGTGGATCGGCGCGCTTCGGGAAGCGTCCAGGCAGGGCGTACCGATTTTCAGTTTACCCAATAGGCCATGGAGGGGTCAACGAATCCCACCCGCAGGGGCCTTACGGGCTGCGAATGGAAGTTTCAAGGGGTTGAGTGGCTCCCGCTGATTGCCGGCCGGTCAGGATGCTGAAGGAAAACGCGCCGGACAGCCCGGAGGCCAACCGGCGCGTTTGGTGTGCTTGCGGTGTAAACTATTGAATCGAAATCTTGGATTCGTTTGACCAGGTTGCCGAGGTCGGCCCGGTGACAACCGAACAGGCAATCGCCACATCGGACCCGGACGGCGCATCCTGCGGGATCTCGAAGAGAATCTCGTAGATTCCCACCAGGTTCTCCGCCATCTTCGCTTCGACCACTGTCGCCGCCTTGCCTCCCTCGAGGCCGACCTGCACCGGCAAGGCGATCACCTGATTCGGTTCGCCTACCCGGTTGGTCGACGACAACGGTGTGGTTTGACCCATGCCGATGACGTACATCCGGACGATTTCGCCCTTGCGCGCGGGGGTGGTTGGAGTGACAACCAGACCGTCGGACCGAACGGCGATGGCGGCTCTACGCCCTCCGTCGAAGTTGTCTTCGATAATGCCAGGCATCAGGGGCTGGACGGGGATGTTCTGCACCGTGGTGTTTCCTTCCCCTACTGACACAATCGCCGAAGCGGTGGATCCGGTCAGTTCAAACGGAACCTGAACCAGCGCCCACTCCAATGTGCCAGAATTGCTGATCGCCATGACAGGCGCGAACGCTCTGCCGCCCGACCAAACGAATTCAACCTTGAATCCGAACATGCTCTCGGGCAGTCTTGCGCGAAGCATGTTCGCCCAGAACTCCCCGTTGACACCGGTCGCGACGCCCTGCCCGCTGATCCTGACCAGCAGGCCCGGCGCGATCCCGGCTTCGTTGGTCGAGTAGTTTCTGAACGACGTGGAGGTAACCACGGGTCCGGGCAGCCGGCTGGCGAGGTTGAACACCAGCGCCTGGAAGTTTGGAATCGAAGCGCTGATCGTGATGTTGCCCGCGACCACGCCTGCCGTCACGTTCACCGAGGCTTGGCCGTTACTGGCCGTCACCGCGGTGTTGGCGCTCACTGCCGCCTGTCCGCTTGTCACCGCAAAGGTCACCGTCGCGCCGATTACTGGCTGGCCCAGGGTGTCTGTCACGCGAACCACCAGTGGCGCGGGGAACGGCTGGCCGGTCATCACGCCGGTCTGGTTGTCTCCGGACACCTTATTGAACCCGGCAACCTGGGTCTCCACCGTCATTTTGAAGATGGCTTCCTTGCCGGCCACCGTCACCTTGAGATCGAACACCCCAGGGTTGGGCCCCAAGCGAACCCTGGTGCTGGCCCGGCCGTTCGACGCCGTCACCAACGACGCATCGGTCAGCGTGATGCTGCCCGCGGTTTGCGGAGCCCATGCGACAGGCAATCCGCTGAACATGTTGCCGAAACCATCCGAGACCTCGATCGTCAGCGGCGTCGGCAGCAACTCGCCCGGCTTGCCCTTCTGATTGTTGCCCAGGATGATGACCGGGGCCGCGGGGTCGCCAGGCGTCACGGTCAGCACGTACTGGCCAATGCCCGATGCGCCAAGCTGGCTGAATCCGCCGCCGACGTCGATCAACAAATTAGTCGAACCAACCTTTCCCTTGACAACCAGCGTGCAGGAGGCCCGTCCATCCTGTTTGGTGAAGATCAGGCCGCCTTCGCACTGCGCAACGGGTCCGGCCAGGGGATCCTGGTTCACTGACCTGACTTCGACTCCTACGTTGGGGAACGGCGCGTTGAGGATGACGCCCACCACAGCAAAGACGTGCACCTGGACTGCATCCTCGGCCTTCGTCCCAAACTTCATCGTGATGTTGGGATTCTCCAGCGTCGGACTTTCAAGCTGCGCCGCCGGGTTTGATTGTATCCCGAGGTAGTACTGATCATAGCCGGTCTCGGTAAAGGTCGCCATGCCGATCCCCGGCACCGTCGCTGTGATGTAGTACGTAATGAAGGCTTCCCCATACGTCGGATACGCAATTCCAATCCAGTTTATTGTGGCTTCGCCATTCACACCGGTCAGCGCGGTGGTGCTCCCCTGCAACGAAACTCCACTTTGCGCGGACCAGGTGACTTCCCGGCCGGCGAGTGGATTCCCTTCGGCATCCACCACGCGGATGACCAACGGACTGGGCGGCGAAAACAGCACCGCTCTCAATTGGCCGTCGCCGCTCGCCTTCACAACCTTTGGAGCGCCTACGACGTCGCCGCCTCCGCCCACCGCGCCAGCCACTGTCGACGTGAGCGCGACGGACACTCCGCTCGCCTCCGCGGTCACGATGAAGTTTCCGTTCAGAGCAGGCGCGGTCGCCGTCACGAAAGCCAACCCTGCGAGGTTCGTGCGCGTCTCGGGAATCGATAGGCTCACGCCTTGAGTTCCGGTCAGGAATTTCACCAGCGTGTTGAAGACAGGCCGCCCGTTGTTATCCAGCACCCGCACCGAGTACGGCTTCAGAACTGCACTGGGCGCCACCGTCTGGCCGGCGCTGTATGGAAGGACAGTCACCGGGGCGCTGGTGCTGGCGGCTTTCCCGAAGTAGGTCGTGCCGAAGAATGCCAGTGTCCTGGATGGCTGGGAGACCCCCGTCAGATCCAGCCGTGTCACCTGGCCAGCGAACGGGCCGGCGAGGTCTGTGTAGTACATGTACTTGCCGCTCGGAAACTCGTCGCTCAACGCCACACCGGTGACGCCCGTGAGTGGTCCAACCCAGCCAAAACTCGTTTCGATGACGCCGCCTGACATGGCGGGCACGGTTACGTTGAAGAAACGCCCTGCCTCGCCAAAGTAGACCATTGCCAGGTTATTGTTCTTGAAATAGATCCGCGTTGGCTTGGCGACGTTGCCCCCGATAACGATCGGGACTGCATTCAAGACACCCATGGAGACCGGTTCGCCCGTGTCGTTGGTGCCTGGGACCGCAGAGTCGAAGAGGATGACCGAGAAACTGCTGCCTGTCTCACTGGGCGCAAGCGCGTAGCGGCCGTCGGGAGAGAAGTACAACTTCCCTGGCGACACCTGGAGTTTCGAGAAGGCGATCCTGTCAAACGGCGGTTCGGCCCTGAACTCGGACAGTGTTAATGCGCCGGTGATGAAAATCAACCCTGTAGGGGAGACACTAATGGCGTTGGGCGACCCCACCAACGGCACCTGGGCGACATTGACGCCGGTACGCAGCTCGAACGCAGCCATCCGCGCCCCGCCAACGCTCATGACAACGGCGTACCGGCTGTCCTGGGTGATCACGAAGTCAGTGGGGGTAGCGAGACTAAACGCATTGATCGGTATACGCCCGTAAGACAGCACCGCCTCGGTTGCGAGGTCGATGATGAAGAGCTTTCCGGGATAGGCTCCGCCGATCGCGACCAACTTCTGCCCGTCCGGCGTCAACATGCCGGAAGTGATTCCGAACGCATCCAATTGGATCGTTCGCGCTGCTCCGGAAACCTGGCCGCCGGCCAGGGTCACGAAAGTTACGGGGGCGGAAGTGTTCGCGGAAAGGAAGATCGCTTTATTCCCGTCCGGTGAGACCAGAACGCTATGAATGCCGGACGGCAAGAGGACTTCTCCACTTGCGACTAATGCCTCACTGAAGGCGCGCGCGGTGCCGCCTTGTCCTCCTGGCGGAAGGACGAAGACGTTGCTGGCGCCAACTGGCAGGGCAGCAGCAACAAGGCAAGTAAGGATTATGGGCAGAATCCCACGAAAATTCATGTTCACCTCAAGTGACAAATGTGGTTTTTGGGCGGGTGGGAACGCGGCGGGAACCAGCTCCAGAGTACCACAGTCGAGCAAGTTGGACAACAAGAAAGAGGGGCGACACAAAAGCGCGACCTGGGTTCAAGTAACTTAAACCGCAAGAGAGTCCGAGCGTACCGGCTACTCGGAGCGCGACCGGTGATGTGGCGCGAACACTCGTGTTTGCCGCGTCCGCACTCATGCGGACGCCTGCCCGGGCGTCGACACGATTGTCGACGCGGCACGCAAAGTGCCTGCCCCACCCGCAAAGAATCGGGATAGGGGGAAGCCTCGCGGCTCCTCCCCT
>CAZLDN010000189.1:0-7040 GCA_964558355.1 uncultured Candidatus Solibacter sp.
AAGAGCGAAGGCGCTTTCTACATCTGGTCCACATCGGAGATCCGCGCCGCGCTCGACGCGCCCGCCGCCGCCTGGTTCATCGGGCGCTATGGCTGCGGCGACGGCGGTAACGCCCACAGCGACCCGCACGGCGAATTCACCGGCAGAAATATCCTCTTCGAAGACGTCGAAGTGGAAGAGATCGCCCGCCGCTCACAGGCCGATCCATCCGAGGTCTCGCACACCCTCGCCGAGTCTTCGGAAAAACTCTTCCGCCTCCGCGCAACCCGTCCAAGACCGCATCTCGACGACAAGATCCTCGCCGGCTGGAATGCCATCATGATCTCGGCCTTCTCGCTTGGCGCGCGCGTCTTCCAGTCCGTCGACCCGGCGCTGGCCGCGGGCTATCTGGAGTCCGCCACTCGCGCCGCGTCGTTTCTTCTCTCGAACCTCCGCGATCCCGAATCCGGCGCGCTCCTTCGCCGCTGGCGCGACGGTGCGGCGGCCGTGCCCGCTTTTCTCGACGACTACGCCCTCACGACCCTCGCTTTCATCGACCTTTACGAGGCCACCTTCGACCCCGTGCATCTGGAAACCGCGCTCGACCTCGCCCACCGCGCCGTATCGCTGTTCGAAGATCCCGGACACGGCGGCTTCTTCTCCAGCGCGGCCTCTTCCTCCGACCTCATCCTCCGGCTCAAGGACGACTACGACGGCGCCGAGCCTTCCGGCAACTCGACGCTCGTCATGGCCCTGCTGCGTATCGCCGCCTACACGCGTGAGCCCCGCCTCCAGGAAGCCGCTGAACGCGCGCTGCAAGCCTTCGCCGCGCGCCTGAACGACCAGGGTCCGGCGCTGCCCGCCATGCTCTCGGCCTATATGTTCCACCTGGCGCCCAAGACTCAAGTCGTCTTCGCCGCCGCTTCGCTCGACGACAATCTGCGTGCCCTCGCCTCAGCGGCGGCCAGCCGCTTCCTGCCCGAAGCGACACTTTTGGCCGCCATCGAAGGCCCCACCCGTGACGCTCTGGCAAAATGGCTCCCCGAGGTCGCCGCAATGTCGTCCATCGGCGGACAGGCCGCCGCTTACCTCTGCCGCGACTTCGCCTGTCTCGCCCCCGTCACTTCGCCGGAAGAATTGTCGAAGTTGCTAAACTGAAGTTCGTCAGACCCCAGTGGCAGGTTCCGGCGTTGTGGGGCAGCCTTTCCAGGCTGCAGCCGGCTTTCAGCAGGCTCTCTTGTTCTAAATGGCAGCGCTCCACCGGGCAGGGTTGGATACAGGATATTCCGAGGAGAATTCATGGCAAGACAAACGACGTTCAAGGGCGGCCCGCTCGAACTGGCCGGACCCGAACTTAAGGTGGGCGACCCCGCCCCCGAATTCCAGGCCGTCGACAAGGGTCTCCAACCCATCTCGCTGGCCGCCACCGGCGCCAAAGTCCGCGTCTTCAGCGTCGTGCCGTCGCTCGACACGCCGATCTGCGACGCCCAGACCAAGCGCTTCAACGACGAGGCCGCCAAGAGCCAGGACATCGACTTCTACACCGTCAGCGTCGACCTGCCCTTCGCCCAGAACCGCTGGTGCGTCAGCTTCGGCATCGACGACGTCAAGATGATCTCCGACCACAAGTTCGCCAGCTTCGGCGAAAACTACGGCACCATGATCAAGGATTGGCGCATCGAATCGCGCGCCATCTTCGTCGTCGACCAGAACAACGTCGTCCAGTATGTGGAATACGTCCCCGAAGTCGCCGAACACCCCAACTACGACGCCGCCCTCGCCAAAGCCCGCGAACTGGCCGGCTAAGAGCAGTTTGGCGTCAGCCGCTCACCCGCCGGTAAGCGCGGCTGAAATAAATCAATGGGCGGCCCTCCCGCGAGGCCGCCCTTCTTACTTCTCCGATAAACAGCGTGTGGTCGCCCGCATGGACCCGGTCCGCCACCACACAGTCAAACTCCGCCAGCGCGCCCTGCAGCACCGGCGCGCCTGTCATCCCCACCCCCAGAGCCAGCCCCTCGAAACGCTCCTCGCCGGGCCGTGAAAAGCGCGTTGACAGCTCTTCCTGATCGTCCCCAAGTACATGAATCGAATAGCCGTTCGCAGTCGCGAAGTGCCTGTACGCTGTCGCCCGGTGATCGATCGCTACCAGGACGAGATGCGGGTGCCAACTCACCACCGTGAATGAACTGACGGTCATGCCGTGCGGCAGGTGATCGGACCCCGTGACGGTCGCTATGCAAACGCCTGTCGCCCACCGCGCACAGGCCTGTCGAAAACTCTCCTGGTCCAAAACTATCTCCGGGATAATCGAAAATGTCCTTGATGGGCTGCTTGACAAGCCGAAAAACCTAATCATATCATGGGTTTTGCTAACAGACCGGAGCCCGGCGGGCCACCCGGTTACCCCGAGGAGGCGAACTTGATCAAGCTCGACATCGTGAACGAGGTTGTCAACCGGACCGGTATCACCAAGACCAAGGCCGAAATGGCCGTCGAAACGGTCTTCGAGTCCATGAAACGAGCCCTCGCTCAGAGCGAGCGCATCGAACTGCGCGGCTTCGGCATCTTCACCGTCCGCCCACGCAAGACCGGCATTGGCCGCAATCCCCGGACCGGCGACGAAGTGGCCATCCCGCCCGGCAAGGCTGTCCGCTTCAAGCCCGGCAAAGAGCTGCAATCGCTCGACTAGCGCTGGTGGAGTCAACACCCACGTCCACCCTTCGGCGTCTCCCGCTTCATGTGCTCCTGTTCGCCCTCACCTTCCTGACGGCGACCGTCCTCGGCGCACGCTTGCAGTTGAACTTCGACCAGAACCTTCCCTCCTTCGACCTCGACCGTGATTGGTCCATCTTCATCGACATCTGGCGTACCCCGCGCCTCCTTCTTGCTGGAGTGCCGTACTCGATCAGCCTGCTCGGCATTCTCCTCGCGCACGAGTTCGGCCACTACTTCGCCTGCTCCTGGCACGGTGTCCGCGCCAGCCTGCCCTACTTTCTCCCCGCTCCCACCTTCATCGGAACCTTTGGCGCATTCATCCGCTTCCGCTCCGCCATCGCCGACCGCCGCCAGTTGTTCGACATCGGCATCGCCGGTCCCCTGGCCGGCTTCGTCTTCCTCATTCCCGCCCTGGGCATCGGCCTCGCGCTGTCCCGGGTCGTACCTGGAATCGCCAACATGGGCGAGATCTCGTTCGGCGCCCCCCTGCTGATGCAGTGGGCCGAGGCGCTGGTCTTCCCCGGCGTCGCGCCCGCGGACATCAGCCTCCACCCGGTCGCCCGCGCCGCATGGGTCGGCCTGCTTGCCACCTCACTCAACCTCTTGCCGGTCGGCCAACTCGACGGCGGCCACCTGATCTATGCCCTCTGCGGCGACCTCCACGGGAAGGTTGCCCTTGGCGCCATCCTCGTTATGATCCCGCTCGGCTTCGTCTATTGGCCCTGGTGGCTGTGGGCCGTCATCCTCTTCTTCGTCGGCCGCAAGCACTTCCACGTCTTCGGCCGCTCGGGTCTGGGTCTTGGCCGGATCGCCCTGTTCGCCCTCACCGCCGCCATCTTTGTTGTCTCCTTCATCGCCTCGCCAGTCCAGTACAATAGCCCACAGGGTGGATTGGGCCAATGAAAATCTCGGCCACCATCATCACCTACAACGAGGAACTCAACCTGCCCCGCGCAATCGAGAGCCTGCGCTGTTGCGACGAAATCGTGGTGGTGGATTCAGGCTCCACTGACCGCACCGTCGAAATCGCCTTGCGTTACGGCGCGCGCGTTCTCGAAGCCAACTGGCGCGGCTACTCCGGCCAGAAAAACTACGCCTCCAGCCAGGCCACCCACGACTGGGTCCTCTCCATCGACGCCGACGAAGCTCTGAGCGAGGATCTCGAAGGCGAAATCTGGGGTCTCAAGAAGAAGGGCTCCGACTGCGACGCTCACACCTTCCCGCGCCTCGCCCAATACCTTGGCCGCTGGATCCTCCACTCCGGCTGGCATCCCGACCGCAAAATCCGCCTCTTCGACCGCCGCAAAGCCCATTGGGAAGGCGATTACGTCCACGAGAGCGTCGTCTGCAAGGGCCGCATCGGCCACCTCGAAGGAAACCTCCTCCATTACACGTGCGGCTCGCTCTCCGAACACCTGAAGACGATGGACCGCTACACCACCCTGGCCGCCGAGGAGATCGTCGCCCAGAAGAAACCCGTCGGCTACCGCCAACTCCTCTTCGATCCCCCCTGGACTTTCGTCAGGTCCTACTTCTTCCAGCGTGGCTTCCTCGATGGCATCGAAGGTCTCGCCATCGCTTACATGGCCGCCATCTATACTTTCCTCAAATATGCCAAGGCGCGGTTCATGAGCTGATGCGCATCCTCCACCTCATCCCGGTCCGCCGCCAGTGGGGCAGGCTTCACAGGCCGCTGAAAAAAGGCTCCGCCCTGCCGGAAACGGCCAGAATCTGGCATCGCTCGAACGAAGAATCAACAACTTGCGGGTGTTGCCGAGTGCCAATCGGACCCAGCAGAAGGTTTTTCAGCAGCCTGTTCAGCCTGCGAAGGGCTTCAGCCCGTCCGCCGCCAATCAGTCAGGCACGTCTTTCGACGGGGCGGTCAGTCAGCCATGATCCGCATCCTCCACCTCGATACAGGCCGCGAACGCAGAGAGCGGGTCCCGCTCGCCATGATCGACCATACGGTCAGTCAGCCATGATCCGCATCCTCCACCTCGATACAGGCCGCGAACGCAGAGAGCGGGTCCCGCTCGCCATGATCGACCATACGGTCAGTCAGCCATGATCCGCATCCTCCACCTCGATACAGGCCGCGAACTCCGCGGCGGCCAGCGCCAGATTCTCCTCCTCATGCGCGGTCTGCGCGACTCCGGTATCGAACAAACCCTCCTTGCCCGCCCCGCCGCACCCCTTCTCGCCGAAGCCCGCGCCCAGGGCTTCAACGCCCATCCCATCTCCATCGCTTCCATCTATTCCCACTCCGGCTCCGCCCAACTCGCCCACTGCCACGACGGCCGCTCCCATGCCCTCGCCGCCCTTGCCTCGCGATGCCCCATACTCGTCTCGCGCCGCGTCGCCTTCCCCGTCGGCCGCGGATGGCTCGACCGCTGGAAGTACCGCCGGGCCAAAGCCTATCTCGCCGTCTCTGAGTACGCCACCGCCCAGTTGATCGCCGCCGGCGTCGCCTCTGACAAAATCCACATCGTTCGCGACGGCATCATCCCCCCTGCTTCACCCAGCGACCGTTCCGCCGGCATCCTCGTCCTCCAAATGGACGACCCCCTCAAGGGCGGCGCACTCCTGTCGGCGATCACAACTCCCGTGACCCTCACCCGCAATCTCGAAGAGGGCCTCCGCACCGCCCGCATCTTTCTCTACCTGAGCCAGATGGAGGGTCTCGGCTCGGCCGTTCTCCTGGCCATGGCTTACGGCGTCCCCGTGGTCGCCAGCCGTGTCGGCGGTTTGCCCGAAATCGTCCGCCACGGCGAAACCGGCCTCTGCGTCGGCAACGGAGCCGAAGAGATCGATGACGCCCTCCAGTCGCTCCTGGCCGACCCCGCCCGTGCCCAGGCCATGGGCCGCCGCGCCCGTGACTGGGTAGTCAGCGAATGCCACGCCGATCACGTCGTTCGTCGTACCCTGGAGATCTACAGGGAACTGGCCCGTTGATCGACCTCCTCACACAACCGCTTGGCTGGAACTGGCTCGCCGCCGCCTTCGGACTGCTGTTCGGCAGCTTTCTCAACGTCTGCATCTCCCGCCTGCCGGACGACTATTCCGTTGCCATCCCCCGCTCCCATTGCCCCCAGTGCGGCGCATGGATCTCCTGGTTCGACAACGTGCCGCTGGTCAGCTTTGTCCTGCTTGGCGGACGCTGCCGCGCCTGCAAATTCCCCATCTCCTGGCGCTACCCCGCCGTCGAAGCCCTCACCGGCCTGCTCTTCTACCTCGCCATCTCCACCCACGGACCAACCTGGGCCGGCCTGAAATGGTGCATCTTCGGCGCCTGGCTGGTTGCGCTGATCGCTACCGACATTGAAACCCGTATCCTGCCCGACGAGTTCACCAAGTCCGGCTGGGCCCTGGGCCTGATGCTCGCCCCCATCGCGCCTCTGCCCCCCGGCATCGTGGCCTTGTTCATGGGCGGCGAATCCCGTCCGCTGACTTCGCTGATCGACGCTCTCGCCACCTCCGCCCTGCTTCCGCTAGGCCTCTGGTTGATGGCCGTGACTTATCAGCGCGTCCGGGGCATCGAAGGACTCGGCTTCGGCGACATCAAGATGCTCGGATTCCTGGGCGCATTCCTGGGCTTCGAATCCACCCTCCTCACCCTGATGCTGGGCTCGCTCATAGGAACGGTTCTGGGCCTCCTCTGGATCAAGCTGAAAAAACAGGACACCGCCACCTACGAACTCCCCTTCGGATCATTCCTGGGTACCGCCGCCCTGATCGTAACCTTCGCCGGCCCCATCGTCTTGAGGTAATTCCCCGGAACCGCGAACGCGGAGAGCGGGTCGCCTGTGCGCTTTTCGACAGAGTTCGCTTGGCCGCGTCCGGGCGGCCTAATCTGCTGAAAACCGGAGGGCGGGTCTCCCGACCCGCGCGGGACCCCCTGGTCCCGCTTCCCCGGACCGGGATCTGATTTTCGACAGCGGGTGTGCTCTCCGTCCGTCTCGCCTCCAGCGAGACCAACCACCCGAGCCGCCAGCCGCGCCGCTTGCGGCGGCGGGTTCAGCTCTTCGGCGGCGAGTTTCCAGAGGCCAGTCCAAACAGAGCGTTCCAATCCGCCCCCAACCAATCCAAACATCGTGCGAGGACAATCAGAGCCAGTCGCAGCCACCCGCGGTCTGCGCGGGCCAAGCCGGTGAGCCGAAACCCCGGCGGATTCACGCCGCGCCCCGTGGCAACCGCTCGGGGGCCCAGCCGCGCTGGCGATCGGCCCAGTCGACGGCGAAGACAGCGGCGTAGGCGGTTTCGGGGACAGGTGAAGGGATAATGAGAGACCTCCTGGTGCGAAAATTCGCCGGCGGGCTTTGCTTCCGCGAAGGCCTTATAGTACAGTC
>CAZLDN010000190.1:0-7016 GCA_964558355.1 uncultured Candidatus Solibacter sp.
GAGTGGGTCACTACAAGCGAACGCTACTGGGTCACTTCTGGCGAGCAGCGAAGAGCCTTGGGGGAGTTTCGAAGTTTCTTGTTGAGCCGGGGAAAGGGGCGTGAAGGTGCTACTGCTTAGCTTGCGTGCGTATGCCCGGTACCGTGGTGTGAGTCTGGCAGCGGTCCAAAAGGCGATCCGCAGCCACCGAATCGAAACCACGGATGGGCGGATCGATCCCGAGGTGGCGGACCGCCAGTGGGACCGAAGGACTCGCCCACACAGAAACGCGGCATGGAGCCCAACTGAACCGACGAAGCTGACCTACTCTGTGCCGCAGGTGGGCGTTGAGCGCAGCGCACACCTACGTGACGAGCACCTAGCACGCCTGGCGAAGATCGAATACGAGGAACGCGCTCGGCGGTTGATTGATCGTAGCGAGGCGCTAACTTCCATGCTGACCATGGCGCGGCAAATCGCGCCTTCATTGGTTCGGGAATCTGACCCAGCGAGGATCGAGAGAATCCTGGCCTCCCGAATCTGCGCCGTCTTTTCGCAGGATGAGTTTCCGAACGCTTTCCTGGTGCCTCCAAGGGTGTCAGATGCACTGCCTGGCGGTCATTGGCTCCGCGCTGGCTGAGATGTTCAATCCCGCCATGGCGCGGAGGATCGAGTTGTGGCCGATCGACCGCCTCGTTCCATACGCGAAAAACGCCAGGACGCACTCGGCGCAGCAGGTTTCGCAGATTGCGGCTTCGATTGCTGAGTTCGGATTCACGTCGCCGATTCTGGTGGATTCCGCCGCGGGCATAATCGCTGGCCACGGGCGGTTGCTGGCCGCGAAGAAACTGGGCTTGGCCAACGTGCCGGTGATCGTGCTGGATCACCTGACTGACACGCAGAAGCGGGCTTACATCCTGGCCGACAACAAGCTCACCGAGCTTGGCGGTTGGAACGACGAGTTGCTGGCGGCGGAGTTAGCCGCGCTCGAGGCCGAAGGCTTTGAGCTTGCCGTGACCGGTTTCAGCGATCAAGACCTGGATGTCTTGCTGGCGGATGCATCGGAAGATGGCGCGCCAGCCGAGGAGTCCGATGGCGGGGTGCCCGAGGCGCCCGCGGTCGCGGTCACGCAGCCTGGAGATCTTTGGATCGTTGGGTCCCACCGGTTGTTGTGCGGCGATTGCCGCGATGCGGCGGTCGTGCGCACGCTGTTCTCCGGCGGGAAGGCGGCCGTGGCCATCACTTCCCCGCCCTACGCCACGCAGCGTGAGTATGATCCATCGAGCGGTTTTCAGCCTATGCCGCCGGACGAGTACGTCGCCTGGTATCGAGCCGTGGCTGCGGGCATCGAATCCGTCCTTGCGCACGATGGTTCATATTTCTTGAACATTAAGGAGCATGCCGAGGACGGGCAACGCAGCCTCTATGTGAAGGATTTGACGCTGGCGCATGTGAGGCAGTGGGGCTGGCGGTTCGTCGATGAGTTCTGCTGGCGCAAGACCTGGGATACCTGCTCGTAGCTGAAATCGGCGTGCGCGGGCTGGCGGTTCGTCGATGAGTTCTGCTGGCGCAAGACCGACAACGGTGTCCCCGGCGGCTGGGGAAACAGATTCAAGAATGCGTGGGAGCCAGTTTTTCATTTCAGCGTCCAGCCGCAAATCAAGTTTCGTCCGACGGCCGTGGGCCACCTCTCGGAGGACTGCTTCGACTACTCGCCTGACAATCCAAAGTCGACGTCCGGAAGTGGGCTGCTGGGCACGGGGGCGCGCGGCCAGGCGGCGAGCAAGCCGGGCAGCCGTGACGAAGATGGACGCCGGGAAGGCATCGCCCGTCCCTCGAATGTGATCGAAGCAAAGACGGAATCATCGCAGGGGAGTCATTCTGCGCCGTTTCCGCGGGCGATCCCGGAGTTCTTCATCAAGGCATTCTCCGACGCCGGCGACGTGATCTTCGATCCCTTCATGGGGAGCGGCACCACGATGGCCGCGGCCGCCGCACTGGGTCGAGTTGGCTACGGCACCGAGATCAGCCCAGCGTATTGCGACGTGATCCTTCGCCGGATCCAGCATTTGACCGGCGAGGAGCCTGTTCTCACCCGGACGGGGAAGACCTTCGCTGCCGTTGCCGGCGAGCGGGGTGTCCCGGCGGAGCAGGCCGCCAATTCGAAAGTCAGCTGATGCGCGCCGGATGCAGCATTACGCTCCGACGCCGCACTACGGGGGCCGCAAGGCTTCCTGATCCGCAGTCTCTATCTCAATCAATCCACCAAGGAGAATCTGAAATGCCCGAAGTTGCCACTCCGAACCAGGCCGAACGCGAGTTCGAAACCGGGACGGACGAGTTCTTTAAGAACCAGTCGCAGGTCAATGCCGGCTACGGCAATGTCGTGTTCGCGAACATCAAGCGGACCTACGACGAGTACCAGCAGGAGTCGCTCGAGTCGATCAAGCGTAACCGCGCGATTGTCGACAAGATGGTCTCCGACGCGCAGCAGTTCGACAATCAGCGCCAGGTGATCGCCAACCAGGCGCTGCAGAATGCGGTCGAGACGGCCAACATGGTCGGCAAGCAGGCCGTGCGCCACTCCGACATCGCCATCGATGCCCAGTGGAATCCGATTCAGAGTGGCGCCGCGGACACGATGCTGGCGCGCACGATGACCATCGACGACGCCTCGCTCAAGGCCATCGGTGCGATGGTGGCGGCGGCGGTCGCCGAGGCGTTGACCAAGAAGGCGTAGTTTACAACCACTTTCCTCCTCCGAACCGGGGCGGCCGCGCTCATTGAAGCTGGCCGCCCCGGTCCTTTTTCACAGAAAGGTTGCCCTCATGAAAAACATCATGCTCGTCCTCCGATTGCTGCCGCTGATCCTTGCGGCCGTCAAAGCCGTCGAGGACGCCATCCCCTTGCCCGGGCAGGGCCGCAAGAAGCTTGACCTGGTCCTCGACGTCATCCAGCAGGCCTACGACGCCTCTGAGGAGCTGTCGCGGTCGTTCACGTTTGAACGGCTTGTTGCCGTCGTTGTGCCGATGATCGGCAGGATCGTCGATCTCAACAACGAGCTGGGCCTGTTCAAGAAGTCGGCTCAGCCGGGGAAAGCATGACGGACCTGCAGGTGGCGCGGTGGCCAGTCGAGAGGCTGATCCCTTACGCCAGAAATTCCCGCACGCACAGTGACGAGCAGGTGGCCCAGATTGCGGCGTCGATCGCCGAATTTGGGTGGACCTCTCCAATCCTCACTGGCAGTGATGGGATCATCATCGCCGGCCACGCCCGCCTGCAGGCCGCCCGAAAGCTGGGGATGACCGAGGTCCCGGTCATCGTCCTGGATCATCTGAACGAGACGCAACGCCGCGCCCTTGTTCTGGCAGACAACAGGTTAGCCATGAATGCAGGGTGGGATGAAGCGATGCTGCACGTCGAATTGGATGCGCTGCGCGAGGACGACTTCGACATCAGCCTCCTTGGTTTTGGCGACGAAGAGATCGAGGCGCTGCTGGCCGAGCCTGGGGAAGCGGTCGCCGGCAAGACGGATGAAAATGCGGTGCCGGAAACGCCGGAGACCGCTGTCACGTTGCCCGGCGACGTGTGGCTACTTGGCGAGCACCGGGTGTTGTGCGGCGACTCGACGCAGATTGAAGCTGTTGAGAAGGTGCTGGCTGGCGGCTTGGCTGATATGACCTTCACCGACCCTCCGTACAATGTGAACTACGGCGCGACGATGAAGGACAAGTTGCGCGGGAAGTCGCACCGCAAGATTGCCAATGACAATCTGGGTGACGGTTTCGAACAGTTCCTCCGCGACGCCTGCGCGAACATCCTCACCGTCACCAAGGGCGCAATCTATATCTGCATGTCGTCGTCGGAGTTGCATACGCTGCAGAAGGCGTTTCGCGACTCCGGCGGCCACTGGTCGACGTTCGTCATCTGGGCGAAGAACACTTTCACGATGGGCCGCGCCGACTACCAGCGGCAGTATGAGCCGATCCTCTACGGCTGGAAGGAAGGCTCGCAGCACTTCTGGTGCGGCGCCCGTGATCAGGGCGACGTATGGTTCGTCAACAAGCCGGTCAAAAACGATATCCATCCCACGATGAAACCGGTGGAGTTGGTTGAACGCGCAATCCGAAACTCCAGCAAGAGCCGCGATACGGTTCTGGATCCGTTTGGCGGATCGGGCTCGACGCTGATCGCCTGCGAGCGCACGGGCCGACAGGCGCGACTGATCGAATTGGAACCCAACTACTGTGATGTCATCGTCCAGCGATACCAGAACCACTGCGGAAATTCCGCAGTGCTCGAAGGCGACGGCCGGAGCTTCGACGAGATCGCCGCTGAGCGAAAGCCAGTGGCGGTATGAAGTCGAGCGGTGCCGGAGAGAGATCGCCTCCATCGAACAACAACTTCGCGATGGCCATCCGGATGTCGAAGGACTCGTGCTGGCGTTGGCCGACTGGTCCCAGGAACTGCGCATCCTCGAACAGGGAAAAGGCGAATGAATGAAGGTCTGCTCAAGCTGATCGTTCCAGCCATCGGGCTGGTGTCCGGCCTGGTGGCCACCTATGTGAGCCTGCAGAACCGGGCACTGCTGGCCGACGTGCGGAGGGAAATCGCCGAGATGGAACACCGCCTATTTTTGAGGATAAACGGCACGTACGAACGCCACCCAGAGGCCGTTCTGCGGGATGCTCGGGTGCATGGCCGGATTGATGATCTGGCCGCCGAGGTCCGCTCCAAGTCCAGCCGTTCGCCCAAGGAAGGTCCGTAGACGAGAGAAGCCGCCAGGCGAAACCCGGCGGCAGAGAGGGTTGTGCGCGCGGTGGAGTGTCCGGCTATCCCTCGTATTGAGGCTGATCCTCCGGGATCCAGCCGTACTGTAGCCAGCCCGCCTCGTCTGGACCGATGAGGCCGAAGTAGAAGCCGGGGTGTACGTCCGAGAGCCACTGGTAGGCCTGATCGATGGCCTCGGCTTCGAGTTGCCGGCGGAGCAGTTCCTGGAAGACGTCGGACTTGGGGCGGATGGTCTTGTTCACGACGGTGCCGATGGCGCCGGCGAAGCGGTCCATCCGCGAAGGATGGATGCGGAAGGCGACTCCAGGCAAGGTGTAGGTGTAGTCCTTGGCGTGTTGGACGGGGCGTGCCATGTCGAGTCTCCTAACCGATGTGATATACGCGCAGGCCGTCCTCGCGTTTGGCGCTCACGATGGCGAGGCCCATCTTCTTAGTGATGGCGCCGGAGAGGAAGCCGCGGACGCTGTGCGCCTGCCAGCCGGTGGCCGCCTGGATGTCCTGCAAGGTGGCGCCTTCGGGCCGCCGGAGCATGTCGAGGACGATGGCCTTCTTGCTGCCTTCGCGCGCAGTGCGCGTCGCCTCCGGCTGGGTGGCCTCCTTCGTCGTTGTCTTGACCGTCTTGGGCGCGACGGGGGCCGCGTGGCGCGCCGGTTCCGGCGTCAGTGCCTGGATGGCCCGCCAGATCCGGGCGACGGCGGTCTTGCGGTCGGTGAACTTCTTGACCGGTTTCAGGTCGTCGAAGGGGACCACGCCGGCAAAGTCGTTCCAGACGTCGGCGAAGCGCGGCATCGGCCAGTCGGCGGAGAGTTTGGCGAGTTCCTTTTCACTGGTGAAGACCGCGCCGGTCGCGCCAGCGCGATGGTTAAGAGGATCTTCGTATTCGGCAAACGCCGTGATGGCGTTGTCGTTGTCGAGGGTGAAAGTAGTCATCGGGATTGTCCTTTCTATCGGGTCATGCCGGCGTGTTTCCCGTCGGCAGTGATGTGCAAGTTCTTGTAGTAGCCGCTGGCCAGGCGTGCCCAGCCCCACGGCGTTGAGATTTCGTGCCGCGCGGCGATGCGGCTCAGCTTCAGGCGATGCGTGCCAGTGTCGAGATCCTTTTTGAGGTGGCCCCAGCGGTCGAGCTTCCAGCCGCTCCGCGTGGCCCAGGTGACGAGTTCTTCGCGGGTCATCGTCAGTAATCCAGCCCTTTCGCGTCGACGGCGCTGCGGTCGCCCAGTGCGGCGAGGACGTAGGCGAGTTCCTGGCTGACGTGGCCGAGGTCGCCCGCGTAGCCCCAGTTGGCTGGCTCTTGCGCCTGGTGTTTCCGGTGCTCGTCGAGGCGGTGTGCGATGTGTTTCAGCAGGTCCGCGCACTCGGCGTGGCGTTCCGCGTAGCAGGCGGCGGCGGTTTGTTTGGTGGTCTTGGTGGTTCGTTGCATCGATTACATACCTCACTTCAGTGGCGGCGAATTGCAAGGCTGAAGTTCAACTTCTCAGGAGAAAGATTCAATGGCGGTGGTCAGCCATCTGATCCGGTCGGATGTAATCAGCTCCGGTCGAGGGAAGCAGTGGAGAACATGCCGACGTGGCTTCCGTGTCCGGGGGCGATGGCAGCAGATGAGCACCGAACGGGTGGCGCCCAGATGCGCCCGGGATAGAAGGATGGCCGACTCAACGACCCGCGCCGCGCGACGCAACACGGCGCACCACGGCGCGAATGGTGGCCAAACGTCGCGTTGGACCCAGCGCTGGGAGCAAATTCTGGGACCTGGCTTTCCACTATTGACGGCGGGTGGACGCATTGCACAATCTCTCTAGTTACAGCCATTTATTCAGGTACGCAGGGCAGGTACGCACCCCGGTACGCACCACGGTAAGTGAATGAATCTAAACACACAAGGGTGCGTACCTACGGTGTCGGCCTAATGGGCGTGTCCATTCGATCATACGCACGGGCACGTGGGTGTACAGAGGGCGCCGTCCGGAAGGCAATCGAGAGCAAGCGGATCACGCCGAACCCGGACGGGACCATCGACCCGGAGCGGGCCAACCAGGAGTGGGCGAGGAACACGTTCGCCGGGCAGACTCTGCACCAGGCCACCAGATCGCAGGCGGCGCCGCCCAGTGTGCGCACCCCACCGCGTGGCGGTTCGGGCATGCCGGGTCAGCCGGAAGTATCGAGCGATCCTGTTTCCGCCTATCTGCGGGCCCGCGCGGTGACCGAGACGTTCAAGGCGAAGACGGCGCAATTGGAGTATGAGGAGC